>JANQPR010000001.1 GCA_028285385.1 Phycisphaera sp.
GCCCAGATCACGACGGGCCCGGTGACGGTCTGCCCGTCGGACACGCCGTACACCTTCGGCGGCGCGGCCGCCGCGCGCGTAGCGCACAACAACACCAGCAACGCGGCCAACCCACACGCGAACCACCGGCCGACCCCACCCCGACCCCGCGCGCTGGGATTCCACTGATTGGCATTAACGAACAACATGGTCGTGCCTCTTTGGGGGAAAACGTCTCCCCAAGGCATCGACCCGTTGCGGACCCCAAGCCATCGCCGTCAATCGTTTCGCCACCCCTTCGCCAGTCGGTTGGTAAACCCTGCGTTCTGGCGCGATCAAGGGCGCGCGAGCGCAACGCACGCCCTGCATTCTCGGACGCGTGTCGCAAAATCGGCCAAGCCGTCCACGAGCATTCAGCGAGTTCCACGGGCGCTGGGAGGCGGCGTTGCGGTCACGAATACGGCACCGTCGAGGCGAACGGTGCCGTGTCATCCAACGTCAACGAAATGGGCGAAGGTGGATTCGAACCACCGTAGGCGTAAGCCAGCGGATTTACAGTCCGCCCCGTTTGGCCGCTCCGGCATTCGCCCGGGGAGCCGAGCAACGTACCGCGCCCCGGGTTGGTCGACAAACCGGGGACAAACGCGGGAAACGCACGAAAGCCTGGGAATGCAGGGAGTCTGGGCGGCGGTCCTCGGCGACGTGGCTCGGGCCGCGTGCCTTCGAGCTCCCGCGTTTCTTGTGTTGCCCGTTTTCCTGCTTTTGCCGCGCCGCTCACCCAAAACCAACACCGGATCGGCCTCCACGGCTAGACCCCGGCCCGGGCATGGGTTAGGTTTGTTTGTCCCGTCTTGAACCCCACGGAGGGGAACCGGCGTATGAAGCCCGTTGTGAAGCCCAATGCGTCGATGAACGGAAGGAGCCACGGGGTCCGCCCCGGCGGCACAGCCGTGGCTGCCCAGGCGTCGGCCGCCGACCCCGCCCGGGTCCTGGCCACCGCGCTGGACAGCCACGTCTTGGTCCTCAACAAGCTCTGGATGGCGATCCGCGTCGTCGACGCCCGGCGGGCGTTCGCGATGCTCGTCCGCGACATGGCCGAGGTCATCCGCGTCGATGATGGCAGCTTCGCCGGGCACGATTTTGCGTCCTGGACCGAACTCGCCGCCGCCAAGGCCCGGTTCGAGCGCGAGTCCGAGGGGCACTACGAGTGGGTCCGCACCGTGCGGATGGACATCCCCGTGCCCAAGGTGATCCGTCTGCTGGGTTACGACCGCGTCCCGACCGCGGGCGTCAAGCTCAACCGCCGCAACATCTTCGCGCGCGACAAGAACACCTGTCAGTACTGCGGCAAGAAGTTCCCGACGACCGAGCTGTCGCTGGACCACGTCACCCCGCGAAGCCAGGGCGGCGGCACGAGCTGGGAAAACCTGGTGTGCTGCTGCGTGACGTGCAACAGCAAGAAAGGCGGTCGCACCCCCCGTCAGGCGCACATGCCGCTGGTGCGCAAGCCCGTGAAGCCGAAACGCAACCCGCTCTTGAGCGTCCGAGTCGGCCACGAAAAGTACGCGAGCTGGAAGCAGTTCCTCGACAACGCGTACTGGTCGGTGGAACTGAAGTAGGGCAGCCGCGAAGGTTGTTGACCCGCGGCTTCGAGTCGTTAATGGCTGTCGTGCGGAACGACAGCGTGGATCGCGTTGGCGGCGCTTGCAAGAGATTTCTCGACGCGGGCCTGTGCGTTGCGCATCGTCGCGTCGGCGGCGGGGCGGTCGTTTACTTGAGCCAGCAGCGTGTCGGCGAGGGCGTCCGGGTCGGCGGCGTCGATCTCGAACAGCCAGCCGCCCAGGCCGAGGTCGTGGTACATCTGGCCCTTGATCGTGTCCTCGGGTTGGCGGAGGTGCAGGCAGGGCGTGCCGCGGGCCAGGGCGATCAGCGGCGAGTGGCACTCCATGCTGACGACCGACGCGGCGTGGCCGTACACCGCGGCGGCCTCGTCGGGCAGCCAGTACCGGCCGAGGTTGTGCACGCGGTCCCGCAACGCGGTCGGCAGCGGTTCGCGCAGCAACGACTCGAGCAGCGGCACCTGATACGTCATCTCCGGGCAGAGCAGGACTTGTAGGTCGGTCTGTTCGAGCAGCGAGCGCAGCGCGTGGACCAGCAGCGCGTGGTCCGAAGCGGTGTGGCGGTCGTTGACGTCTTCGACGTGGCGGATGCGTTCGTCCGACCACCCCATGCCGGGCTTGAAGGTGTGGTACGGGGTGTACCGCAACCGCGGCACGGCGCAGACGAAGCGGTCGGGTTCGAGGCCGAAGCGTTCGAGCGTCGCCCGTCCGGCGGCCTCGTCGACGATCGGCAGCGCGGCGACGGCGTCGGGCGCAAAGCCGGTGACGGGCGGGGCGATGCCCGAGGCGCGCAGGACGTCGAGGCTCTTGGTTTCGCGGGTGAAGATGAACGATGCGCCCTCGACAAGGTCTCGCCGGTGATCTTCGATGCGTTCGAGCGTGACGCCGAGCGCGCCGAAGGGCTTGTCGGTGCGGTCGAGCCAGCGACGGATGTCTGGAGGGCGGATGAGGTTCGGCCCCGGGCCGTGGAGCATCAGGTCGGCGTCGTCGATCGCGGCGTCGACGGCCGCCCCGTCGGACGGGTCCAGCACCGCCATCCCCGGGCAGCGCGTCGCCAGCATTTTGTTGACGCCGTGCTCCAGTGGCCCCGGCCAGAGCGTGACCTCGGCCTCGGGGAAGTGGCGGCGCAACACCCCCCACGCGCCGGGCGTGTGGGCGATGTCTCCGATGTTGTAGCTCTGCCAACTACAGAGCAGCAGGATGCGCATCGCGCCCCGGCCGGTCGGTCAGCCCGACCAGCCGCCCTTGAAGCTCTTGATCGCGTCGGTGAGCTTGGCCTTGAGGTCGTCGTCGAGCGCCTTCTTCTCGGCGAGTTCGTCGCGGATGGCCTTGGCGGGGCCGGCGAAGTGCTCGGTGAGCGCGGTGGCGAACGGCTGGACCTTTTCGACGGTGAGGTCGTCGAGGAAGCCCTCGCCGCCGGCGTAGATCTGGATGACCTGATCGATGACGTCGATCGGGTGGTACTGCGGCTGCTTGAGCAGTTCGACCATGCGTTCGCCGCGGGTGAGCTGCGCCTGCGTCGCGGCGTCGAGGTCGGTGCCGAGCTGCGCGAAGGCCTCGAGCTCGCGGTAGGCGGCGAGCTGGAGACGCAGCGAACCGGCGACCTGTTTCATCGCTTTGATCTGCGCGTTGCCGCCGACGCGGGAGACGGAGATGCCGACGTTGATCGCGGGGCGGACGCCGGCGAAGAACAGGTCGGGTTCGAGGTAGATCTGGCCGTCGGTGATGGAGATGACGTTGGTCGGGATGTAGGCCGAGACGTCGCCCTCCTGCGTCTCGATGATCGGGAGCGCGGTGAGCGAGCCGCCGCCGTTGTCGTCGGAGAGCTTGGTCGCGCGTTCGAGCAGGCGGGAGTGCAGGTAGAACACGTCGCCGGGGTAGGCCTCTCGGCCGGGCGGGCGGCGGAGCAGCAGCGAGAGCTGGCGGTAGGCGACGGCCTGCTTGGAGAGGTCGTCGTAGACGACCAGCGCGTGCTTGCCGCCGTTCATGAAGAACTCGGCCATCGCGGTGCCGGCGTAGGGCGCGATGTACTGCATCGGCGCGGGGGTCGACGCCGAGGCGTTGATCACGGTGGTGTACTCCATCGCGCCGTGCTCTTCGAGCGCGGCGACCACGCCGGCGACGGTCGAGTCTTTCTGCCCGACCGCGACGTAGAAGCAGTACACCGGGCCGTCGGGGTGGCCCTCGTGGGTGGACTTCTGGTTGATGATGGCGTCGACGGCGACGGCGGTCTTGCCGGTCTTGCGGTCGCCGATGATCAGCTCGCGCTGCCCGCGGCCGACGGGGATCATGGAGTCGACGGCCTTGACGCCGAACTGTAGCGGCTGGGTCACGGGCTGCCGGGCGGCGATGCCGGGCGCGATGATGTCGACCTTCGCGGACTGGTGCGACTGGATCGGGCCCTTGCCGTCGATCGGTCGGCCGAGCGCGTCGACGACCCGGCCGAGCACGCCCTCGCCGACGGGGACGGAGAGCAGCTGCCCGGTGGCCTTGACGGTCGAGCCCTCGGAGATGCCCTCGTAGTCGCCGAAGAGCACGGCCCCGACGATGTCGGTCTCGAGGTTCATGACCTGCCCGAGGACGTTCTCGCCGGTGTCGGTCTCGAACTCGAGCATCTCGCCGGCCATGGCGTTGGACAGCCCGTACACGCGGGCGATGCCGTCGCCGACCTCGACGACGGTGCCGACCTGGCTGACCTCGAGGGCGGCGCCGAAGTTGGCGACTTCCTGCTTGATGACGGACGTGATCTCGGAGGTGTCGATTTTCATGGTGCTCTCGTGGTTCTTCCAACCGCAGGCTTCGCAGATGGCGTCGATCAGAATCGAACCGGGACGCCGAACTCAGTCTGCGCAATCTGTGAAATCTGCGGATCCTGTCTGGGGGCTTAGTTGGTGGAGGCGGCCGCGGCTCGCGCTCGGCCCGCTTCGATCAGTTGTTGCCGCATCGTCCGCAGCTGCGAGGCGACGGAGGCGTCGATGAGCTGGTCGCCGATGCGGACCTTGAGGCCGCCGATGAGCGACTCGTCGACGTGCTGGGTCAGGTTGACGGTCTTGTCGCCGAGCGCCTGGCCGATCTCGGCGCGGACGCGGTCGGCGGTAGCGTTGTCGAGCTCCGACGCGACGAACGCGTCGACGGCGACGATGCCCCGACGGTCGTCAACCAGCTCCCGGAACGACGCGACCATGGCCGGCAACTCGGCGGCCCGGCCCTTTCGGTTCATCACTTGCAGGAGCTTGTAGACGGCGTCGTCGAGTTTTCCCTCGAACAGCCGCTGGATCACGCCGGCCCGGTCGTTGGCGGACAGGGCCGGGGTCTTCATCAGCGTGACCAGGTCGTCGTTGTCGCGGAGCAACTGCCCGAGCTGGTCGACCTGCTCGGCGACCGCGTCGAGTTTGCCCTGCTCGTCGGCGATCTCGATGAGCGCCGTGGCGTAGAGCTTGCCGACCTCGTTGGCCTGGGGGGTGTCGGGCATCGTGTTAGTTCCGGTTCGCCTGGATCTGCTGGAGCGACTCGGTGACGAGGCCCTGCTGGTCCTGCGGGTTGAGCTCGCGCTTCAGGATGCGGCTGGCGATCTGGGTCGAGAGCTCAGCCGACTGCTCGTAGATGTCCGCCAACGCGGATTCCTTGGCGGCGGCGATCTCCTTCTGCACGCGTTCGATCCGTTGCTGGGCGTCGCGGTCCGCATCGGCCTTGACCTGCGCGGCGACTTGCTGGGCCGCGGTTCGCGACTCGTCGACGATCCGCTGCGCCTCCTTTTGCGCCTCGGCGAGCTGCTGCTTGTATTCAGCCAGCGTCTTGTCTGCTTCCTTGGCGGCACGCTCGGCGTCCTGCAGGTCGCGGCGCTGCTTCTGCTCGCGGTCCTGCAGGCCTTTGAGGATCGGCGGCCAGACGAACTTGGCCAGCAGCAGGAAAAACACCCCGAAGATGATCAGCTTCCAGATGTAGGAGCCGACGTCAAAGGAGAGCAGCGACGACTCTTGTTCGCCTTTGCCGGGGGCGTCCTTCGCGGCCTCGGCCGCGAGCGCAGGGTCGGCGGTGAGCAGCAGCACGACGCCGGCGATCAGGACGCAGAGCAGGGCGACGGTGGAGGGGCGGTGTGGCATGGGCGGGGTTCGTACGAGACGGGAGGGGGAGAAGGCCCGCGTCGGCGGTGGGCCGGCGCGGGCGAACGGTCGTGGGTTGGCTCAGACGACGAAGGCGAGGAGGACCATCGAGATGACGGCGAGGCCTTCGATGAGGGCGGCGGCGATGATCATGTTGGTGCCGATCGGGCCGGCGGCTTCGGGTTGGCGGGCGATGGACTGCACGGCGTTGGCGCCGATGTTGCCGATGCCCAGGCCGCCGCCGAGCACGGTCAGGCCGAAGCCGATGCCCTTGCCGATGGTGACCAGGCCGTCGCCGGTCGTGGTGACCGTCTCTTGGGCGAGGGTGAGAATGCCATTCATGGTTGCTACTCCGAATGAAAGGGGTGGATGATCGGGCGACGCGCTCGCCCGGGGCGTTTGGCCGGCGGTGGGGGGGCGGGAGCCGGCGGCCCGACGTCAGGGGGGTGCGCCGGGGGCGGGCGCGGGGGGTTCAGGTCAGACGGTGAGCGGTTTGGCGTCCTTGCCCGACACGGGGTTCATGCCGTGGTGCGGCTCGCCGTCGTAGTCCGGGTCGTAGTCGTGGAACTGCTCGTGGTGGTCCAGGCCGTCGTCGTGCTCGTCGTGGCCGTGGACGTGGGCCCCGGCGGCGATGAACAGCACGGTCAGGAACGTGAAGATGAACGTCTGGAGGAAGGCGATGAACAGCTCGAGGAACATGATCGCCACCGCGCCGATCGTCACGCCGATGCCCACGGGGATCGAGTCGAAGTCGGTGATGAGCTTCACGAGCGCCGAGATCACCAGGAACCCGGCCAGGATGTTGCCGAACAGACGCAGCGCGAGGACCGACGCCTTGATGAACAGGCCGACAACCTCGAGCACCACGAGGAACAAGGCCAGCGGCAGCATCGGCAGCTTGCCGCCTTCCATCAGGCCCCAGATCGGCACGGGCGCGAAGTGGGCAAAGAAGTGCGACCCGCCGTGCTTGACGCCGACGTAGATGATCATGAACAGCGAGATGCTCGCGAGGGCGGCGGTGACGGAGATGTTAGCCATCGCCGGGCCGCCGAAGTACTGCCAGTAGTCGTAGTGGTTGTCGGCCCCCGCGCCGTGCGCGACGAGCGCGACCGTCTGCCCGATGGGCATCAGGCCCAGCAGGTTCGCGAACAGGATGAGGAAGAACGTGGTCCAGATGTACGAGATGTAGGTGTCGGTGAGCGGGCCGAGGTGCGGCCGGGTCATCGTGTCGCGGAGGAAGACGAGTATGGCCTCGAAGAGCTGCGCGATGCGCCCGTGGGTGAGGTGACCCTCAATGCTGGAGTTGTTGGTGCGGATCGCCCGGCTGGCGAGCCAGAGGAACAGGAACGCCAGCGCCGCGGCGACGACGCCCATGAAGATGAACTGGTTGACTCCGACGGTGAGCGATTCCGACTCGAAGCCGAAGAGCGTGTGCGGCTTGGCCTTGTCGGCGAGGCTCGCGGCGAGGACGGGATGCAGGGCCAAGGTCGGGTCTCCTCCCGCCGCCGAGGCGGGGATCGCGCGGCTCAGGCCACGTCGGGCGTGTCGGGGGATGCCCCCGCCGGGGCGGGG
>JANQPR010000002.1 GCA_028285385.1 Phycisphaera sp.
ACCCGCCCCCGCGCCGCCATGGACACCACACCCCCGACACTCGACCTCCGCCAGCCGCCGAAGCACCCGCTCGTCGCCGCGTCGATCCTCTCGGCCGACTTCGGCCGGATGGTCGCGGACTGCGAGCGCGTGCTGGGCCTGGGTGTGGACCTGCTACACGTCGATGTCATGGACGGGCACTTCGCGCCCAACCTCACGATGGGCGCCGACATGGTCCGGGGCGTCCGCCGACACCTGCCGCACGTCAACCTCGATGTGCACCTGATGGTCGAGCGGCCGGATGAGTACGTCGAGCCGTTCGCCCGCGCCGGTGCTAGCCACTTCTCGTTCCACGTCGAGGTCTGCGAGGCGATGAAGCCCTCGGGCGGGATCGATGGCCACGCGCTCATCGACCAGGCCCACGCCCTCGGCATGACCGCCGGCATCGTGATCAACCCGCCGACCGACCCCGAGACGCTGACGCCCTACCTCGAGGCGGTCGACCTCGTGCTGATCATGAGCGTCAACCCCGGGTTCTCCGGGCAGAAGTTCATGCCCGAGGTGCTGGACAAGGCCCGCTGGGTCAGCGAGCGCGTCGACCGGCACACCCGCGTGGAGATGGACGGCGGGCTGAACATGCAGACCGCCCCGCTCGCCGCCGCCGCGGGGGTCGACACGATGGTCACCGCCTCGGCGTTGTTCGGCAGCGACGACCCGAAGGCCGTCATCGACGCGTTCCACGCCTGCCCGCTGCCCGCCTAAACCCCTAGAATCAACGGGTCGATCGGCCATCGCGTTGACGCCTTGGGTGGGCCGGTCTAGCATGCCGGATCGCACGACACCTGGCCCATGGTGTAATTGGTAGCACAGCAGATTCTGGTTCTGTCAGTCGGGGTTCAAGTCCCTGTGGGCCAATTCCAGATCAACGCACCCGCCCCCGCCGGCGGGTTTTTTCATGGCGGTATCATGCGGGCACCCCGATGGAGCCGGTCATGAAACGCTTCACGTCTGTCGCCCTCGCCTGCTCGCTGCTGGTGCTCGGCGCTTGCCAGCAGGGCCGGGCCGTGACCGCCCCCGACCCGGTCGAGCCCGCGACGTGCGGGACCGTGCGCAACCTGCACGCCGTCGGCGACATCTACCTGGCCGGGCAGCCCGGGCCCGGCGACTACGCGCTGCTCAAGGAGCGCGGCATCAAGACCGTCATCGACCTCCGGCTCGACAAGGAGACCGACCACGACGAGGCCAAAGCCGTCTCGGCGCAGGGCCTGACGTACGTGCACCTGCCCTGGAACGGCCCGGACCAGCTGACCGACGCCCGGCTCGACGAGATGCGTCGGCTGCTGCGCGAGGCCGAACGCCCGCTGCTGCTCAAGTGCGGCTCGGCGAACCGGGTGGCCGCCGGCTGGCTGGCGTACCGGGCGCTGGACGAGGGTGTCGCGGTTGAGACGGCGCTGGCCGAGGCGAAGGCCGTCGGGCTGCGGACGCCGGCTTACGAGGCCAAGGCGCTGGACTACATCCAACGCAAACGCTGACACACGACGACCGGCAAGGAGGCGCACGATGATGAGCAGACCCACGCGGTGTTGTCTGTGGCTGTGCCTGCTCTTGCCGGCCGTTGTTGCAAGACCCCAGGCGATCGAGACCCGCCCGGCGGCCGCGCGTTCCGCTGCACGGTTGGCCGCGACGAGCGTGTCGTGTTCGGCGACTAGCGCGGCAGCGTGGGGCGCGTCCGTGTAAGCTGGCCTACCCAGCACCCGGTACCCCCATGAGCGACCCCAACCACACCCCGTCCGCGCTCATCACCGGCATCACCGGGCAGGACGGGTCGTACCTCACCGAGCTGCTGCTGGACAAGGGCTACACCGTCCACGGCATCATCCGGCGCTCATCGCTGACCGAACGCCCGCGGCTCGACCACCTCACGCTCGACCCGTCGATCTACGGCACACGGCTGTTCCTGCACTACGCGGACCTCGACGACGCGACCTCTATCCGCCGGATCCTCTTCAAGATCCACCCCCACGAGATCTACCACCTCGCCGGGCAGAGCCACGTCGGCGCGAGCTTCGAAATCCCCGAGTCGACCTGCGAGTTCACCGCGATGGGCACGCTGCGCCTGCTCGAGCTGCTGCGGGACATGGACCCCGCGCCCAAGTTCCTCAACATCGGCTCGAGCGAGATCTTCGGCCACCCCGACCGCGACCCGCAGGACGAGTCCACGCCGATGAACCCGGTCAACCCGTACGGCGCGGCGAAGGCCTTCGCGGTGCAGATCACCCGCGTCTACCGCGAGTCGTTCGGTCTGTTTGCCTGCAACGCGATCTGCTACAACCACGAGTCGCCGCGCCGAAGCAAGTCCTTTGTCACGCGCAAGATCACCAACGCCGTCGCGCGCATCGCCGCGGGCAGGCAGGACACCGTCGCGCTGGGCAGCCTCGATGTCGCGCGCGACTGGGGCTTTGCCGGCGACTACGTCCGCGCCATGTGGCTGGCGCTGCAGCACGACCGGCCGATGGACTACGTCGTCGCGACCGGCCGGCTCACCCCGCTGCGCGACTTCCTGGAGATCGCCTTCTCCCATGCCGGGCTGGATTGGGAAAAGCACGTCACCCAGGACCCGCGCTACATGCGGCCGGCCGAGCCGACCCGGCTGGTCGGCAACGCGCGACGTGCAAAAGACGTGCTGGGCTGGGAGCCGTCGGTAAACCTGCAGCGGCTGGTCGCGATGATGGTTGACGCGGACAAGAGCCGATCCAAGCGGCGGGATGACTAGGCCTTTTCCGAAAGCAAGCTGCCGGGGGGACAGGCATTCCTGCCTGTCAGTTCGGCGCAGCCGAATCACAGACCGGATCAGGCCTTTGGCCTGTTGACAGGCAGGAATGCCTGTCCCCCTCATTGTTTACAAACAGCTACCCACGCATGGCTCTGCGTGTCTTGGCCTGCACGCGGCGCCGCTCAAGGAGGTAACGCACCGCGCCGACCGGGTGGCGCTTGCGGAAGACCCGTCGGTTGGTGAGCCGGCCACCGGCGCCGCCCCGCTCGCCGCTGTCCATCCGCTCGATCTCGCGGGCCAGCACCGCGAACAGGTTGTGCTCGTCGAGCACGCGGCGCCTGGCCTCGGCGACCGCGGCCCGCCGCTCCTCGAACGCGTTGTCGGCGACCGCCTCCTTGATGACCGCGACCGACTCGGCCGGCTTGCGGATATCGATCGGGATAAAGCTCTGGGCCGGGAAGTAGTCCGCGGCGTTGGGCGCGCCGAAGTAGAACGGCAACGCCCCGCCGAGGTACGCGTCCGTCAGCTTCTCGGTGATGTGGTGCGGCGCCCAGTGGTTCTCGAGCGCGAGGTGGTAGCGGTAGCGGTCCAGCGACTCGGCCTTGTCATTGATCGGGCGGACGCCGTGGCCGAACACGTCCATCTCGGGGATCTCGGCCTTGACCGCCTGCACGAAGTCGAACCGCGCGCGGTGCAGCGTATGCCCCATCCGCTTGTTCGAGCACGCCGCCGAGACCAGCAGGTCCTTCTCGGGCACGGCCATGCCGGCGAGCGCGTCGTGCGTCAGCGTCGGGCCGGGGTCGGTCGTCGGCCGGCCGTAGAACCAGAAGAGGCAGGGCATCCTGCGGATCACGTTGGGGTGGTCCATCGCCCAGGGCTCGTGGCTGGTCAGCACCGCGCCGTACTGGCGGAGGTAGGCGCTGCCGTAGACCTTGATCGACGACGGCTCGGCGGTGACCAGGACCGTGTTGGCCGCCGGGCAGGCGAGCGCTTCGCCCTCGGGCGGCAGCTCGTCGTAGACCACGAGCCAGTCGTACACGCGGGCGTCGGGGTCGAACGTGAAGTCGCACCGGCCAAAGGACGGCGCCGCGTCGGGCAGCTGCCGGCGCCAGGGCATCTCGTCCCGGATCGGGTTCTTGATGACGAACTTGACGGCGATGCGTCCGGCGTCATCGGGCGTGTTGGTGCTGGCATCCGCTGTCATCATTCTCAGGGGGACGGGCATTCCTGCCTGTCAACAGGCCGAAGGCCTGATGCTCGTGCCGGGGTTCGGCTCCGCCGAATGACAGGCAGGAATGCCTGCACCCCTCCGGTGTCCTTATACTCGCGTCCCACCCCAGGTCCGACGACATGCAATCAAGCCAAGACAGCAAGGCGGGGACGCCGAATCACATCCTCATCATCCGGCTCGGCGCGATGGGCGACATCATACTCACGTCCGGCGCGGTGCGCGATATCCGCCTGGCCTACCCCGACGCAACGATCACCTACCTCACCGGCGGCAACCTGTTCGCCAAGGTGCTCAAACGCAGCCCCGACATCGACGAGGTGATCGTCGCGCCCCGGCCGAAGCTCGAGCGCTTCTGGGAGTCGGTCCCGGTCATCAAGCGGCTGAAGGCGCTGAAGATCGACCGCGTCTACGACCTGCAGGACACCAAGACACGCTACTACCGGCGGTGGCTGGAGCCGGTCGAGTGGGTCGGCTGCGGGCGGGGCGCGTCGCACCGCGTCATGCTTGACGGCAAGGCGGAGCCGCGGTCGCTGCACAACTTCGCCAACCGGCTGCGCACCGGGGAGGTCGAGCCCGACCACACGCTGCGGCCGGACGTCAGCTGGATGGCCGACCCGGTAGACGACGTGCTCGCCGAGTTGGGCGTGCCCGAGCGGTTCGTGCTGCTGATCCCGGGCAGCTCGATGAAGAACCCGGACCGGCGTTGGCCGCACTACGGCGAGCTGGCCGGGCGGCTGCAGGGGGCGGGCTACGCCTGCGTCACCGTGCCCGGGCCGGAGGAGATGGAGCTCTGCTCGAAGCTCCCTGCCACGATGCTGATGCGCAGGCAGGCCGACGGCGGCGAGAAGCCGCTGACCTACTTCGAGCTCGCGGGCGTGGCGTGCAAGGCCCACTACGCCGTCGGCAACGACACCGGCCCCAGCCACATCACCGCCCGCTGCGGCGCGCCGGGGCTGGGGCTGTTCGGCAAGGCGACCTTCGCCCACCACTCGGGGTTCGACACCGTCTGGTCCGTGCTGCAGACACAGGACCTCGACACGCTGTCGGTAGACGACGTGTTCAAGAAAGCGATGCAGGACTTGGAAGCGTTAAAATAGCCGCGACGCTACGCGTCGCAGGCAGAGCGTGAAAGACCAATCACGGGCATCCCGCGACGCGTAGCGTCGCGGCGATTGTTCATGCAGGCTCAGTCGTAGTCCGTGTACGACTTCTCTTCGATGATGTCTGAACCCGTCAGCAGGTTGATCTGCTTCTTGACCGCGGCCCGGCGGTCGTTGGTCTTGTAGACCGAGCGTGCGAGCTCGATAAACCGCTCTCCGAAGTCCTTCTCCGACTCCCGGTCGCGGATGTCGTCCTCGACCTGCCAGATCTTCTCGTTGATCTGCTTGAGCTCGTCGGCCAGCCGGGCGAGCTCGTCGGTCTCCTCGAGCTGCTCGCCGCGGGTCTTGGTCAGCACGCCGAGCTCGTGGCGGATGTTGACCAGCTTGTCCGGGTCGGTGACGCGGTCGGACTTGATCTGCAGGATCGTGATCTTGTCGATCAGCTCGCCAGCGCCGACTTCGATCTTGACGGTTGCGCTCATGGTCTGGGCCCTTTCGTGAACGGGCGGGCAGTATAGCGGGGTGCCCAAATCTGCTAAACTCGCGTGTTACCCGCAAGCGCATCAGGACCCGCGTCGCATGGCCAATTTCGCACTCGTTGGGGCCGCCGGCTTCGTCGCCCCCCGCCACATGAAGGCGATCCGCGACACCGGCAACACGCTGGTCGCGGCGGTCGACCCGCACGACTCGGTCGGCGTGCTCGACGCGCACTTCCCCGCCGCGCGTTTCTTCACCGAGATCGAACGCTTCGACCGCCACCTCGAGAAGCTCAAGCGGGAGCCGGCGGGCAAGCGGGTCGACTACATCAGCGTCTGCTCGCCGAACTACCTGCACGACGCGCACGTCCGCCTGGCCTTGCGGGTCGGCGCCCACGCGATCTGCGAGAAGCCGCTGGTCATCAACCCCTGGAACCTCGACCAGCTCAAGGCCGTGGAAGACGACCACGGCAGGCGTGTCTACACCGTGCTCCAGCTCCGCCTGCACGAGCAGCTCAAAGCGCTCAAGCAGAAGATCGACGCCGAGCCGGCCGGCAAGAAGCACCGGGTCGACCTCGCCTATATCACCCGGCGGGGCCAGTGGTACAACACCTCGTGGAAGGGCGACCTCGAGCGCTCCGGCGGGGTCGCGATGAACATCGGCATCCACTTCTTCGACATGCTCATGTGGCTGTACGGCAAGCCCGAGTCGACCGAGGTGCACCTGCGTGACGACCGGCGGATGGCCGGGGCGCTCGAGCTGGAGCGGGCGAGCGTGCGCTGGTTCCTCTCGATCGAGGCCGACGACCTCCCCGCCGGGGTCCGCGGCCGGGGCGGCCACGCCTACCGCTCGATCACCGCCGACGGCGAGGAGATCGAGATGTCCGCGGGCTTCACCGACCTGCACACGCGCGTGTACGAGGACGTCTTAGCGGGCGGCGGCTTCTCGATCGAGGACGCGCGGCCTGCCGTGGAGCTGGTCTACGACATCCGCAAGCAGGACCTCGCCGACGCCGCGGGCGACCGCCACCACCCGATGCTCAACAAGGCCTGAACGATGACCGTCTCGCCCGACGCCAGGATCTTCCGGACCGCCGTCGTTGAAGAGGGCGCGGCGGTCGGCGCGGGCACGGCGGTGTGGCACGCCGTGCACGTCCACGCTGGAGCGATCATCGGCGAGCGCTGCGTGCTCGGGCAGAACGTCATGGTGGCCGGGGGCGCGACGCTGGGCAACAACGTCAAGGTGCAGAACAACGTCGCGGTCTACCGCGGGGTGACCGTCGAGGACGACGTGTTCCTCGGCCCCTCGTGCGTGCTGACCAACGTGACCAACCCGCGGTCGGGCGTCTCCCGCAAGGCGATGTTCGAGCCGACGCTAATCAAGCGCGGCGCGACCGTCGGCGCCAACGCGACGGTGGTGTGCGGCGTCACGATCGGCCGGCACGCGATGATCGCCGCCGGCGCGGTGGTCACCAAGGACGTGCCGGACTACGCGATGATCGTCGGCGTGCCGGGCCGGCAGCGCGGCTTCGTCACCCGGCACGGCCACCCGATCGACCCGGCGCCCGGCGAGACACTGGCGTGCCCCGAGACCGGGCTGCGGTACGCGCTCAACGACGCCGGCGAGCTCCGCTGCCTCGACCTGGACGAGGACGCCCCGCTGCCCGAGGGCCTGGCCACCGGCACCACCGTCTACCGCGAGCTGCACCCGCGCAAGGACCCGTCATGAGGGTCTGCCACTTCGCCGCATCGCGTGGGCTGGGCCGGGGCGAGGTGTACGTGGACCTGATCAACCGCATGGCCGAGACGCACGACGGCCTGCAGGTCGGCCTGCTCGCGCCCAAGCACCCGCACTACCGGGACCGCCTGCACGAGCGTGTCACGCTGCTGCCCTACAAGGCGAGGGACAGCCGCAACAACCCGCTGCTCTGGCTGGAGTGCGCGAGCCTGCTCCGCCGGTTCAACCCCGACCTCGTGCACACCCACTTCGCCAAGGCGACCGCGGTGTACCGGCGGATCAAGCCGGTCGTCGGCGTCCCCCACATCGCGACGAAGCACAACCCGCGCAAAGGCCGGGCCTACGAGGGCGTGCCGAGCGTCATCGCCGTGGCCGAGGTCGTCAAGCAGAGCATCGGCCACGACCGGGTGACCGTGATCCACAACGGCATCGTGCCGGCCGAAGTGGATCGCCCCCCGCGCGGGCCCGGCGGGCCGCTGCGCTTCCTCGCCGTCGGCCGGCTGGACCCGATCAAGGCCTACGACAAGCTGATCCGGGCCTTGACGGCGTACGACGCGCCCTGGACGCTCGACCTCGTCGGCGAGGGCGGACACCGCACCGAGCTGGAGGCGCTTGTTGAGACGCTCGGCCTGCAGGACAAAGTCAAGCTGCCGGGCTTTGCGGACAACATCCCGCAGCGCATGGCCGGGTGCGACGTGTTCGTGATGTCGTCGTTCTCCGAGGGCTGTAGCGTCGCCTTGCTCGAGGCGATGCACTACGCCCCGCTCGTGCTGTCCACGCCGGTCGGCCTGGCGCCCGAGCTGTTCCCAGGCTGGCTGCTGTGGGATCACGACGACCCCTCGACCCTCGCGCCGGTATTCAACGACTACGACACGCTGCGCGGCCGTTACGCCGACTGGGCGCGGGGCGTGCTGCCCGGCTTCCACATGGACGCGTGCGTACGCAAGCACGTCGATCTGTATCAACAACTCCTGAAAACTTGAAACCGGGGGATAGGCATTCCTGCCTGTCGTCGGGCCGGAGGCACGAATCAATTGCCGGGATTCGGCTTCACCAAACGACAGGCAGGAATGTCTGTCCTACTTGTGGAGAGCATCAAGCTTTCAGCGTCGGCACGAAGACGCAGTTGCGTTCGCTGGGGATCGTCTCGGGCTCGCACCCGAAGTACTGCAGCCGGGCGTCGACGAGCACGAGCACCTCGTAGCCGCGGTCGATCATATAGCGGAACAGGTCGGCCGACGACGCCCCGCCCACGCCGGTCACCTCGGTCATCACAACGGGCCGGCAGCGCTCGAGGGTCTGGGCGGCGCCCTTCAGCGCGTCGAGCTCGGCCCCCTCGAGGTCGAGCTTAATAAAACCGCAGTCGTCCAGCCCGAGCGTGTCGATCGTCGTGGTCTTCACCTCGAATGTCCGGGTGCCCGACCCGGCGCTGACCTCGAGCAACGAACCGCGGGTGTGGTGCACCTTGCCGTCGGTCGTGGGCAGGTTGAAGGTCGCGGTGCCGACCTCGCTCGACAGCGCCGCCTGGACCGGCTCGACGTTGCCGGGCACGCCCTGGCTCATGTACACGAACATCTGGGGGTTGGGCTCGAACGCGATCACGCGTCTACAGATCCGCGAGAGCCACCAGCTGTAGACGCCCTTGTTCGCCCCGCCGTCGACCGCCGTGCACCCCGCGGGCACGAGGTGCGGCAGCAGGCCGATCTCCTTCTCGGTCTTGCGCGCGTAGCGCTTGGCCTGGCGCGGCAGGTACAGCTTCTTGGGCTGCAGCTTCAGTTTGATGTCTTCGAGCCGGCCCTTCATCGTCGAACCCCTGTCCCGTGCCCACACACCCGTTAAGATCACCAGCATACCGGCCCGGACGCGGGCGAGCGTCCACGCGACCGGCCACCCAACCGACCAAGAGCCCAGCCCCCATGCGCGTCGTCCAGATCCTGCCGGAACTCAACGAGGGCGGCGTCGAGCGGGGCACGGTGGAGGTCAGCCGGGAGCTGGCCAAGCGCGGCATCGAGAGCCACATCATCAGCGGGGGCGGCGGGCTCGTCGGCCAGGCCGAGCAGCAGGGCGCGACACACCACGCCCTGGACGTCCGCAGCAAGAACCCGCTGACCGCCCTGCCCCGCGCCTCGGCGCTCAAGGAGCTGCTCGACCGGATCGACCCGGACATCATCCACGCGCGCTCCCGCGTGCCCGCCTGGCTGGTGCGCCTGGCCAACCGCAAGGCGGAGCGTGCCTTCGTCACGACCGTGCACGGGCTGAACCGGATCAACCGGTACAGCCGTGTCATGATCAGCGGCGACCGGGTGATCGCCGTGGGCGGGCCGGTGCGCGAGCACGTGTGCAAGGGCTACGGCATCGACCCGTCGCACGTCGCCGTCATCGACCGGGGTGTCGACATGAGCCACTTCGACCCCGCCGCCACGGACCAGGCCTTCATTGATTCGTTCAAGAATCAACACGGGCTGGACGGCGCGTTCGTGGTCACCAGCGTCGGGCGGGTGACGTGGTTGAAAGACTACGAGTCGTTCACCCGGGCGATCGCGAAGCTCGCGCCGGTGATCCCCAACCTCCGCGGGCTGATCGTTGGTGGGGTCCACCCGGACAAGCAGGCCTACGCCGACGGGCTCAAGCAGCTGGCCCAAGACGAGGGCGTCGGCGACCGCGTCGTCTTCGCCGGCAGCCAGTCGAAGATCGCCGAGGTGTACG
>JANQPR010000017.1 GCA_028285385.1 Phycisphaera sp.
CTGCGCCGCCGGCGACGCTTCTTCTTCGTGGTCGCGGTCTCGGGGTCGGCGTCTTGGTTCGAACCGTCGGCGTCAGCCTTCGGCGTCGCGGTGGACGTGTCGCCGTCGCCCTTCGTGTCGGCCTTCTTGCGGCGCGAGCGCTTGGCGGATTTGCTGGGCGTCGCAGCTGCAGGCTTCGTGCTGGCCGACGGCCCGTCTTCGTGTTTCTTGTCCGAATCGCCGTCGGCGGTTGGCGTGTTGTCTCCCGCGAGTTCGGGCGTCGCGGCATCTGCGTTCCCGGTCTTCTTGCTGCGTCGTCGCCGTCGGCGCCGCTTCTTCTTGCCATCGCTCGCCTCGGTGTCTTCGGCCGGCGATTCGGCCGCGTCGGACCTGGGGTCGGGCGACGCGTCGTCGGGTGTGGCCGACTCCACGGGCGGTGCCGCCCCCCCCGCGTCTTCGTCGGGGTTTGCGTCGGCGGTGGTCGACGGATCGCCGTCGCCCTTCTTCTTTCGCCCCCGCCCGCCGCGGCGTCGACGCCGGCGCTTCTTCTTCCCGGATTCGTCGTCGTCCGACGGCGGCGCTTCGGCCAAAAGCGAGTCATCGCCCTGCGCGGCCTCGGCGTGCAACTCGTCGACGGCGGCCGCTTCTTCTTCCTCTTCCGTTTCGAGTTCCTCGATCAGGTGCGCGACCTCGGCGCGGGTCAACTCGCGGAACGTCGTCTCGGTTGGCTTGGCGATGCCCTTCGGGTCGGCGGCGAGATCGCCGGGCACCTCGACGTTCTTGGCGGTGAACCCGGCGATGTTCACGAAGTCGATCATCCCGCCGCCGACACGGACCGTGACCGCCTTGCCGTGCCGCTGCTCGAGCGCGGTGAGTTCGGCGCGCTTGCGGTTGAGGATGTGGAAGGCGACGTCCGGGCTGATGGTCAGCTCGATCCGCGCGACGTCCTTGCGGTGCATGACCAGCGCGAGCTGGCGCATCACGTGCAGCACGACCGACTCGGGGCTCTTGCTGTAGCCGTGGCCGGCGCAGTGCGGGCACTCCTGGAAGATCGCTTTCTTGAGCGACGGCCGCATGCGCTGCCGGGTCATCTCGAGCATGCCGAACTGCGAGATGCCGCCGATGCGGGTGCGGGCGCGGTCCTTCTTGAGGTGGTTGCGGAAGCGCTGCTCGATGGCCTTGCGGTGCTTGGCCTGCATCATGTCGATGAGGTCGAGCACGACCAGCCCGCCGAGGTCACGCAGCCGGAGCTGCCTCGCGATCTCGTCGACGGCTTCCTGGTTGGTCTGGTAGGCGTTGGTCTCGGCGTCCTTGGCCTTGCGGCTCTTGCCGGAGTTGACGTCGATCGCGACGGGCGCCTCGGTCGGGTCGATCACCAGCGCCCCGCCGGAGGGCAACGGCACGGTCCGCGCGCCGATCGTGTCGATCTGCGCCTCGACGCCAAAACGGTGGAACAGCGGCACCGGGTCCTGGTAGAGCACGACCTTGCTCTTGGCCCGCGGGTTGGCGACCGCCAGGAACTCGTGCGCCCGCTGCGCCGCGCCCGGGTCGTCGACAACCACGCGCTCGATGTCGGGCGTGAACACGTCGCGGATCGTGCGGATCACCAGGTCTGACTCGGTGTACAGCTCGCAGGTCTTCCGGCGGTTTTGTTTCTGCTTCTTCTCGATCTCTTTCCAGAGCCGGAGCAAGAACGCCATGTCGCGCTTGAGGTCGGTCTTGGTCTGGCCCAGGCCCGCGGTGCGGACGATGAACCCGAACCCGTCCGGCGGGTCGAGGGTCTTGAGGATGTCGCGCATCTCCTTGCGGGCGTCCTCGTCCTCGGTCTTGCGCGACACGCCGTGCCGCTCCATGTCGGGCATCATCACGAGGAACCGGCCGGGGATCGAGCAGTAGCTCGTGACGGTCGGGCCCTTGGTGCCGATGCCCTCCTTGAGCACCTGCACCATGACCTTGCTGCCGCGCTTGAAGCACTTCTCGATCGGCGGGCGTTCCCGGCGGGAGGTCTTCTTGCCGATCTTCTCGGTGTCGTCCTGCTTGGCGCCGGGGAAGTACTTGGGGTGCACGTCGGTGACGTGCAGGAAGCCGTTGCTCTCGAGGCCGAAGTCCACGAACGCGGCCTGGATCGCCGGCTCGACGTTGGTGACGACGCCCTGGTAGATGTTGGAGACGTGCGACTCGGTCGAGGCGCGCTCGTGGTAGAACTCCTCGAGCTTGCCGTCTTCGGTGACCGCGATCCGGCATTCCTCGCCGGGCACGTAGTTGATCAGCATTTCACGGGTGGACATGGCACTGACGGGAGCCAGCGTCCCCGGTTCAGCGATCAGCCGACAGCGCAGCACGCACACGACGCGGGCCCGTTGCGGGGTCCGGTTGGGGCGCGACCGGTGGCTGGCGGATGAACAATGAACACGGAAAGCGGGTCTCCCGATTCCTTTCGGGTGGGCGTCGCGGGGCGCTCGAGCCGGTTCTACCCGGCGAACGGTCGCGGACGCGAGTTCGGTTCTTCCGAAGCGGAGCGATGGCGTCGCTCAGTAGCCGATGGAACGCCCATCGAACGCCTCGGGCATGATTCGTCCTAGCTCGTCTCGGAGGTAATTTAGCACCTCACGGTCGGTATCGAACCCGGAGGCTTTACGGGCGATCCGCCGGGCCTGTTCGACGGACACCGCCCGGAGGACCTGCTTGACCTCGGGGATCGCGGGCGGCGTCATCGAGAAACGCCGCAACCCCAGGCCCAGGAGCAGCATCGTGTACTCCGGCTGCCCGGCCATCTCGCCGCACAGCGAGACGTCTGTGCCGGTTCTATCGGCGGTGCGGATCACCTCCTTGAGCAGGGTCAGCACCGCCGGGTGCGCCGCGGAGTACAGCGAGGCGATCCGCTCGTTGCCGCGGTCGACCGCCAGCGTGTACTGGATCAGGTCGTTGGTCCCGATGGAGAAAAAGTCCACCTCGTACGCGAAGCTGCGTGCCTGCAACGCCGCCGACGGCACCTCGATCATGATCCCCACGGGGATGTTGCCCGCGACCTGGACGCCCTCGTCTTCGAGGTCTTCCCGGACGTCGTTGAGCACCATCTTCGCCTGACGCAGCTCCATCAGTTGGCTGATGAGCGGGAACATGATCCGCACCGGGCCCTCGGAGCTGGCGCGCAGGATGGCGCGCAGCTGCGTCTTGAACATCGGCAGGTTCTGCAGGCACAGACGGATCGACCGGCAGCCGAGGAACGGGTTGCGTTCGTCGTGGTCTTCCCCGCCGATCCCGTCGTGGGTGAGTTTGTCGGCGCCCAGGTCGAGCGTGCGGATCGTGAGCGGCTTGCCTTCGAGCCGACAGATCGTTTCGCGGTAGGCCTCGTACTGCTCGTCTTCGGCGGGCTCGTGGTCGGAGGCGAGGTAGAGGAACTCGGTCCGGTAGAGCCCGATGCCGTCGGCGCCGTTGTCGAGGGCGTCGGCGACCTCGTTGGGGAACTCGATGTTGCCGTGCAGCTCGACGAGCGTGCCATCCTTGGTCTTGGCGGGCAGGTCACGGAGCTCGCGGCGGGCCTCGGCGAGGCCGGCGATGCGGTCGACCTCTTCGCGGTACTGCAGGAGCTGGGCGGCGTCGGGCTCGGCGACGAGCAGGCCGCGGTGGCCGTCGACGATGACCTGCTCGCCGGTGTTGACGTTGCGGGTGGCGTCTTCGAGGCCGACGACCGCGGGGATGCCGAGCGCATGGGCGAGGATCGCCGTGTGGCTGGTGCGCCCGCCCAGGTCGGTCGCCAGGGCGCGGACGAGGGTCTTGTCGAGGGTCGCGGTCTGGCTGGGCGTGAGGTCGCGGGCGATGACGATGCAGGGCCCGGAGATCGCGGCGAGCCCCTGGTCCTGCCCGCCGGTGAGGTGCCCGAGGATCCGCCGTTGCAGGTCGTAGATGTCGGTGACGCGCTCGCGGAAGTACCGGTCCTTGTGGTGCAGGAACGTGTCGGCGAGCCGGTGCAGCACGGCGTATACCGCGTAGGCCGCGTTGACCCGTTCGCGCTCGATCGCGTGCCGGAACTGTTGGGTCAGGTGCGCGTCGGCGAGCATGCCCAGGTGGAAGGCGAAGATCTTCGCCAACTCGCTGCCGAGCATGTCCTCGGTGCTCGCCCGGAGCTGCTCGACCTCGGCGATGGAGGCCGCGAGGGCGCCGTCCAACTCGGCGAGCTCGTCCTGGACCTCGTCGGCCGGGACGCTCTGCCGGCGGACGCGCAGCCGGTCCGGGTCCAGCACGAACGCCGGGGCGATCGCGATGCCGGGGCTGACCGGGATGCCTTTGTGGGTGTGCATCGAGGCCTAGAGAATACCCAAGTCGGAGCGGTTCAACGGGCGACGAGTGTCACGGGTTTCCAGACCCATGCTGCGGAGGCGTTGGGTTCGATAGGCCGAAACCCAAACCGTGAATAGAAACCCTCGGCTGCTTGCTCAGCCACGACAGCCTGTTGGTTGAACGGTTCGTGGCGCACTTGCAGCCGCCGGACCAACTCGGAGCCGATCCCGCGGCGCTGGTGACTCGGACGCACGAGCAGGTGACAGAAGAACACCACCAGGGTGCCGTCGGCGATCGTGTTGCCCAGCCCGACCAGAACCCCATCGTCTCAAGCGGACACCACGGCATGAGACCCGCGTATCGCCGCCATCAAACGATCCGGGGTGCCACTCAATCCGGACCAGCCGACATCCGCATAGAGCGACACGACTTGAGACTCCGGCAAGTGCCGCCGCCCATGTAGTGGCTGGCGCTGGCGCTCACACACCCGCGGCTTTCTTCAGCTTCGCGGCCACGTCAGTCTTCTCCCAGGTGAAGGTGTCGTGGGTCTTGCCGTTGACTTTGAGCTTGCCGGGCTTGCGGCCGAAGTGGCCGTGCGCGGCGGTGGGGGAGAAGATCGGGGCGCGGAGCTTGAGGTGCTTGAGGATGCCCGCCGGGGTGAGCGGGAAGTGCTCCCGCACCAGGTCGTTGATCTGCGGCTCGGGGATCCGGCCGGTCTTGTAAGTGTCGACGTGGACGGAGGTGGGCTCGGCGATGCCGATCGCGTAGGAGAGCTGCACCTCGCAGACGTCGCAGATGCCGGCCTTGACGAGGTTCTTGGCGATGTACCGGGCCATGTACGCGGCGCTGCGGTCGACCTTGGAGGGGTCCTTCCCGGAGAACGCCCCGCCGCCGTGCCGGCCGCGCCCGCCGTAGGTGTCGACGATGATCTTCCGGCCGGTGAGCCCGACGTCGCCGTGTGGCCCACCGATCTCGAACTGACCCGTCGGGTTCACAAACACCTTGAGCGCGCCCCGGGGTACCCGCGTCTTGCCGGTCGGGTTGAAGACGACCTTCGTCGCCTTGGCGTTGAAGTACTTCCCGGCGATGACGGGCTCGATGATGTGTTTGAACACCAGTTGACCGAGCTTCTTCTGCTTGGCGGCGCCGTTCCAATCGGGCGTGTGCTGTGTGGAGAGCACGACCGTGTCGATGCGCACCGGCTTGTTGTCGATGTCGTATTCGACCGTGACCTGCGACTTGGCGTCGGGGCGCAGCCCCTTGATGGCCTTGTTGGCTTGCCGGACCTTCGCGTGTCGCTCGACGAGCTTGTGAGAAAGATCGATCGGCAGAGGCATTAAGTCGGCGGTCTCCTTGCACGCGAAGCCGAACATCAGGCCCTGGTCCCCGGCGCCCTGCTCGCTGTCGACGCCGCTGCCTTCGCTGACGCCCTGGGAGATGTCGGCCGACTGGCTGTGCATCGTGCGGGCGACGCCGCAGGTGTCGGCGTCGAACTTCATCCCCAGGTCGCCGACGTAGCCGATCTTCCGGATCGCCTCCCGGACGGTGAACTCGGCGTTGTTCAACGCCTCGACCGCCTTCTGGTTGTGGACCGTGATCTCGCCGCCGACGACCACCAGGCCCGTGGTGCAGAACGTCTCGCAGGCGACGCGGGCCTGCGGGTCGTGGGCCAGCAGCGAATCGAGGACGGCGTCGCTGACCTGGTCGGAGACCTTGTCGGGGTGGCCCATCGAGACCGACTCGGAGGTGAACAGGTAGTGCTCGTCGAGCGGGGTGGGCTGGGGCTGGCGGGCGGGCATCGCGGGGCCTTTCGGCAAAACGTTCGGGAAAACAAGCGGTTTTGGGCCGAGCGTTATAGCGGTGAGTCCCTTGAGACGCAAAGCCCGCGCGGTTCAGAGCGCCAGCCGCAGCTCGACCTCGCCGTCTTCCACCACGCCCGTCGGCTCGAAGCCCAGCTTGCGGTAGAACGGCTCGGGGCAGCCGTCGCCGGGGACGTAGGACGTCTTGAGCGCGACGCCGTCGGGCAGGCCGCGGACGTGCTCGAAGACCGATCCCATGGCCGCGCGGCCGTAGCCCCGGCCCTGGTGAATCGCGTCCACCATGAGCCGCCACAGGAAGTACGACGCCCGGCCGTCGGGAGCCTCGGGGTGGTCCGGCCCAACCAGGTCCAACATCAGAAAGCCGACCGGGTCGCCGTCCGCGCAGATCGCCCGCGGCCAGGCCCGGTCGGGCTGTACGTACGCCTCGGCCAGCGAGTTGGCGTTGGTCGCGACAAAGCGCGATTGCTCCGGCTTGGTCTGCAGGCGCACCACCGCCGCGACGTTCGCCCGGGTGACTTCGCGCAGCTCAATCTTCGGCGGTGACATCTTCGATCTCGCTTGCGTCAATGAAACCCTTCGCCCACGCCCGCCAGCCGCAGCTTCCTCAGCAACGGCCCGACCGTCAACCCCTGCACCAGGATCGAGAACGCCACGACGACGTAAGTCATGGTCACGATCAACTCGGTCGCGCCGCGCGCCGCGTGCTCCGCGTCGGTCAGCGACAACGCCAACGCCACCGAGATCCCGCCCCGCAGCCCCGCCCACGTCACCACCTTCACCGCGTGCGGCGTGAAGTCCCGGCCCGGGCGCAACACCGACACCACCCCGCCCACGCTCAGCCACCGCGCCAACAGCACCAACGGCACCATGCAAAGCCCCGCCAGCACGAAGTCGCCCCGCAGCGACACCACCAACACCTCCAGCCCGATCAACACGAACAACACCGCGTTGAGGATCTCGTCCACCAGTTCCCAGAACGTGTCGAGGTGTTCGGCCGTGGTCGCGCTCATCGCGAACGCGCGCCCCGTGTTCCCCAGGAGCAGCCCCGCCACGACCATCGCCAACGGGCCCGACACGTGCAGCGCGGTGCACAACGTGTACCCGCCGGTCACGGTCGCGAGTGTAATCAACACCTCCGTCTTGTAGTCGTCGATCCGCCACAGCAGCGCAAACGCGACGAGCCCCAGCGCGAACCCGAGGCCGAGCCCGCCGAGCACTTCGACGGCGAAGAGCTCTGCGACATCGCTGATCGAGGTCTGCCCGATGTCAGTCTGATCCTGGCCGACGCTGTGGTTGCTACCCGATTCGACGGCAGAGGAGTCGGTTGCCGATGCTCGCCGCATGATCTCCAGTTGCTGAGGGCCTAACGTCCATTCCGGGGGAAAAACCAGCAGGTCTTCGTAAGGTGTTTGCGCTGAGTCGGCAGCCGACCTCGCTCGACCACCATCATGGGGTTCGTGTCGTACCGGTGAGTCTGCATCCGGTGTCGGCGGGGCGCCCGCTCCGTTGATGACAGACGCGACCGGTTCCGCTTCCGGTCTGGGGGATGTGGCGTCGTGTTGACCGCTTCCGTGCCCGATCCCCGCCACACCCAGCATCGCCAGGAACACCACCACACCCACGCCGTCGTTGAACAGCGACTCCCCCGCCAGCTTCGTTTCCAGGGTCTTGGGCGCCCCGACTTTCTTCATGATCGCCAGCACCGCGATCGGGTCCGTCGGCGCGATCAACGCGCCGAAGATGAAGCAGTAGATCAACGGCAACTCGACGCCGAGCAGCTGCGTCACGCCGAACGTCGCCCCGCCGACCAGCGCGGTGGTGACCGCGACGCCCGCCGTCGCCAATAGCGCGACGACGACCGTCTGCCGCTTGAGGTCCGACAGCTTCACGTGCAGCGCGCCGGCAAACAGCAGGAACCCGAGCATCCCCTCCATCAGGGCCTTGTCGAAGTCGACCGCGTCGAGCAAGCGCTGCGACCACGCCTCCACGCCCAGCCCCGGCGCGACGAACCGCTCGACCACCAGCACGCCCAGCGCGTGCAGCAACGCCAGCAGCATCAGCCCGATCGTCGTCGGCAGCCGCAGCACCTTGTGGTTCAGCCACGCCAGGAGCGCCGCCACCGCCAGCAGGATGCCCGAGACGTCCAATAAGCCCATGCCGCGCTCCGTGCGAAGGAAACTTCAAGCCGGGTTTCACGCGGAACCGGCCGCGTGTTCTCGCCGCGCCGCGCGAGTGTACCGATAACCTCGTGACTTCCGCTGCGATCGGCGCGACCCTCACGACCGGACCCGGGCCGTCCGATGAATCACAACAGCGCGAGCCGGTGAATGATCGTGGGGCGGTGTGCCCCGCGCGGCCCGTCGTCTCCCCTCTCCGCAGGACGCGCCATGCCCAACCCGGCCCCCTCGCTGCCCCCGGACACGCCCAGCGCCAAGGAACTCGCGTCCCTGCTCGACCGCGCACGCCAAGAGCGTTTCCGCCTGCTCGAGCTGCTCCAGGACGCCCGCGCCGCCGTGCAGACCTCCGCCGACCAAGTCGCCTCCACGGCCGGCACCACCGAGACGCCCGCCGCGCCCGCGTACACCGGCGCCGTCCAGACGCTGATCGACAAGGTCCAGCGGCTCAACACCGTCGTCGACAGCCGACTCGAGAAGCTCGAGGCCGCCGAGTCCCGCGTCAAGGGCCGGATCGACCACCTCGAACGGCTCGAGCTGAAGATGACCAACCTCGCCGAGCGCTTCGGCCAGTTGATCAACGATGCGCGTGAGATCGAACCCGTCCTGAGCCAGGCCGAAGAGCGAGCGGTGCAACTCCGCGCCGCCGCCGATGCGCTGCAACAGCACGGCCACGACCTGACCAAGACCATCGACACCCGCCTCGCCGAGCAGACCGCGGAGTTCGAGCGCCGGCTCGACGAGCACCACGAAGCCCTCGTCTCGCAGCAGATCAAGGAGTTCGGCTCGTTCTCCGACGCGCTGCTGCGGCAGAAGCAGACCCACCTGGACCAGCTCCACCGCGACCTCGCCGAGAAGCGCGTCGAGTTGATCGAGCGTTACGCCCGGCAGGGCGAGGACGCGATCATCGACGCCGAGCAGGACGCCATCGTCAAGGCCGAAGGTCTGCGCGAACGCCTGGCGGCGATCGCCGACGAGGTCCTGGACGACGCCGACCGCAAGGGCAAGGCCGCGCTCGACACGCTGCGCGAGCGCGTCGTCACCACCATGGGCCGGGCCGACGACATCAACCGCACCGTTCGGCAACGCCTCGAAGACGCGCTGCTCGCCCACGGCACGAAGATGGAGCAGGCGGTGTCCGCCGCCGACGAGGACCTGCTCGTCCGCGGCCAGCAGCTCGACGAACGCCTCGCGGGCCTGCACGACCTGTTCGACCACCAGGCCGACCAGATCATGGACGACCTCAAGCAGCGGGCCAACACGATGCTCGACCAGATGGCCGCGTCGCTGCAGACCACGCCGAACGCCCCCGCGTCGTCAAACGCTCAGGGCAACACCGACGCGTCGTCGAACGACGGCCCACAACTCAAGGTCGCGTGATTCAGTTTATTCGTTGGCGTGCGGTCAACGAGCCCCGCGCCGCCGCAACACCGCCAACCCACCGAACGCGAGCAGGGCGGCCGCGCCCGGCTCGGGCACCAGCACGTCGAGGCGGACGCGCGTGCTGTCGTTGGCGGCGTTTAGCCCGATGCCGCGCGCGAACGTCGGGCCGATCGCCAGGTCGATCACGCTCGTCGGGCTCAGCGACAGGTTGAACTGTTTGTCGATCTGGAAGTCGGTGTTCGGCGAGTTCATCACCTCGCCGCGGTCGATCCGGACGCCGTCGACGAACACTTCGTAGAGCACGCCGTCTCTGCCGCCGCCGTCCCAGTCGCCCAGCTTCAGGTCCAGCACCGCGTCGGGCAGCGCCGCGCCCGGGTTCTCCCAGCGGATCACGGCCCAGTGTTCGTCGTCGGCGTTGGTGAAGCCGGGGACGGGGCCGTTGGGGTGC
>JANQPR010000061.1 GCA_028285385.1 Phycisphaera sp.
ACCCGACATGACTGGCCCCGCCCCGGACGACCACGCCGCTCACCCCGACCACGACCACCACGACCATGACCACGACTGACGGCAGCGCCGCCCTCCGCAGCGCCACCGCGCCGCCACCACCGCAAGCCCATCCGACACCCGTCGCGCGTCGCTCCGAGCCCGCCGACACGGGGACGAATCGGCAGCGTAAGCCCGCCGGCTGGCTCGGCCCGCTCGCGTCGCTGCGGCTCACGGTCGTGCTGATGCTGTTGTCCGTCGGGTTGATCTTCTTCGGCACACTCGCGCAGACCCGGGCCGGGATCTGGCAGGTCATGGCCGAGTACTTCCGCAGCTGGTACGTCGCGGTGCCGCTGGACCTGATCGTGCCGGCCGACATGGAGCTGCCCGGGGTCCTGCCTTGGCCGGGCGGCGCGACGCTCGGTGTGTTGCTGTTGGCAAACCTGCTCGCCGCGCACAGCGTTCGCTTCAAGCTCGCGGCGACGGGCGGCAAGCTCGCGCTGGGCGGGCTGGTCACGCTGCTGGGGATCGCCGCGATCCTCGTGGCCTTCCTCTACCCGCCGGTGACGAACGTGCTCGCGACGCACGGCGTCGTGCTGCTGTTCGCCCTCGGGTCGTTGTTCTTCGTGCCGCTGATGCTCGGCGCGTGGCTGATGTTCGGTCGACGGTTCGGCGTCGTGCTGATCCACGCGTCGCTGATCCTGCTGCTGGTCGGCGAGTTCGTCACGGCCTGGGTCGCCGAAGAAGCGCAGATGCCCATCTACACGGGTCAAAGCCTGAACTGGGTGCAAGACATCCGTGAGGCCGAGTTGGCCGTGATGCGGCCCGTCCTCGACAACGCTGGGAACGAGACCGACGAGCGCGCCGTCACCGCGATCCGCCAAGCGGCGCTCGCCGACGCCGCAGACGCCGGCACTTTGTTCGATCTCGCGGGCACCGGTCTGCAGCTCCGCGTCGATCGCTTCATGCCCAACGCCGGGCTCGTGTCACGCGGCAACGCCCCGAACGCGCCGGCGCAGGCGACCGTCGGCTGGGGCCTGGATCGCGTCTTCGCCCAGCCGCTGCCGCCGGTTTCGGGCGTAGGCGAGCAGCGGGTTGACCAGGCCGCCGCGGTCGTCTCAATCCTCGACGCCGGGGGACAACTCGTCGAACGCGTGCTGGTCGCCGTCGGCATGGAGCTGCGTGTCGCGCCGTACCGCCCGGTCGTGCAACGCGTCGACACCCCGGCCGGGCCGATCGAGTTGGTGCTGCGGTTCAAGCGCACCTACCTGCCCTACGCCGTGCAACTCGACGAGTTCCGGCACGACCTGTACCCCGGGTCGGATGTGCCGAAGAACTTCTCATCGGCCGTCACGCTCGTGAACGATGCGGGCGAGACCGAGCGCGACGCGCTGATCCGCATGAACGAGCCGCTGCGCTTCGGCGGCAAGACGTTCTTCCAGTCCGGCTGGATCCCCGGCCCCGACAACCTGCCGGGGACCGACCGCGGCAGCGTGTTGCAGGTCGTCGACAACCCGGGCTGGACCGTGCCGTACATCGCGGTGATCGTCGGCGGCCTCGGGCTGACCGCACACTTCCTGATGGCGCTCGTCGGATACCTGCAGCGCGAACGGGTATCGACAACCCGAAAAGCGTCACCTGGATCGATCGATACCAATCCAAACCGCCCGCGATGGCCGATCGCCGCCGCCACGTTCGGCGCGTTGGCGGTCAGCGCCGCCGTGCTCTGGCCGACTGCGCCGAAGCACGCCGACCACGGCGCGTTCGACCTGGATTCCTTTGGCATCGCGGTCGTCTCCTACGGCGGGCGTTTCAAGCCGTGGGACGCGCTCGCCCGGGACACGCTCGTCACGATCAACGGCCGGGAACGCGTCGAGCGCGACGGTCAATCGATCGCGCCGACTCAATGGCTGCTCGACGCCATCACCCAACGCGGCGGCGAGACGGATCGCGTGTTCCGCGTCGATCACCCGGACCTGAAGCACCTGATTGGCGTTGCCGACTTCGACCGCAAACGGTTCTCGTACACCGAGATCGCGCCCCACCTGCAGGAGATCTCCCGGCAGTCGCAGGCCGCGTCGGCGACGCCTTCGGGGCAGCGCACCGCGTTCGAGCGAGCCGTGCTGGACCTGGGCAACCACGTCGCGCTGTTCCAGGGGCTGGTGACGCTGACCGACCCGCACGCCGTCGCCTTGACCGACGCCAACCCCGAGACCGGCGAGGGCTGGGTCTCGCTGCCCGAGGCCGTGACCGCCGGGACCCTCCCGGGCGACGCGGCGCTGGTCGGCAACGCGATCAAGGCGTACGGCGAGGGGGACGCGGCGACGTTCAACGACAGCGTCGCCGCTTGGCGACAGTCGCAGATCGACCGTTTCCCTTCGCTCGCACGCAAGGCCGAGGTCGAGTCCGCGTTTCATGTGTTCAAGCCGTTCCTGCGGGCCGAGATGCTGTACGTGCTCGCGGGCCTGTGCGTGTTCGTGTCGTGGTTGGTCGCGCCGCGGGCATTGCTGCTGGCGTCGCTCATGCTCTTGACCGTCGCGTTGGTGGTGCACACGCTCGGGCTCGGCATTCGGGTCTACCTCTCCGGCCGGCCGCCGGTCACGAACCTGTACGGCTCGGCCGTGTTCGTCGGCTGGGGCGTCGTGCTGCTCGGGATCGTGATGGAGCGCATCACGAAGTTTGGGCTTGGCTACCTCACCGCCGCCGTCACCGGGTTCTGCACGCTGCTGGTGGCGCGCGGCCTCGACGACGGCGACACGATGACGGTGCTGCAGGCCGTGCTCGACACAAACTTCTGGCTCGCGACGCACGTCATCGTGATCACGCTCGGGTACTCCGCGATGTTCGTCGCGGCGCTCGTTGGCGCGGCGTACCTGGCGCTGGGGGCGTACACCCGTGCGTTAAAGAAAGCAAAGGATCGCCGGGCGATCGAGGCGGCGATGTTCGGGGTGACGTGCTTCGCGTTGCTGCTGAGCTTCGTGGGGACGATCCTCGGCGGGATCTGGGCCGACCAGAGCTGGGGCCGGTTCTGGGGCTGGGACCCCAAGGAGAACGGCGCGCTCATGATCGTGCTCTGGGCGGCGGTGGTGATCCACGCGCGGCTGGGCGGCATGGTGAAGGGGCCGGGCATCGCGGGGCTGTCCGTGCTGGGCGCGGTGGTCACGCTGTGGTCTTGGTTCGGCGTCAACATGCTCGGCGTCGGGCTGCACAGCTACGGGTTCATGGACTCGGCGTTGTTCTGGATGCTCGTCGCCGTGGCCGTGCTGTGCGCGATCGCCAGCATCGCGCTGATCCCGCAGAGGCGATGGGCGAGCCTGAGCGGGTGAGCGTCGAGGGAGAAAGGCTCGGCCGGCGGTTCTACCGACAAGACCCGGTGACGGTGGCTCGGCAACTGCTCGGGCAACGCCTGGTGCACGTCGTTGAGGGGGTGCGTTGCTCCGGCCTGATTGTGGAGACAGAGGCGTACCTCGGCGTCGAAGACAAGGCGGCCCACTCGTTCAACTGGCGGAAGACGCGGCGCACCCAGACGATGTTCCGCGACGGCGGCACGGCGTACGTCTTCCTGAACTACGGCATCCACCGGCTGCTCAACATCGTGGTCGCCCGGCCCGAAGAGCCGAAGGCCGTGCTGCTCCGCGCGCTCGAACCGGTGGCCGGCCTGGACGCGATGTACGCCCGAAGACCCAAGGCAAAACACGACACCGACCTCTGCTCCGGGCCGGGGAAACTCGGTGCGGCGATGGGGATCGAGCTTCGCCACGACGGCACCGACCTCGCGACAAGCAGCGGCCTGTTGGTGGAACGCGTCCGACAACGATCCCTGCCGGCGTCGGAAGTTGTTGCCCGGCCGCGGGTCGGCGTCGACTACGCCGGCGAGTGGGCGGAGAAACCGTTACGGTTTTATGTTCGCGGCAACCCGCACGTCAGCCGGCCGTGAGCCGGTAAACTAATTGCGGCGGTTGATCGGTGTTGTCATCGCAACCGCCCCGCCTGAGCCACTCCATCGGACCCGGTGATGAACCCCGAGCAACCCGACGCCCCGACGCCCGACGAGCCGGCCCCGACTCCGGAGGCAACGCCCACCCCGGATGCCGCGCCGGCGGGCGACGCGACCGATGCGGCGGCCGCTGCTGCCGGAGCACCGACGGGTGATTCGGCTGGGGGCGACGCCGACATCGAACAACAGCTTGAGGCCGAACTCGCCGCGGCCGACGCCGACGCCCTGATGGAGGCGTCGGTCCAGCCCGAGGCCAAGCCCGCCGAGCCTGATGCAGGAGCCGGCCAAGCCGCTCCCGACAGCGCCCCGGCCGAAGCCCCCGAGTTCCACCACGAGCTGCGTCGCGGCCGGATCGCCGCGATCCGGGGCGACGACGTGTTCGTCGGCCTCGTCGGCGACTTCGACGGTAAGAAGCTGCAGGGCGTCGTTCCCGTCGCGCAGTTCGACCGCCCGCCCCGCCTCAAGGCGATCATGGATTTCGTCGTCGACACCGTCGACGAGTCCAAGGGCTTGGTGTTCCTCTCACGTGAAGGCGCGATCTCGCGCTCCACCTGGGACCAGCTTGTCACCGGGTCGATCATCGAGGCCCGCGTCACGGGTCACAACAAGGGCGGGCTCGAGCTCGAGATGGTCGGCGGGATCAAGGCGTTCATGCCCGCGTCGCAGATCGACATCCACCACGTCGACGACCTCGAGTCGTTCGCCGGGCAGAAGCTCGACGCCGCCGTCGCCGAGATCGACCGCAAACACAAGAAAGTCCTGCTCTCCCGCCGCAAGTACCTCGAGATCAAACGAGCCCGCGAGAAGCGCAAGCTCATGGCGGAGATCGCGGTCGGCCAGGAGCGCGACGGCGTCATCAGCAACCTCACCGCGTTCGGCGCGTTCGTCGACCTCGGCGGCGTGGACGGGCTCGTGCATGTCACCGACCTGTCGCACAGCCACGTCGACAAGCCCAGCGACGTCGTGAAAGTCGGCGAGAAGGTCCGCGTCAAGGTGCTCAAGATCGACACCGAGAAGGAGCGCATCTCGCTGGGCATAAAGCAGGCGACGCCCGACCCGTGGGAGAACGTCGAAGCCAAGTACCGCCCCGGCGAACAGGTCTCGGCCCGCGTTACCAAAACCACCAACTTCGGCGCGTTCGTCGAACTCGAACCCGGCGTCGAGGGCCTGCTCCCGATGTCGGAGATGAGTTGGCGGCGCATCCACCGCGCCGAGGACGTGGTCAAGGCCGGGGACGTCATCAAGGTCAGCGTCCTGAAGGTCGAACCGGAAAAACACCGGCTCAGCGTCAGCCTCAAGGCCGGCACCGAGGACCCTTGGTCCGCCGCAGGCGGCAAGTACGCCGTCGACGCGATGGTCGAGGGCAAGGTCACCAGCACCACCGACTACGGCGCGTTCGTCGAGCTCGAACCCGGCGTCGAGGGGCTGGTCCACATCTCCGAGTTGGCCGACCGCCGCGTCGGCAGCGTCGAGGAAATCGTCAAGGCCGGTGACACCAGGACCTTCCGCGTCAAGGGAGTCGACCCGAAGAACCACAAGATCTCGCTGTCGCTCAAGGAGAAGCCCGCTGGCCGTGAGCAGCCGCCGCAGCACGTCGCCAAGGCCAAACCCAAGATCGACAAGGGCAAGCTCAAGTCGGGCCTGGGCAAGTCGGGTGCGCTCGGCACCGGCCTGGGCGGCCTGAAGCTCGAAGACTTCACCTGAGCCGCTCTGTTACAACTCACGCATGCGGCGCAAGGACATCCCCAACGCGCTCACCCTCGCCCGGCTCGTCCTCGCCGCGGCGTTCTTCGTCGTCCTCAACTTCTTCCGTTTCGGCGACGGCAACCCGCACGCCGCGACGCTGCTCCTCGTCGCCGCCGCGCTGTTCATCTTCGCCGCCATCACCGACGCGCTCGACGGGCACCTCGCCCGCAAGTGGCACGTCGAGTCGGTGTTCGGCCGGATCATCGACCCCTTCGCCGACAAGATCCTCGTGCTGGGCGCGGTGATCTACCTTGCCAGCCCCCGGTTCCAAGACCCCGCCGCCGTTGAAGCCGGGCACTGGGCGACGATGGTCAGCGGCGTTTACCCGTGGATGGTTGTCGTCGTGCTCGCGCGCGAGTTGTTGGTCACGAGCATCCGAGGCGTGGCCGAGCGCATGGGCGTCGACTTCTCGGCCAAAAAGCTCGGCAAGTGGAAGATGATCCTGCAGTCAGTGGTCGTACCGGTCGTGTTGATCATCGTCGCGCTGGACCCGACGCGCGACGGCCGGGCGTGGCTGGGCTGGGTCCGAGACGGGCTGGTCTATGCGACGGTGTTGGTGACGGTGCTCAGCGGGCTGCCGTACGTCGCCGGGGCGATGAAGGTGATGCGTCCGGAACCGGACGCTTAGGCCGTAGAATCCCCGCATGTCCACCGCGTCGCTGTTCGCCAAGACGATCGACCACTACCTCGCACCGATCCGGTCGTACCTGGCGGACGAGTCGGTGTCGGAGGTCATGGTCAACGGGCCCGAGGAGATCTACGTCGAGCGCGACGGCGAGCTGGTGAAGACACCCGCCGTGTTCGACGACACCGAGACCTACCACGCCGCGATCAACAACATCCTGCAGTTCACCGGGAAGAGCCTCGCCGACGACGAGGCCCTGGTCGACGCCCGCCTGCCCGACGGGTCGCGGGTGCACGTCGCCAAGTCGCCCTGCGCCCGGCACGGCACGGTGATGAGCATCCGCAAGTTCGCCAAGTCGATGCTCGACCTCGATTGGCTCATGGAGCTCGGCACGCTCACGCCGGAAGCACGTGAGTTCCTGGAAGTCGCCGTCACCGCCGAGCGCAACATCCTCGTCGCCGGCGGCACTAGCTCGGGCAAGACCTCGCTGCTCAACGCGCTCTCGGCGCTCATCCCCCGCGACCAGCGGCTCGTGGTCATCGAAGACTCGGCCGAGCTGCAGCTCCAGCAGGACCACGTTATCTCGCTGGAGTCGAAGGCGGCGGACCGGTTCGGGCGCGGCGCCGTGGGCATCCGTGAGTTGTTCCGCTCCTCCCTGCGGCTGCGCCCGGACCGGATCATCATCGGCGAGGTGCGCGGCGGCGAGGCGCTCGAGATGATCCAGGCGATGACCTCCGGCCACGGCGGCTCGATGGGCACGCTCCACGCCAACGCCCCCCTCGACGCGCTCAACCGCCTCGAGACCATGGCCCTGATGTCCGAGGTCGAACTGCCGCTGTCCGCGCTCCGCTCGCAGGTCAGCTCCGCCATCGACCTGATCGTGCAGATGTCCCGGCAGATCGGCGGCCGACGCCTGGTTACCCAGATCACCGAGGTCCTGCCCCTGGGCGACCACGGCTACTACCAGACCCGCGACCTGTTCGCCCAGCAACAGGTCAGCGACGACGCCGGCGGAAAGGCCCTCTGGCTGTCCTGGACCGGCGAGCCCAGCAGCATGGCCGGGCGGCTGCGGTCCGAGGAGCAGGCCCGCGTGACCCGCCTGACCGAAGGCGTGTTTGGGCTGGACGGGGAAGGGTGATCTCTGCCCTCGGCCCGCGAGCGGTGCCCAACCCGGGCTCTGCGGCATAACCCCATGCTCTCCCTCGCTTTGGAATCTGCCGATAGTTGGAGTAAAATACCTAGGTGACGGAATCCCCGCCCCGACGTGATCGTTCGCCCGCGGCGGTCCCACCTCGTCACACTTGGCGGAGAAGGCGTGCCCGGTGGTGTCGGCTGGTGTGGGCCCTATGGGGCCGAGACCAGCGCGGGGCCACGGGGCTCGAGTTCGCGTTGCTGCTCGCGGCGATCGTGCTGCCGAGCTACGTGATCATCCAGCTCGGGTTGGAGTTGCTCGCCGAGCACTACCGGCTGATCGTCACGATGAACGCCATGCCGATGCCGTGACCCCCGGAAGTAGCGGATGACCCTCCGCCGCCCCCGCACACCGAACCGACCGCGACACGCTCCCTTGAAGGGGACCCGCCATGAAGGCCATCCACCCGCCGAAGTTGTTCCGCCGTCTCACCCGCACGCTCGGCCGGCTTCACCGAGACGAACAGGGGGCCGAGGGCTTGGAGAAGCTGCTGATCGTTGCTGCGATCGTGCTGCCGCTGCTAGGCGTACTGATCTTCTTCCGTGACGAGCTCAGGGATTGGGTCCAAGGTGATTGGGAGACAGTGAGAGGTGCGGGCGAAATCGATCCGATTCCGGGCGGTGGCAACAACCCTTGATTTGCAGTGCATCTTGATCTGAGTGCATTGTGCACGAGCCGCGTGACGCATCGTTGAATACCACACCACCAACGTGAGCGCATTCCACACCTGGCTCCCCTACCTGCTGCTGCTGGCGGTCGTCGCGGCGGCGGCGGTCATGGACCTGCGGACCGGGAGAGTTTTTAACGCCCTGACGTACCCCGCGATGCTGGGGGGTTTGTTCTACTGGGCGGTCGTCGGCGCGGCACGGTTACCCGACGACGGCGTGACCTGGCAGGCCGGCGCGTGGGCGTTGTTCAAGGACAGCGGGGTCGCGACGCTTGCGGCGCTGGTGCCGATGGCGGCGTTGGTGCTGATGGGTGGCCTGGGCGGGGGCGACATGAAGCTGATGGGGGCCGTCGGGGCGTGGACGGCGTCGGCGCACGCGGTGTTGATCACCGGGATCAACGCGTTGATCGTGGCGGTGGTGATGGCCGTGCTCGTGATGGTCCGCAAGGGGGTCGTGAAGCAGACGCTGGCCCGGCTGGTCGGCGCGGCGGCGATGGCGTCGGCCCGGGTCAAACCGGCGTTGCCCCCCGCCCCCGGAAATGGCCCGGAAGAACCCGACGGCGGCGCAGACCCGGCGGTCCCGCCGAGCCCGACCGTGCCGTTCGCCGCGGCGATCGCTGTGGGCGCGGCACTCGCGGGGGCGGAACGTTTCCTGGGATGGACGCCGCCGTGGGGGAGTTGGTGAGTCGTGGCGGCTAAGGCGTCTCGCCGGTGTCGATGTGTTTCTTGGGAAAGGATTAGCCCTCGGTCGATCACCGTCGAGACGCCGGTGCCACCCGCCTAAACCGCGGCTATTCCTCGGCTAAACTGCTGTGCTGGGCACGGGTTGGCCGACGCTGTCTGGACCGGCCCGCCCCGCCGCCCCACCGCCATGAACCAACGCCCCGCCACCACCACGCTCTCGCTCCAACCCGGCGAGAAGATCGGCAGCTACGTCGTCGTCAACGTCATCGCCACCGGCGGCACCGGCACGGTCTACAAGGCCCACGACCCGCTCCTCGACCGCCACGTCGCGATCAAACACGTCGTCTTCGGCGACGCCGTCGACGCCGACCGACTCCGCGAGCAGGTCCGCCACGAGGCGGCCATCCACAAGAAGGTCGCCACCGCCAAGCCCAAGCGGCTGGTCCAGTTCATCGACACCATCGAGGACCCGCGCGGCCTCATGCTCGTCACCGAGTTCGTCGACGGCGTCACCCTCGAGCAACGCCTCGCCGCCAACCCCGCCCCCCACGACGAACGCGCGGCGCTCGGGATCGTCGCCGCCTCCGCCAAGTCGCTCATGCACCTGCACAAGTCGGGCGTCGTCCACCGCGACATCAAGCCCGGCAACATCATGCTGCCGCACAAGGGCGGCCTGAAGCTGGCAGACTTCGGCCTCGCCGCGATCGTCGGCGACCAGGAATCCCTCTCCATCGGCACCGTCCGGTACATGGCCCCTGAGCTGTTGCGCGGCGACCCGGCCACGCCGGCGAGTGACCTGTACTCGCTTGGTTTGGTTGCATACGAACTGTTGCTCGGCCGGGAGCGCTTCGAACAGGCGTTCAAAACCGTCCTCCGCGACCGCCGGAACCCCGGCATGCGGTGGATGAAGTGGCACACCAACGACCGCCTCTCCGCCCCGCCGCTCAGCGAGATGCTGCCCGGCACGTCGTCGACGCTCTCCGAGCTCATCGCGCGCATGATGGACAAGGACCCGGCGCGGCGCATCCGTTCGGCCGGCGAAGTCGTCGACGCGATCCGTCGGCACTTCGTCGAGAACCAGGACCGCCCCAGCGACCCGGAGTCCGACACCGCCGCCGCGCTCGTCGCCGACGCCAAGGCCGAGGAAGCCGACGAAGAAGTCCCCGCCGCCGAAACCAAAGAGGCCGAGGCCCCGGGCTCCGCGTTCTCCACACCAGGCGACACCGCAAAGCTGCCTACCAAAAGCAAGCTGCCCGCGATCCTGGTCTCGGTCATCCTGTTCTGGGTCGTGCTCTTCGGCGTGCTGTTTGTCTGGCAGTCCCGCCAGGAATCGAAGCAGGAAGCGCGGCGCTTCGCCGAGGCCCGCACGCAGTTCCAGCACGCCCGGCAGAAGCTGCTCGACGGGCATTACGCCGAGGCGGTCGCGGGGTTCCAGACGCTGCAGAACGACTGGGCCGACCTGCCGACGATCGCGCAGACCGCCGCCGCGTGGGAGGGTTTCGCGCGCGGCCGGAGCGCCGAAGACGAGGGCGACTTCACCGCCGCGCTCGCCGCGTATCAGGCTTTCGACGCCGATCCCAACGGCAACCGCGAGTTGGTCCGGCCGCTGATCGAGGGGGTGCAGCGGAAGTCCGGCTTTGCCGCCGCGCTCGCGGAGATCGAGGGGTTGATCGATGACGGCGAGTTCCAGGAGGGCCGCCGCCGCATCGGGCAATGGCGGGCCGAACAACTGACAGAGGCCGAGACCAAGCGTCTGGACGAGGTGGACGCGTCGCTCGCCGCCGCCGAGGCGAACGCCCGCGTCGAAGTGCTGCTTCGACAGGCCCAACGACTCGCAGACGACAACGACCTCGACGGCGCAATCACCGTGCTCGAGCAACGCAACGTGCTGCCGCCGTCGGGTACCGCGATGCTCGCCCGGCTGCGTGCCCAGCGGGACCTCGAAGCGGCGCTGTCCGAAGCTCAGGACGCGTCGAGCACGGGGCAACTCGAGGAAGCGATCGCCGCTTACCGCCGGGCGTTGGAGCTCAAGGACGACACGCTCGTCACCGCCGAACTGAACCGACTCGAGGCGCAGCAGGCCGTACGCCGCGGTCTGGAGTTCTACGACGCCGGCCGGCTTGAGGACGCCGCCGCCCAGTTCGACATCGCCCTGCTCAAAGACCCCGACAACGAGACCGCCCGGCAACGCCGCCGCGAGCTCGTCTCCGTCACCGAGGTGCAGTCCCACCTCCGTGCCGGCGACACCGCGCTAGAAAACGGCGACCTGCAGACCGCCATCGACCAGTACACCAAGGCCTACAGCCTCGACGAGCTCGACCTCGTCCTCCAGAAGCTCAACGAAGCCAAACGCCGGCAAGCCACGCAGCGTGCCGCCGCCGCGATGGAGTCGGGCCTGATGACCGTCGCCCGGGAGCAGCTCGACCTGGCGAGGACGCTCGCCCCCGAACACGAAGAGCTCGCCGCGCTCGAAGAGGACTTCGCGCAACGCGTCGAGTACACCGCCCACATCGAAGCCGCCGACGCCCACCGCGCCGCCGGCGAGTTCCGCAAAGCGATCCGCCGGTTCAACGACGCGAAGGCAATCTTCGCGACCGAAGAAGTCGAACAACGGCTCGACGAGACGCAGTACACGTTCAGCGTCGCCAAGGCCCGCGAGCACATCGCCGGGGAGCTCTTCAACGCGGCGCGGGGGGAGCTCCAACTCGCCGCCGAGATCGCCTACACCGACGAGGTGAGAGACTTGTTGCGTGAGGTGTACCGCGAGCTGGGCATCGACGTTGACCCCGACGACGTCACGCCCGTGTCGCCGTGACTTGCGGGTTCACCGCGAGCGGTTCAGCGTGAGGTGTTTGTTGAGCACGGCGGGGCCGTTTGTCTCCCGTACGCCACAGAGCACGGGCTGCTGGTTCGCCGTGACCCCGGCGTTGAGGAACCGGAACGTGCGGATCGCGGCCTGTCCGGGTTCCAGCCGGGGGATCAGCCGCTCGGCGTAGGGGTGCCCGACGTGGCTGGCGAACACATTTAGGGACAGCTCTTCGTCGCCGGTGTTGGTGACGATGCAGGTCGCGATCACGTCGGTCTGCCCCGGGTTGGTCACGCGGTCCAGCCGCAGCGACGCCTCGAAACGCACGTCCTTGAGGCCAACCTGCATCGGTGCCGAGAGGTCCACGACATACTCCCGGTCCGCCTGGAACTCGAACCGCGCGGTCAGCCGCTTCGACCCCGCCGGCTCGCTGACCGGGAAGCTCATCGCCACCGGCAGTGACACCGACCCGCCCGGCGCCAGCGCGAACAACTGCCGCTGGGGGTTCACCGTCCACCGCGACGGCCCGGTCACCGTGAACCGGCCGTTGATCGTCATCGGCCACGGGTTCGTCAGCGTCACCGCGCGCTGGTGCGGCACCTGCGTCGACGGAATGAACGGCTCGTCCACCGCGAACCCCGCGCGGAACTTCGCCAACGCCGCGTCCACCGGCTCGATGAACACCGGCGTCCGCCCGAGGGGCACGCGGTGCTTCCCCCCCCGCTGCTCAGGCGCGACGCGGTTGCCCCAGACGTCCACGACCTCCGGCGACTCGCCGAGGTACATCTCCAACAACGCGAGCGCCGCGGGGCCCCCGTTGTTCCACGCGACCAACGCCGACGGCCCATCGTCGACGTGCTCCAGCACCCAGCACCGCAAGCCCGGGCCCAGGTCGATCTCCCCGGCGACGCGTCGGCCCTGCAGCCGCCGCGCCAGATTCGTGAACACGCCCAGCAACGGGTCGGGCAGCAGGTCCTTGTCCCCGCGGTGCCCCCGGCTCCAACGCGGCCCGATCGCCAGCGACACCTCGGGCGACCCAAGTTCTTCCCCCTGTCGCCACGCCCACAACACCCGCAACGCGACATCCGCCACGCGGTCCACCTGGGACACGCGGTCCGCAGGCGGCGGCTCTACGAGCAGCGTCAGGTCGTCGTTGTTTTCCGCATCAACCGGGGCCGACCACGGCCGCAGGTGCGCCGCGAGGTGCTCCGGCAGGACGGCACTCGGCCAACGCAGCGTGTGCGTCACGCCCTGCGTCTGCGTATCGATCAAACCCGGCGTCGCCGGCATCGCTAACGCCGACGGCAGCCCGAACACCGGCTCGGGCGTCCACGTCGAGAACGCGGCCTCCGCCTGCT
>JANQPR010000063.1 GCA_028285385.1 Phycisphaera sp.
GCGACCCCGCCGAGACCGCGACCAAGTACCGGGTGCTGCCGCTCTCGGCCGACGACGGCGCGAACCGGCTGACGCTGGCGATGACGGACCCGCTGGACGACGCGGCGGTGTCGGTGGTGCGGGCGCTGACGGGGATGGGCGTTACGCCGGTGCTCGCGGACGACGCGGCGCTGCGCGAGGCGCTAGGGCGGCACTACGGCTCACAGGCCGAGCGCATGATCGCCGACCTCGCGCCGGCCCCCGGGAGCGGCGACCGTCTCGACGACGACACGTCGGCGGGGGACCTGACCGCGCACCTCCAAGAACTCGCCGCCGAGCCGACCGTCGTCAACCTCGTCAACCTGCTGATCCTCGAGGCGATCCAGGCCCGCGCCAGCGACATCCACGTCGAGCCTTTCGAGCACACGCTCCGCGTCAAGTACCGCATCGACGGGCTGCTGCACGAGGTCAAGCCCCCGCCCAAGCATTTGCAGGACGCCATCGCCTCGCGCATCAAGATCATGGCCGGCATGAACATCGCCGAGCGCTTCGTCCCGCAGGACGGGCACATCGACATGCCCACGCCCGGCAACAGCGCGGGCAAGGTCGACCTCCGCGTCGCCACCGCGCCGACCGTCTACGGCGAGTCCATCGTGCTCCGCATCCTCGACCGCACCGCGGCGCTCTTCACCCTCGACGCGCTCGGCCTCGACGACGACCGGCTCAACACGCTCAAGACCATGCTCGAGACGCCGCACGGCATCGTGCTCGTCACCGGGCCCACCGGCAGCGGCAAGACCACCACGCTCTACGCGGCCTTGCAACACATCTTCACCCCCGCCCTCAAGATCATCACCATCGAGGACCCGGTGGAGTACCGGCTCGACGGCGTCAACCAGATCCCCGTCAACCGCAAACGCGGCCTCGGGTTCGCCGACGGGCTGCGCGCGATCCTCCGCCAAGACCCCGACGTCGTGATGATCGGCGAGATCCGCGACCGCGAAACCGCCGACATCGCCATCCGTGCCGCGCTCACGGGGCACCTGGTGTTCTCGACGCTGCACACCAACGACGCGGCGGGCGCCGTAACCCGGCTGACCGACATGGGCGTCGAGCCATTCCTGATCGCGTCGAGCCTGCGTGGTGTGTTGGCGCAGCGGTTGGTCCGCAAGGTGTGCGAGCACTGCCGGCAGCCGATGCGGCCCAGCGAGGCGTTGATCCGCCGGATGGGCCACCGCGCCGACGAGGCGCGCAACGGCGGAACGACGTGGTACGAGGGCGCGGGGTGTCGGCAGTGCCGGGAGGTCGGCTACCGCGGTCGGGCTGGGGTGTTCGAGCTGTTGACGGTGACGGACGCCGTGCGTGAGGCGATCAACCAGCGGAAGAGTTCCGCGGACATCCGGCAAGCGCTGGGCCCGGCGCACGTCGGCATGGCGGAAGACGGGTACCGCAAGGCCGCCGCAGGGATGACCACGCTGGACGAGGTGCTGCGCGTGACGCACGAGTGAACGGGGCGGGACGGACGGGTTGGTTTCGAAGGCCTGCACCAGAGGAAGTCGCAAGGGTTTGCCGGAGTTCGCGTACAAGGCGTTGACCAGGGACGGCCGGTCGTGCGGCGGCGCGGTGTCGGCGGCGTCGCGGTCGGCGGCGGTGAACCTGCTCGCCGAGCGCGGCGAGTTCGTGGTGGAGCTCGGCGAAGGGTCGGCCGCGGCCCGGGATAACGGGGCCCTGGAAACCGCCCCGATCCGCCCGACCCCGGCTGCCCGTTTCACGCTGAGTGCCCGCGTCAGCGCCCGGCAACGCGCAGCGTTGCTGCGTCAGGTCTCCGTCGCGCTCTCGGCGGGGCTGACGCTGGTCGCGGCGCTGCGCGTCGTCGCCGAGCAGGCCGAGACACCGGCACAGCGCGAGTTGATCGACGAGCTCACCGAGGCGGTCCAGCGCGGCGAGTCGCTGTCCGACGCGATGCGATCCGCGAACGACGGCAAGGCGTTCAACACCATGCAGGTCAGCATGGTCCGAGCGGGCGAGGCGGCGGGCGTGCTGGACGAGGTCATGATGTCGTTGGCCGACTTCGCCGAGCGCGACGTGGCGATCCGCGAGAAGCTGCGTTCGGCGGCGATCTACCCTGCGATGGTGCTGGCCCTCGCCTTCGTCTCGATCATCGTGATCCTCGTGTGGGTCTTGCCGACGATCATGGAATCGCTCGCGGACACCGGCGGCGACCTGCCGTTGCCCACCGTGATCCTCATGCAGATGAGCGAGGCGTTGCGCAGCCCGGCCGGGATCGCCGCTGGGGTGTTGCTGTTCGCCGGGTTGCTCGCGTTCTGGAAATGGCGGCAGAGCGACGCGGGCCGGCTGTGGCTCGACGGGCTGACGCTGAAACTCCCCGTCCTCGGGAGCGCGGCGCGGCGCGTGGCCACCGCGCGCTTCGCCCGGGTGCTGGGCACGCTGACCGGCGCGGGCATCCCCGTGGTCGAGGCGCTGCGGATCGTGCGCGACACGCTGGGCAACGAGGTGCTGGGCCGCCGGGTCGACGCCGCGACGGCCGACATCGTGCGCGGCCGACCCGTCGCCGAGTCGCTCGGGGGCGACGACAGCTTCCCGCCCCTGCTGGTGCAGGTCGTCGCCATGGGCGAACGCACTGGGAAACTCGACGAGTTGCTGCTGCGCAGCGCCGACACCTACGACCGTGAGACCGAGGCGGCGTTGCAACGCGTGATGTCCGTCGTACCGGCGCTGCTGATCGTCGGGCTGGCGTGCGTCGTCGCGTTCATCCTCGCCGCGGCGTTGCTGCCGATCGTCGGCATGGACCTGGGGGGATGAGTGGCCGAACCGTTCAAGACGCCAATAACGCCAAGCATGCAGCGAGAGTCCTTCGCCCTGGCCCTTCCGAGTGAGACCCGTATGAACGCGAATCTGCCAAAAGAATCGATGACGCGGCCCGCGCCAACTTCGCGATGTTGGCGTCTTAGCGGTTCAACCCGCGCCGGCTTCACGCTGATCGAGGTGATGGTCGTCGTCATCGTCATCGCGGTGTTGGCCACGGTGATCCTCCCGACGTTCCTCGGCCGGGCCGAGAAGGCCAAACGCAGCACCGCCAAACAAAAGGTCTCCGTGCTCGAGACGGCGATCAACCTTTTCCAGACCGAGTACGGCCGGTTCCCCGAGGCGCTCGACGAGTTGGCCACGCAGCCCGCGGACATCCCGGACGAGGACTGGCTGCCGCCGACGGTGAAGAAGAAAGACCTGCTCGACCCGTGGGACAACCCGTTTGTGTACCGATACCCGGGGCGCAACGGGCCGTACGACCTGCTGAGCCTCGGCGCCGATGGGACCGAGGGCGGTGAGGCGGAGAACGCGGACATCACCAACTGGGAGTAACGGTTGCGCAACCGGTCATTGACATCGCGAGCACGGCAACGAGCCTTCACCCTGATCGAGGTGATGGTGGTGCTGCTCGTGGTCGCGGTGCTGGCGGGGCTGACCGTGCCGAACCTCGCAACGCGGCGGGCCCGGGCCGAGCTGCGTGACACGGCAGACCGGCTGCAAACGATGGCACGGTTCGCACACCAGCGCGCGGTGAGCCGCGGCGTGGATCACCGGCTGGTGCTGTTGCCGCCGGGCACGGACGGCGGGCCGGGCTTCCGCGTCGAGGTGGTGGTGGACGACGAGAGCGCGGCCGAGGGTTACGGCGTGGTCCGCAGCGGCAACCTCAAGCCGGCGCTGCTGCCCGAGGGTGTGTTGTTGCTGGACGTCGCGATCGCCAACGAGACGCCGGTCTTCGATGGTCGACGGATGATCCGGTTCCTCGCGACGGGCCAGGCGGACGCCGCGGCGGTGGTCGTCGCCGGCGAGGCCGACGCGTTCACCGTGCTCGTCTGGCCGAACAGCGGTCGCGTCGAACGCGTGCGCGGCGTGGTGTTGCAACTCCCGAACGGGCGAGAGGACCTCGATGCGTAGCGGCACCTGGCCACGCAACTCGTCTCGAAAGCACAACGCCGGCTTCACGCTGATCGAGTGTCTGCTGGCCGGCGTGATCCTCGCGGGTTTCGGCGCGGTGCTCAGCGCCGCGATCGCGCAGGCGCTCGGCGTCAAGCAGCGGGCCGAGGACGACCGCCTCGCGGCGCAGTGGCTGGACGAGGTCATGACGCGCATCGACATCGTCGGGCCCGTCGAGTTGAGCTACGCCGGGCCCACGTCGGGCGTGTTGGACGAACGCTTCACGTGGGAGGCGGTCATCACGAACGAGGTGTTGACGGACCTGTACCAGGTCGACGTGACGCTGCGTTGGGTGACGCCGACGGGGCAGCGTTCGGTCTCGGCCCACACCCTGTTGATGGACCCGCCGGGCTGGCGGACGCCGGTGCGTTGGGGGGACCTGGAGTGAACCGTAGAGCACCGAGTTATGTTGTGGTCCGTCCGTGTCGCGCGGCCATGCGTTGCCGCAGCGCGTCGGGCTTCACGCTGCTGGAACTGATGGCGGTCGCCTCGCTGGTCGGCGTGGTCGTGGCCGCGAGCTCCGTGATGCTCGCGCAGGCCGCCCGCGCTCGGCAGCACACGCAGTCCGCCGACACGCTGAGCGCCGACGCCGACGCCGCTTTGCAGTCGGTGGTTCACACCCTCCGAAACACGCTACGCCCGCGCGGCGACGAGCAGGGCGCGTGGTTCTTCGTCGGCGAGGACGCGACCCTCAACGGCCGGCCCGCCGCCCGCCTGCGGTTCTTCACCGTCGACCACGTGCCCGTGCGCCCGGGCCGGCCCGAATCCGACGTGCGCGAGGCCGAGTTCTCGCTCGAATCCGGCGGGCCGTTCGGGTTGCCGCACCTGCGCCGTCGGCTGGACCCAACGCTGACGCTCCCCCCGGACGAGGGCGGCGTGACCGACCGCGTCGCCGAGAACGTCATCGCGTTCGACGTGACTTACTTCGACGGCGTGCGTTGGGTGATCGATTGGCCGCAGCGGCTGAACACGATGCCGATCGCGGCGCGGGTAAGCGTGGCCGTCGCCGACGCCGAGGACCCGACCCGGGTGGTGACCCAGCGACGCACCGTGCACCTCGCCCACCTGCCCACGCTCCGCCAAAACACCGCCAACGACGTGACCACGACCGAATCTTCGGACGCCAACGACGACCGACCCAACAACAGCAATCGCAGCAGCGGAAACGGAGGCAACGCCCGTTGAACCGCTATCGCTGTTCAACCCGAGTCAACCCAGGGCGACGACGCGGCGCGGTCCTGCTGATCGCGCTCTGGGTGCTCGTGACGCTCGGGCTCGTCGTCCTCGGGCTCAACCGAGAGGCGCAGCTGCTGAACACCCGCGCCGCGTCCCAGGTCGGCCAGATTCAGGCGCGTTGGCTCGCCCGGGCCGGCGTCGAGCGTGGCCTCGAGCGCCTCGCCGCCGACCTGACCACCTACGACTGGTCCGGGGAAGACTGGTACGACGACCCCGCTGTGTTCGACAACGCCGCGCTCGCCGACGGGTTCACGTTTACCGTCACCGCTCCGCCCGCGCCCGGCGACCCCGACGACGCGGCACGCTTCGGCCTCGACGACGAGGCCAGCCGGCTCGCCGTCAACGCCTACGGCCAGGCCGCGCTCTCCCGCCTTCCCGACATGGACGAGGCCACCGCCGCCGCGATCCTCGACTGGCGGGACAACAACGAAGAGCAACGCCCCGGCGGCGCCGAACGCGGCCACTACAACGACCTCGACTTCCCCTACGACATCGCCAACCGCCCGCTGCGCACCCACCGCGAGATGCTGCTGGTCAAGAACGTCACCCCCGAGCTCTTCTTCGGCGAAGACGCGAACAGGAACGGCCGGCTCGACTTCAACGAGAACGACGGCGACCGACTCCCCCCCGCCGACAACGCCGACGGCACGCTCAACCGCGGGTTGGCCGGCGTCACCAGTGTCTACGCCTACCGCCGCAACGTCACGCTGAGCAACGCGCCCGCGATCAAACTCGACGACATCAACGCCGCCGAACTGCAGACGCGGTTCGGTTTCTCGGACGCGCTCGCCGAGGCTGTCGTCGAGGCCAACCCCGACGACGTCTTCGACCTGGTCGGTCAATCCGGGGCGGGCGAAGCGCAGGACGGCGAGCTCGACCAGATCGACTTCGACTGGGTCGCCAACAACTTCGAGGAGTTCACCACGGAGGACGACGACATTCTTGGCGGCCGGGTGAATGTCAACACCGCCTCGCGGGCCGTGCTCGAGGCGTTGCCGCAGCTGACCGACGCGGCGGTGGACAACATCATGAGCATGCGCGATCGCGGCCAGGGCGTCGCCAAACTCGGCACGCTCTTCGCCGAGGGCGTGCTGACCGAGGAAGAGTTCCGCCGCGCCGCCGAGCGGCTCACGGTGCGTTCGAACACCTTCCGGGTCGTCAGCCGTGGCGTCTCTCCCTCTGGGACCCGCGTCGAGGTGGAAGCGGTCATCGACCGCGGCGGCAGCCGGCCCGTTTTGCTGTACTGGCACGAACGATAAGCCCCAAGATGAGCCACGAGAACCAACGTTGAACTGGCGTCTCCCGACAACCCGCAGCCCGCAACCCACCGGCGCCATCGGCGTCGCGCGCGTCGGGGACACCTGGCACGCCGCCGTGGTCGACGCCGGCGCGGCCGGCGACCCCGTGGTCGTCCAGCAGGTCGACTGCCCCGCGAAGAACGACTCGAGCGACTGGCCCGAGGCCTGGATAAAGCTGTCGGGCAAGCTCGACGAACGCGTCCGACGCTTCCCGCTTGCGCTGGTGCTCCCCCCCGGCGCGGCGCTGCACCGGCGGGTCACACTCCCGCCCGCCGACGCCGACACGACGCGACAACTCGTCGCCGTGCGCGCCGAGGCCTTGCTCCCGGGGCAGGCCAAGCAGTGCGCGATCGGCTGGTCCCGCGACCCCGACCACGCCCAACGCGCCACCGACTCCGAGCGCGACGGCGACAACGCCTGGGTCACGTTCGTCCCCGAGCGCGTGCTCAACCAGACCCGCGGCGAACACGCGGACCAACCGCCAGCGACCGCCCAACCCGCGGCCTTCGTCTCCTTCCCCGTCGCGTTGGCGGCGGCGCAGCGCCGCGGGGGCGCAGCCGTCGCCGTCGGCGTCACCCCCAACCAGACCACGCTCGCGCATCACGCGGCGGGCCGTCTGATCGAGGTCACCGAACTCGACGAGTCTCCAATCACCAGCGCCGAAGCGCCGCTCGTCTCCGACGCGCTCCTCGCGCTGCCCGCCCACACCTCCGTGGCGTGGTGTGCACCGGCCGCCCACCGTGACGCGCTGTCGCGTTGGGACTCACCGCGAACCGAGCCGACACCGCGCGCCGTCGAAGACCTCGGCGCCGCGCTGGCACGCGGCGCGGCGCTGGCCTACGCCGCGCCCGCGGGCTGGCCCATCGCCGGCCTCGATGAGCTTGCCGACGCCGCGGCGGCGAACCCCGTCTCCCGCCGCGCGTGGTGGGTGGCCGCCGCTGCTGTGGTGGCCGCCTTGGTGCTTTGGGTCGCGGCCGATCTGTACGCCGGCCGCACGGTCACGAATGCACGCGATGCCCACCCCGACTTCGAATCGCAAACCGACACCTTGCAGAACCAGCTCAGCCTGCTCAACGCGCTCGAGCTCCGGCCGCCCACGCTGCTGGCGATGCTCGACGAGTTCACCGAAAAGATCGACGGGTTCAGCTTCCAGACCCTGCATTACGACGCCGACGGCGACCTCCAACTCACCGGGCAGCGCAAGGGCGGCGACCAAGTGCAACAACTCGTCACCGCGCTCGCCGACAGCCGAACCCTCCGCACCGCGCGCCTCCGCAACCAGAGCCGCGAGGGCGATCAACTCCGCTTCGAGATCGTGGCGACGCCGTCGGACCGGTTTTTCGAGGCGTTCGTCACGGTCAAAACAACGGAAACGGAAGAGGCCGCAGGCGATGCCGGAATAGAGACGGGGGATGCTTCGACCGCGCCTGATGCGAACGACGAACCGGAAGCTTCAGCACCAGAGGACGGCGAGCCGAGTCCCGACGCTGAATCCAAGCCCGTCGAGCAAACCGAGGTCAACACCGAGAACGCCGAGAACGCAGACGCTTCGGGCGCCGAGGACGCTCGGGCCCTCCGCGACCGGGCCGAACGCGAGTTGCGACAGCGACAGGAATCCGCCACCACTCAACCGGGGGACACGCCGTGACGCCACGCGAGAAACGCACGGTCCTACTCGGCCTCGGCGTGATCGCCGCGGCGCTGCTGCTGCGCGGCGGGTTAGGCCCCGTGTACGGCACGTGGCGCGACGCCCGCGCGGCCGTCTCTCAACACGACGAGCAACTCGATACGCTCGAGTCCCGCCTCGACCGCCGCGACCAACGCCTGCGTCGACTCCGCGCAAAGTACGGCCCGGCTGTCGACGCCGAACTCGTGCCCGTCAGTGAAGCCCGCATGCGTTTCCCCGACGCGGCCCAACAGGCGCTGCAAAAAGGCGGGTTGGGCGTCTCGTCCGTCGCGCTGCAGGGGGTCCGACGCAGCCGCGAGTTACCCGGGGTCTCGCTGGTCACCCTCCGCGTCGAGGGCAGCGTCAAGGGCCAGCAACTCCCGCACGTCTTCGCGCAGCTCCGCGGCTGCACGATGCTCGCGCTCATCGACGACGCCCGCCTGGAGAAATCTCAGAACGGCAACGAGCAGCAGTTCGCCGTCTCGCTCGTCCTGAGCACGCCCGCGCTGACGGAGGCCGACCGTTGATCGATTGGCGCTCGCCCACGTTCGCCCCGTACGCCCGGTGGATCGTGCTCGCGCTGTGGGTCGTGGCCGCGGTGTTTGTCTTGCTCGCGGTTGGCCAGTGGTGGGCGTCGACCTCGGCCGACGACCGGCTCGATGCGCTGGTCACCCGGCTCGACCCACCGCCCGCACAAGCCGACGCGTCGAGCGACGACGCCGGCAAGGACGGCCCACCCGAAGACGCTCCCGACGATTCCGCCGACGCGCCCGCTCTCGCCAATGACGACCCTGGTGTGCTGGCCGCGAAGCGCATCGACGAGCGCTACATCTTCCACTCCAAGCCGCAGCCACGCTTCCGTCAGATCCGCGGGGTCCTCGGCAACAAGGTGTTGTTCACGCACGGCGGCGCGGTCGCCGTCGGCGGGTCGTTCGACGGCGCCACCGTGAAAGAAGTCGGCGCGAACTGGGTCAAGCTCGAACACGAAGGCGAGGAGATCACGATCGCCGTGGCCGGCGGATCGCCGAATATGGGCGGGGACCGGCCCCGCCAGCGCCGCGCCCGAGGCCGGCGCGACGCCGCCCCGAAGGACGATAAACCCAAGACCGCGAGCGCCGACGACGGCCGGATCACCAAGGACGACATCGACCCCGCCAAGATCGCCGCCAAGTTCGGCGTCCCGGTGGAGATGGTCGAGGCCCAGCTGGACAGCTTGTCCGACGAAGACTTCCAACAACAGCTCGAAGAATCCGACGAAGACATCACCGAGTTCCTCTACGACTGACCCCGCGTCATCGGCGCGGGGTGGCCGGTGCCCAACGACTGGAGTTCCCCGTGTTTGATCCTCATGTCTCAAGAGCCCGTGGCGCGTTCAGGTTGAGCCGCGTCGCCATACTCCTTGCCGCCTTGCTCGCGTGTCCCCTGTCGACGTTGCACGCCGACGAGGGCGACGCCCCCGCGGCAGAGAACGCCGACGGCTCGGGCGTTGACGCCGCCGAAGACGCGCCCGAGCCCGACGGCGAAGGAAGCCAAACCGACGAGGAAACCGCTGAGGGTGATGCCGACGCCGAACCCGAGGAAGAACTGCTCTCCGTCTCGTTCAGCGGCGCCAAGCTCGGCGAGATCGCGCGGTTCTTCATGGAGCAACTCGGCAAGCCCGTGCTCATCAACCCGGAAGTGGGCGGCAAGGAGATCTCGATCCTGTCGGACCAGCAACTCCCGCCCGCCGAGGCGTACGAGCTGATCGGCACCGCGCTGCGCAGCCAAGGCGTGATCATGGTCGAGAACGACCGGCACCTCGAGTTCCTCCCCGTCGAGCAGATCGGCCAGGTCAACCGCCGGCTCGTCGGCTCCGACGAGCCCGTGTCGTCCGTCGTCAACCAGGCCGAGGTCGTCGATAAGGTTTTCCAGCTCGAACACTACGCCCCGGCCAAGCTCAAGGACGTGATCGTCCCGATGCTGCCCGAGTACGCGATCGTGCTCGCCGACCCCAACACCGGCCGGCTCATCGTCACCGACGCCGCCGCCAACCTGCGCCGCGTCGAACAGATGGTCGAGCGCCTCGACGTGCCGCAGGCAACCCAGACCATCGAGAAGATCATCCCCGTCAAGCACGGCGACGCCAGCGAGATCGTCTCCATGCTCCGGATCGTGCTCGCGGGGTCGCTGGGCGAGGACGCCGCCGCGCTCGTCAACAGCGGCAACAACAACCGGAACAACCGTAACCGCCGCGGCAGCAACCAGCCGTCGGGCGGGCCGAACATCATCTTCGTCGAGCGCGACGAGGCGCCGATCCTGCTGCACGCCGACATCGCGCGCAACCGGATCATGGCCGTCGCCCCGCCGAACATCATGGCCCAGATCGAGCGCTGGGTCGACGAGCTCGACGTGCCCAAGGACGAACAGACACCCTACCTGCTCATCGACATCCAGCACGCCGACATCGAAGAGGTCTCGCAACAGATCATGGCCGCCGTTCAGGCGATGCCCGAGGAGGACATCCGCAACTCCGTTCGACTGATCCCGTTCGTGAAGTCTCGGCAGCTCTTGGTGTACGGCTCGCCGCGCGGGCGCAACCTGGTGCTCTCGCTGCTCGACCAACTCGACGTCGAGTCGTCCCGGTACCAGGTGCTCGAAGAGATCCTGCTTAAGCACGACTCGGCCGAGAACGTCAAAGCCAAGATCGAAGACCTGTTCGGCGAGCAGGACGACAACGACTTCAACCGCTGGTGGGGCTGGGGCGGCAGCTCGCGCGGCGGCGACGACAACAAGGTCAAGGTCACCGCCGACACGCAACGCAACACCGTCACCATCCTGACCGACCCGGGCCGGATGGAGCGCATCAAGGAGCTCATCGCCGAGCAGTGGGACCTGCCCATCGACCTCGAAGCCGTGAAGCCGAAGGTGTACGAGCTCGACTACATCGACCCGGTCCAGCTCAAGACCGTGCTCGAAGACATGTTCACCAAGAGCACGACACGGACCAGCGGCGCCTGGTGGGACGTGCAGACCACGGAGACCGCGAACCCGGTCGGTCGGCTGTTCGGGCAGTTCAGCTTCGAGGCGCTGCGCGGCACGAACAAGCTGATCGTCAGCAGCAAGAACGCCGGCAACTACCGGGTGATCGACGACCTGATTGCGGACCTGGACAAGCCGCAGGCCGCGGGGCTGCCCGTAGTGATCGAGCTCAAGCACGCCAACGCCGAAGACCTCGCCGAGCAGCTCAACGCGATGTTCTCCGAACCCGGGACGCCGGCGACGATCACGCGCACGCCGCGCGGCCTCTCCGCCGCGCTGCGCGACCGCGGCGTCGACCGCGGCGGCAACCAGAACAACCAGCAACAGGGCAACCGCAACCAGGGCTTCGGCGGCGGCGACCAGGGCGGCGACCCCAACGCGCTCAACTTCTGGTGGTCCCAGGCCCGCCCGACTCAAGACGAGCAACCGACCAGCAACCTCATCGGCAAGCCGCGCTTCGTCCCCGTCAGCCGGCGCAACGCCATCGCCTTCCTCGCGCCCACCGCCTACAACGAGCCGCTCGCCGACATGATCGCCCAACTCGACCAACCCGGGCTACAGGTCATGATCCGCGCGATCATCACCGAGGTGCAGCACAACGACGAGTCCACGCTCGGCGTCCGCGTCGCGTCCGACCCGAGCATCCTCTCCGACTCCCGCCTCGCCGACCAGGCGATCGGTGGTTCGGTCAACTCCACCTTCGCCGAGACATTCGGCAGCGGGCGCGGCACGCTCGACGCCGGCGTCAACCTCAACTTCCTCCTGCAACTGCTCATCCGCGAGTTCGACCTCAAGATCCTCAACGAGCCCCGCGTCTACACCGCCGACAACCAGGAGGCCCACTTCTTCGACGGCCAGGACGTGCCCGTCATCACCGGCGACCAGTCCAGCCGACAAGACGCCGACACGTTCAACCGTCAGTTCGAATACCAGTCGGTCGGCACACGGCTTCACGTCCGGCCGCACATCACCCAAGAGGGCGACATCGACCTCGAGATCAACCTCGAGCTCTCACGCATCGAATCGACCGACACCGTGTTCGGCAACTTCATCTTCAACCGCCGGGAGTACCAGGCCAACGTCACGCTTCAGGACGGGCAGACGGTCGTGCTCTCCGGCATCGTCCGGCAGGAAGATTTCAACGACGTCCGCAAGCTGCCATTGCTCGGCGACATCCCGCTGCTTGGCGGGTTGTTCCGGTCGACCGACCAGGGCGTGCGCAACCGGGAGGTGATCGCCTTCGTCACGCCGACAATTGTCGACGCCACCGGCGAAGAAGCCGAGTTCATCAGCGAGCGTAACCAGGCCTGGCTCGACGAGATCCGTGGGCAGATGCCCAACGGCGACGAGGGCACGATCGCCGACCCGCTCGAGCCCGGGCCGGTGCCGGACGGCGAACGGATGCGCGATCCGGGTGTCGAGCCCGATGGGGTGCCCGATGAGATGCGGGACCGGATGCCATCGGAACCGCGCCGCCCCGCGCGGCCCGAGCGTGGCGAGGTCGAAGAGCTGTGACTCTTCGTTGGGTGTCGTCGCTCATTGCCTGTTTGGCCGCGTTGCGACGCAACGTGGTGCCCGTTGGGTTCTGTCTTGTCGCGGCGCCGCTGCCATTGGGCTGCGCAAGCAAACAGCCGTGGGGTGACACGCCGGTTGAATCGGTCGCGCTCGAGCCGACCACCGCGGAACCCACCGTCGACGGCTGGTCCGCCGGGCTCACCGCGGTCGGCGCCGTGCACCCGGCCGTGCCGCACGGCAGCGTCGAGTTGCCCGCCGTCTCCCCCGACGCCAAGTGGATCGCGTACTTCCGGCACGCTGCGCGCACGCCACGTCCGACACCCGAGTCGCTAGTCTCGGGTCGCGGGTTACAGGGCGTGTCCCTGTGGGTCCGCGACCTCAAAGGCGAGCAACCGCCCCGCCCCGCGGCGCTCGAAGGCGCGTGCTGGCCGACGTGGTCCGCCGATGGCACGGCGTTGTTCTTCGTCACCTACGACACGCAACGCCGCGCGTACCTCGGCCGGTTCGACGCCTCCACCGGGCAGATCGAACGCAAGGGCATCGGTGTCGGTCACCTGATGATGCCCGCGGTGTCGCCGGATGGGACGCGCGTCGCGGTGGTGGGTTTCAATCAGGTGCCCGAGCGGAGCGAGTTGTTCGTCGTCGAGTGGAGCACGGCGTCCGTCACCCGTGTGCCGGTCGCGGCGCCGCACCGCCCGAGCGACACCGCGGATTTCGTGCCGATGACCCCGCAGTGGGTAAACCACGACACGCTGGTCTTCGGCGCCGCGCCGCCGAGCGATGAGAACGGTATCGAGAGTTGGGTCGGGCGGGTGACCGTCGAGCCGGCGACGCTCGGCGCGTCCAGTGATGTCGCGAATGTAACGTTCGTGCGCGAGCTATCGTCCGCTGGGTCGTGGCGGCAACTGGTCCCGTGGCAGGCGGGGTTGTTGCGCCCGTTCGATGCGGGGCACGGGGGGTGGCTGCGGCGCGGCGGCAGCGGCGTGGCGCTCGTCTACGGGCTTACGGAGCCATGGGTGTGGCCGCTGGTGGACGGGCCGGCCGCGGTCGCGTGGTGGGCGCCGCCGTGGGTCGTCGCGGGGAACCAGGACGCGCTCGAACTCGTGGCGATCGATCCCACGCTGCCCGAGGGCGCGGACCTCGCGGCCAACACGACGAAGCTGCGCCTGCTCGACGGCCGTTGGGCGCCGCGGTGTGTCGATCCTGACGCGGGCACGCTGGTGGCCGTGGGCATGGGCGACGACCCGGAGCGGCTCGCGGTTTATCAGTTGTGGTTCGTCGTTGCCGAGTGACAGCGAGCGTTCTGCGGCCGGTCATGATTCGTTCAACGAAACTGCGGCCCGCTGCGCGGCGAGGACCAACCCCGTCGGGCCGTCCTGCACGAAGGCGACGACTTCGAATGCCGTGCCCTGCGGCTCATCCGGCAACGCGAAAGTCAACGCCGCGCCGTCCTGTTCCAACTCGGCCGACCACGGCAACGCACGGAACTCGCGCACGACGTTGACGTGCCGGAGTGTCCGCCGGGCGTTCTCGCCGCGCTTCACCCGGGTCACGGCTTCGCGCTGCGTCAGCGCGACGTGCAGGACCGCGTCGCGAGGGAGCGCTGTGACTCCGATCGTGTCAACCTCGATGCTGACCCGGACCGACACCTTGTTCTCGTGCAAATCGACGGGCTCTAAAGCGATCGTCAACTCGGCCTGCGCCGCGATCGATCGCGCCTCGGCGATCGTCTGCTCGGCCAAGTCGCGCCGCGAACCGACGAACTCCGTCGTGCCGTTCACGATCAGTTGTGGGGTGTAGATCCGGTTGCTGCGGAAGGCGCGGGCGTAGTCGCGCTGCCGCTGCGTGAAGCGAGCGTCGGCGAACCGGTCGGGCCAACCCAAGCCGTCCCAGTAATCGACGTGGTAGGACAACGCGAACACCGGCTCCTTCGCGTCGCGTGCCTCGGCGTCGAGGTCGGCCAGCACGTCGTCGGCCGGCGGGCAACTGGAACACCCTTCCGACGTGAAGAGTTCGAGCAAAGCAAAACCCGGGAGTGGATCCAACATCTCAACCGAAGTGCGTAACGGCGATTCCGCCTCGGCTCGGTTTAGGCCGGCGAAAAACACGGCGGGCAAACCGACGGCGAGGACGAACAGAACCACCACAAGGGTTGCATCGCGAGCCATGCTCAGTTCAACCGCGGCACCGGCGGGGGTATTCCGCGATTCCAACGAACAAACTGGGTGTTGTTGGCCCTCCGCGTTGCGTGCAACGCGGCTGAGACAGCAGCAAGCGGTTCAAAGCCCGCCAACGCCGCGGGGCCTCAACTACTCATAGCTTGCCCGCCTCGCGCAGCGCCTTGCGCTCGGCCTTGCCCTTGAGGCGTTCCTCGGCGGCGGCCTTGAGCGCGTCGAGCCGGGCGATCAGCTTCTCGGTGTCCTTGAGCTGGTCGGGCTTGGGCGGGTCGGCCTTCTTGAGCTTCTCGAGCTTGTTGACCAGGTGCACGCGGTCGGCGGTGAGGGAGGCGATCTTCTCCTCGAGCTTGGCCATGTTCATGCCGTTGATCTTGGCCAGCGACGGCGAGGGCTCGCCCAAGAGCATGGGCAGGTCGGGCTTGCGGCCGCGCCCGCCGTGTCCCCCGCCACGCCCACCCCCGTAGCCGCCGCCGCGCTGGGGCCGGCTGCCGCGGTAGGGGCGGTTGGATCGGCCGGAGAAGTTGCGGCGGGGGGCGTCGCTCATGCGTGCAGCATAGGGGTTTCGGCCGGCGGAGGTACGGGGGTTTTTCACAGGGGCGCTCCGCAGAACCGCCTTACCCGCCGCGACTCATGTTGCTCACGAAATACGATGGCGCAGTGGCACAGCGACCAACCCATCCCGGACACCGCAGGACACAGCGAGCGCGGCGTCGCCGCCGATCGACCCCACCCATTGGGTCGGCGGGGTGGGTGGTTGTTTGGCTCGCGCTCGGGTTTGTCGGGGGTGGTGCCGCCGAAAGCAGCGCCACGATC
>JANQPR010000077.1 GCA_028285385.1 Phycisphaera sp.
CGTTGGTCGAGGTGATGAGCGACCCGGACCTGGTTTGATCCGACGCGGGCGTTGATGCGCCGACGCGTCAGTCGCGCTTCGGCGGCTGCTTGCCCAGGCGTTCGAGCACGGCGCACAGGTCGGCCCAGACCTTCGCGCGGTTTTCGCGGGTGTAGGACCGCAGCAGGAACGCCGGGTGGAACGTCGGCATCAGCGCGATCGGCGGGGAGACCGCGTCGAACTCGTGCCAGCGCCCGCGCAGCCGGGTGATCCCGGTCGACGTGTTGAGCAACGCCTTGGCGGACGTGCCGCCGAGCGCGACGATGGCTTTGGGTTGCACCACCTGGACCTGCCCGATCATGTACGGCCAGCCGAGGTCGATCTCATCGGGGGTCGGCGTGCGGTTGCCGGGCGGGCGGAAGTGCACGCAGTTGGTGATGTAGACCTGCTCGCGCTGCAGGCCCATCGCCTTGATCATGTTGTCGAGCAGCTGCCCCGCGCGGCCGACGAACGGGCGCCCGGTGCGGGCCTCGTCCTCGCCCGCCCCTTCGCCGATGAACATGATCTCGGCGTCGGGGTCTCCCTCGCCGAACACGAGCTGCGTGCCGGGCATGAGCTTGTCGAGGACGCGCTGGTCCTGGGCGAGCGCTTCGCGGAGCTTGCGCAGCGCGGTGGGCTTGTCGTCATTGGTATCGAGTTGGATTGGGGGCGGCGCGGGCGTGAGCCGCGCGGGCGCGGCGCTGGTCGCGGTTGCGCTGCGTGGCGGCGGGGCGGGCCGTAACGGCGGCGCGGGCGCCGTTTGAGTGACGACCGGCGCGGCCTCCGCGGCTGGTGTTGCGGTGGTCGCGTCGGCGTGGGTCGGCACGGCGTCGACGCCGAGCAACGCGTCGGTGTGCAGGTGTTGGCGGAGCAAACGCTGAACGCGGGCCGAGTCCATTCGGGCAGGATACCGGCGGGGGCGTCCGAAAATATCGAGCCGACGCGACACCGACGCCGGCGCGGTTCGTTTGTGTGGCCAAATCGGACGTGGGCCGATGTAATCGGACAGTGAGGCGGGGCCGGCGTTTCGTCCGCGGCGCCCCGTTCGATCGCCGTATCGGCACGCACACGCCGCAGTGGGTGAGGACGCCCCTGGGCCGCCGGATTTGAACCCCCGACTTTGACGCAAGGAGCGACGCGCACCATGTCCGACACCCCCCGCAGCAAGACCGTGCTGGGCCCCGACTGCAAGATTAGCGGCGACCTGGTGCTGGACAACGACGCCGTCATCATGGGCCGGTTCAACGGCACGCTGCGGGTCACGGGCACGCTCGAGGTGACCGATTCGGCCTCGATCGAAGGCACGGTGCTAGTCGGCGCGCTGCGGCTGTCGGGCGAGGCGGTGTGCGACGTCGTCGCCGAGCACAGCGTCGAGTTGACGCCGGGCGCGAGCTTCCGTGGCCGGGTGTTCACCGGGCAGCTGTCGGTCGCGGAGGGCGCGGACTTCGAGGGCGGCATCCACATCGGGCCGCGGGCGCTGGACGCCGCGGGCGAGGTGCTCGACCAGGCCGGGCTGAGCGAGGGCGCGTCGACGCCGACCGCGCAGACCAGCGAAGGCGCGGCGGACGCCGTGCTGCAACGCCGTCGGCCGCGCGGCTTGGGCAACGGCCACCGCCCGACGGTGACCAACGGCGCCGGGCACGAGTGACGCGACGCGGCGCGGGCCGCTCGTCCGCGCTACTTGCGCTCGAAAGCTTCGGTCTCATCACGACCACCACAGGCGGACAGCCTGTGACACTGTTTCGCTGCCGATATGCCCCTGCGTCCGCCGCTGGTCGCGTTCCACCCCGCCGCGCCGCGGCCGCCGCAGCGACGCCGGGTGTACTGCCCGAGCTGTCGGCACGGCTTCGACATCTCCCGGCGGGCCGTCACCGTCCGCTGCCCGCGTTGCACACACCCGCTGGCGTTCGACGACCTCAGGCTTGACGGCCAGGTTCAGGGCGACGTCACCACCATGGGCCACGTCGAGCTCGGCGACACCGCGAGCGTGCGCGGCCGACTGACCTGCGGCGCGCTGACCACCGCCGGTCGACTGGACGGGGATACCGTCGTGTATGGCACGCTCGCGCTGCTCGACACCGCAAAAACCCACGGCCGACTCACCGCGCGAGCGTTGGACGCCCAGCCGGGCACGCAGTGCGAGGCGTACGTCCGCATCACGCCCGACCCCGGCCCCCCGCCGACGCCGCGCCCTCCGACGCGCACGCTCGAGAAGATGCAGCCCGCCGACAAGCCACCGCCGCGCCACGGCCTGCCGCGCGTCGTACCGAAGGTGTGACGGCAACAGTTTCCACTTCCCCTCCCTCGGGGAGGGGAGTGAAGGAATCATCGATTACAACGGGAAACGCCCGCGTCATTCGAACCGCACCCACGGCGCGACGCGGGCGCGCTTGCGCGGGCCGATGCCGGGGATGGCTTCGAGGTCGTCCGCGTCGCGGAGCGGGCCGTGTTGTTCGCGGTGTTCGACGATGGCGTCGGCGAGCGCGGGCCCGATGCCGTGCAAAGCCTGGAACCGGTGCGCGGGTTCGTGGTTGATGCGCAGCTGGTAACCGACCGGCGCAGGTTCGACCGCGGCGCGTGACACCGGCCGCAGCCACGCCGCACACAACAACACGACCCACGCCAGACTCAACACGATCCAGGACGACGCGCGGCGCACCGCGTCAAACCCCCGCGGGCACCGGGCGGCCCATGTGGCTGCCGTGGTTGCTGTCGTCGTTGGACTTCCGGCTGGGCGGCGGTTCGTTCGTCTCCGGCAGGTCCAACAACGACCGCCGGAACCCCACCAACCGCCGCAGCGACTCCTTGACGTGGTGCCCCTCGGTGACCAAGCCCGACAGCGGCAGCTCGATCGCCGGGTGGTCGACGAAGTCCTGCCACGCCACCGCGTCGACGAACGGCTTGCTCATCGCGATCTGGAACGCCGCTTCCAGCCAGTGGCTCTGCACCACCGGCGACCACGGCCGACGCCAGTGCCCGCACCGGTCGTCGACCGGCTCGTCCGACGACGGGTCGGCGATCATCACCGGCGTCACCGGCGAGCTCGGCGCGCTGAGCGTCAACTGCAGCGGCTTGCCGAACACCGCGTAGTTCTCCAGCAGCATGCTCAACTGCATGAGGTCCCGGCTGTACTGCCCGTTCACCGCCTGCCCCATGGGGACCCGCAGCGAGAACGCGTCGAACGGCACGCCGCTCTGCGCGAGCAGGTCGGCGTAGATCATCGGCGGGATCGACCGCTGGTTCTCGGCGTAGTACTCACCGAACGGCTGCCGGACCTCGACCAACAGCTTCCCAGCGGGGTGCAGCTTACGCGACAGCATCAACGCCATGCGCGACAAATCCATCAGCTGCTCGAAGTTGAACGTGAAGTGCTTGTTCACGTGTAAGCCCGAGAGCACGTTCCAGCCGGTCACAACGCCCTTGTACCGCTCGACGACGCGCTCGACGTGCTCGTAGATCACGTCGCGGACGGTGTCGTAGTCGTGTTCCCAGATGTAGAGCCAGTCCGGCAGGTTCTGCGGGTCGAAGCCGACGATCGGCCCGGCGAGGACGGGCACCTTCGCGGACGCGGCCCACTCGACCCACGGGTCCAGGACCGACCAGTCGTACTCGTTCTCTTCCGGGCAGAGCTGTCGCCAGGGCATTGGCAGTTGCAGGAAGTCGAAGTTCGACGCGACCGACGAACGGATGCGCGGGTCGCTGAGTTCGGGCGCAACGCCGACGCCGATCGGGTGCTCGGGCAGCGCGTCGGTCTCACGACGGCGGTTGAGCAGCAGCTCGGAGTGGGCGAGCGCGAGCTCTTCGGTGCCGTCGATCGCGGTGACTAGGCACTCCTGCGCGAGGGTCGAGGCGCGGGCCGGGTCGTCGCGTTGGCAGCACAGGGCCTCGATGAACTTCTCGCGGGCGCGGTTGGCCCGCTTGGGCACGGAGTGGTCGGGGTTGAGCTCGAACATGGACCACTCTTCGAGCCGGGTGTACAGCGTCATCAGCCGGTGCCGAGCGAGCTCGAGGGTGAGGATGTACGGCTCGTTGCGTTCGGGGAGCAGGCAGGTCTGCACGGTGATCTCGCCGAGTTCGCCGCAGTCGTGTTGCAGCGCGAGCGCGGCGGTGCCGGCCTCGCGTTTGTCGCAGACGACGGCGTGGTCCTCGAAGGTAATGTCGGCGCGGACCGGGTTGCCGTCGGCGCCCATGAGGTAGGCGTTGCGCAGCGGCCAACGGTCGGGCCGGGCGGGCTCGGCGTCGGGGTCGCGGTGATCGAAGACAAGGAACTTCAGCATCGGACTCGTGCGTCCTGGGCAGGTCGTCGGCAGGACGACCGGTCGGGCGTTGCGCCGGCGGGCTGGGCGGCACCACAAGCAGACCGCTGGGCGTCGCGGCCGAGTCGCCCCCTGCCCAGACCGTTCATTATGGGTGTTCTGGTGGGCCGCCGCAAAGGGGAAATCACCGGAAAGATCACCGTAAGCGTTTCCCGGATCGGGGTTTGGGCACGGGGCCCGCGGTTCAGGTTGCCTTGACCGCGGTTCGGGATGTCGGGTAGATTCGGCGGTTCGGAAGTGACCGACGTTCCCCCGCCTCGGCGGCCCGATCCCGGGCCGTGGAGACCGACGGACGCGGTGCCGGGCCGGTGTGGCTCGGCCCGATGCCCCGTCGTTGGAGCGGGACCCGTGCAACCCCCTGGCTGCTTGATTGGCCTGCCTTTTGTCTGGAGTCCGCTGCATGGCAAGTTTCCGCCGCGCGTGGCCGGTGTCGGCCTTGTTGTTCTCGGTGCTGACCCCGGTGACGCCGCTGCCGACGCTGGTCGCGCCCGCCGCGGCCCAAGCCCAAACGCAGGCCGAGCCCGCTCAGCTCTGGAGCGACTTCGCGCACTACGTCCTGATCGCCCGGCCGCAGCTCGCCGCCGACGCCGGCGAAGCCCTGCTCGGCGTCGACCCGGGGGTGCTGCTCGACACGGTCGAGGCCAGCCGGCACAGCTCGACGGGCAACCTGTTCGACCGGGCGTCCGGGATGGACGGCGTGCGCGGCGTCGCCGCACAGCTGCGATCGAAGCTCGAGTCGGCCCGCTTGGACCGCAGCCGGGACCCGGAACGCATCCAGAAGAACATCGACTTGCTCGACGACGGGCAGCGGGCGTACGTCAACGCGACGCGTCGCCTCAAGGCCGCCGGCCAGTACGCGGCGCCGCAGTTGCTCGCGACGCTGCGCGACGACAACCTGTCGGGCCTGAACCCTTACGTGGTCCGCGCGATGGTGGAGGTCGGGCAGCCGATGGTTGCGCCGCTGTCCGCCGCCCTGCCGGACCTCGAGCCGACGCCGCAGCGGCAGGTCTCACAGGTGCTCGCCGAGATCGGCTACCCCTACGCCCTGGCGTCCTTGCAGCGGGTGATCGAGAACGGCGACACCGACGCCACGGTCCGCATGCACGCGCAGCGGGCGTTCGACCAGATCGCCGAGGAGACGCGGCTGGCCCCCGGCCAGAGCGCCGCAGACCTGTACCTGGCCGTGGGTGTCAACGCCTACGAAGCCGGGACCGACGGAGGGGAGCCCGTCGGCTTCGACGCGTCAAAGGGCCAGGGCCTGCTTTGGCGGTTCGGCCGGGACATCGGTCTGGTGCCGCTGGAGGTGCCCGCCTCGGTGTACGCCGATGCGCTGGCCCGCGACGCCGCGACGACCGCGCTCTCGCTGAACCCGGAGTTGGACGCCGCGCTGTCGCTGTTCCTTGCCGCCGACCTGCGGGCCGAGAACAACCTGGGTGACAGCGAGATGGACCCCAGCCGCCCGTCCGCCTGGCAGCCGGCGAGTTACTACGCCCTGTTGGCCGGCCCGGCCCGGCTGCGGGACGTGCTCGACACCGCCATCACCGACGCCGACGCCCCGCTCGCGCTCGACGCGATCGACGCGTTGTCCAAGACGGCTTCGATCGAGGCGCTCCAGCCGCTGGTCCGCGCGCTGGACTACCCCGATGCACGGGTGCGCTTCCGGGCCGCCGAGGCGCTGGCCCGCGCGATGCCGGAGATCGGCTTCGACAGCGACTTTCGTGTCGTCCCTGTGCTGGCTGAGGCCGTCCGTCAGACCGGCGAGCAGACCGCGTTGGTGCTGGGCGAGGACCAGGCCACGCGCAACGCCTTGGCCGACGCCGTGACCTCGATGGGCTACACGCCGATCGCCGCCGCCTCACTAGGCGACGCCGCCGAGCCGGTGCGGACCGCGCCGGGCATCGACCTGATCGTCGTGGACGGCAGCGCCGACCGCGTCGCGGCCGTCGTCGACCAAACCGCTCAGGACTACAAGCTCGCCGCCACGCCGGTGGTCGGACGGGTCTCGGGCCCGGACCAAACGGCCTTGTCGGTCCGGTACGCGGACAACGACCGGGTCACGAACTACGTGGGCGAAGCCACCGCGCAAGACCTCGAAGCCGCCGCGTCGGCGGCGATCGAACGCTTCTCGGGCGACCCGATCGGCGCCGAGGAAGCGGAGGCGAAGGCGCTCGCGGCGTTGGCGCTGCTGAAGGCCATCGCGGCCGAGCCGTCGGTGTACGACGCCCGAGACGCGTTGCCCGCCATGGTCGCGGCGCTCGGGGACGGCCGGGACGCGGTGGCGACCGCGGCGGCGGACGCCGTGGCCCAACTCGATTCGCCCGAGGCGCAGGCGGCGCTCGCGGCGTCGGCCCTCGAAGCGCTCGGCGACGTGCAGATCGCTCAGCTCAACGCGCTCGGCGTCTCGGCCAATCGGTTCGGCAACCTGATCTCCGCCGAGGCCGGCGACGCGTTGCTCGAGCTGGTCCGTTCCAGCGAGGGCGACCTGGCGTTGGCCGCGGCGCAGGCGCACGGCGCGTTGTCGCTGCCGACGTCGCACGCGGTGGAGCTGATCCTCGAAGGCCGCTGAGCCGCAAGCAAACGCTGCACAACCAGACCAAAGGCGAAGGCCCCGAGCGTTCAAGCCCGGGGCCTTTCGTCTGTTGCGCGGCCGGCGTAAGCCGAGTTGTGTCGACGCGTTCGCGTCGGGCGGCCATTTCTCTGGGGACGCCGTTGCCGACGACCTCGAGCACCCGACCCGCCCCACACGCCGGACCAGCGTTGCCCCGGTCGTGGGTTTGCCACGCCCGGGGACGGGGGCTGCTTGGGCTTGCACGCGGCGGGGTTTGCCTTGCCGTCACGGTCACCCGCGACGCGGTGCGCTCTTACCGCACCTTTTCACCCTTACCGGGGAAGGGGCTAAGGGGTCAGGGGCATAGTGCGGCATTGCACTTCCAACACCGATCCCTTGGCCACTCAGCCCCTGCCCCGGCGGTATGTTTTCTGTGGCGCTGTCCCTGAACCCGCCGTCGCCAGCGGGCCCGGTGGGCGTTACCCACCGCCGTGTCCTGTCGTGCTCGGACTTTCCTCGGCCCGGTCTTGCATGCACGGGGCAACGCCGGGCCCCGGCCGCCGCCGGCCGCGCGACGTCATTGTACCCCGGGCGGTTTAGACTCATGCGATGTCGCCGCACGCCGCGGAAGTGAACCTGTGGATCGACGCCGGGCACGCGGGACTCGCCGCGGCATTGCTCGACGTGATGGGCACCGCGGTCCGGCCGCTGTCGGTAAGCGGACCGGACGGCGCCGCGGCGGACGTGGCCGGATCGCTCGGCGTGGCGCACGGCCGAGACTTCCG
>JANQPR010000123.1 GCA_028285385.1 Phycisphaera sp.
ACGATGTCGAGGTCGCCCTGCTCGACCTGGCCGGAGGTGTCGTAGTCGCCGGTGATTGTGGTTGTGCCCGAGGCGAGGGAGATGCCGGTGCCGGCGTCGCCGTCCAGAACGATGAACGCCGTGTCGGCGGCGACGTCGCCGCCGATCTCGCCGGTCACGCCGACGAGCCCGGTCACAAACGACCAGTCCTTGCCACCGATGGACGTCGAGCCGGTGCCCGCGTTGAATACATCCAACGCGGCGGCAATTTCTGGGTCAGACAGAGTGGTCCCCGCGAAGCGTCCGAGGCCATTCAGCAACGCAACCTCGGCCGGGGTCAGGATCGAGTCCCAGAACCCGACGTCATCGAGCTCGCCCTCGTAGGCGTTGGCCACCTGGTTCGGGAGCGCGTCGCCGCGCACCAAGCCGCCCAGGCCGATGCGCTCGGTCGGCACGACCTGCTGCACGAGGTCGGCCTCGGCGACGAGCATGCCGTCGACGTACAGCTTCCGGACGTCGGTTTGGCCCTGGGGCACGGCCGGGTCTGTGGTCGGCTCGATCGTCCAGACCGCGTGGTGCCACAGGCCGTCGTTGGAGTCGGTGGGCTTGCGGGCGCGCGGCCGATCCGACTGCCCGGAGATGTACTCGGCTAACGGGTTGCCCAGACCGGTCCCGAGGAAGGCGTACTGGTCGAAGTTGAAGTTCTGCCCGGTGGACACCATGGTGTCAAAGTCGGACGAGGTGTACTTGATCCACGCCGACATGGTCCAGAACCCGGTCGACGAGAGCGACTCGCCGATGAACGGTGCCGCGTTCCAGACCAGCGCCTGGTTCTGGTCGTTGTTGAAGGTGGCCGCGCCGCCGAGGATGCCGGGGTTGCCGACGAACGCCGAAACACCGCCGACCGAAGTCAAGTCTTGCGCGCCCTGATCGTCGGAAGTGATCTCATCGGCGGCGGTGAGCGAGCCAGCCGACTCATCGAGACGGTAATGCACAAGCAGTTCTGCCGAAGCCGTACCGGCCAACGCGGCGCCGCCGACGCACAACGTGACCAATCCACGAGCCAAGTCACTGGAAAGGGGATAAGAGCGGGTCAAGGGAGTCCTCCTTAAAACATGAGTTCGAGAGTCTGAGTCCTGCACGGAGTTCGGTGTACATCCGAATACATTTGCGGTTCGGGGAGGTCAATCCGGTTCATCGCGTGAAAACCATCAGGGGTGCCTGTTGCGTCGTTCAGTGGCTCGTACATCACCGCGACGACACGTCGCCGCGCGTGAGCCGAACCACAAACACCGGCTCATCGCCGGGGACGATCAGCGTTCGGCCGACGATCACACCGTCGTCGACCCGCCGCAGGTTCCAATCCAACATCTCGTAGCGCATCCCCTCCAACCCGTCTCCTTCAATCACCGCCGACACCCGCGCCGACAACACGGGCAAGCGGCCCGCGTCTCGCGCCCGGCCGTTCTCGCGTAAGGCAAGCCCGGTGTTGAAACTCGTGCTGACCAGTGAGATCGTGGCGTCGTTTGTCTCGGACAGCGGCAGACCGTCGTGGCTGTAGTACGCGATCGCTACGTAGCCCTCTTCGGGTTCCACCGGGCTGAGCATGCCCGGCTCGTTGTCGACCCGGATGTCACGCACGGCGACCCCGTGACGCGTCGAGACCCGGCCCCCGACCGCCGCGCTCGAGCCGGCAAACATCACCGCACGCGGGCTGTCCATAAACAAGAACCCTCGCCGCCAGTCGAAGGTGATGCCCTCGGTCGGCGTGTAGGGGTTGTGCGTGTGCCGGTCGTCAAACGAGACGGTCGGCCCGGTGGCGAAACTCGACTCGAGCGCCGGGTCGATCCGCAGCCGAAGCCCGTGTTGATAGACCGTCTGGAGCATGTCCATCCCGAGCCGGCAGTAACTGTGCCCGTAGTCCATGCTCGCCGGGTCGTACAGCGCGTCCCGTCCATAGACGAACTCGGTGGGCTGTTCGGCGGGCGCGAACGCGAACGACCGGAACGCGACGCCCGCCGCGCGGACCATCGCGGACAGCACCTCGTCGTAGGTGAAGTGGTAGCCCTGGGGGTGCGACCCCGTGGTCACGTCCATCGGTGTTCGGCTGAAGTGGTCGGGCGAATCGGCGAGGCGGTCGAGGGACCCGTCGCCGAAGTAATGCCAACACACCCAGTCCCAGTCCTGGATGCTCGCGAGCGCCAGCAGTCGCAACGGGAAGTCGGCCCGGTACTTGGCCGGCTGCATGATGTTCGTTTCGTAACAGAAGAACGGCTGACCCGCGACGCGGTTGTGCTCGAGCCACGGCACGCCTTGCGAGATCGCCGGCGGCTTCCGCAGCCAGTTCACCCAGGGGCCGTTGTTCGCCGAGACCCGCTCGGCCTCCAGCGTGAGCCGCAGGTGTTCGTGGGCGTTGAAAGCGTCGTCGGCCTTGGCGAGTTCGGCCTGAAGCGGCGGGCCAAAACCATTGACGTACGCGTCATGCGCAGAGGCGTCGGCGTGCTGGTGCAGGTACTGGCTCTGCACCTCGTAGCCGATGCCGGTGTCGTAGATCATCGGACATAAGCGCGTGCTCTTCCCCAACGGCTTGAGCGCCGCGGCGCTGCGCTGCTTGTGATTGAGCAACAGCCCCATGAAGAACTCGAGCACGTCTCGGCCGCGTGCCTCGGGCAGGTCGTCCCGACCGAACTCAGACCCAAGCGACTTCAGCGCGTCCGCAGCGAACGGGTTCTGGTCGTTCATCCCGACCGCGGCGTCGACCGGCCGGGCCATCGGCGCCAGCACTACCGTGCCTTTGTCGAGTGATTCACCCTCGAGCAGTCCGCCCCACGCCGCACGCAATCCGGCCTCGTCGCCGTACTTCTGACGCAGGAACGCCTGCCAGCGGTCGACGAGCTGGCCGCGGAAGTACGCCGGCAGTTGCTTCCACCGTCCGCCCACCATCCGTCGCATCCACCACTCTTCGTTTGACAGCTCCCACACGCCGAACACCGGGTCGTCCGCCCAACGCAGCCCGCGGTACCGGTTCAGGTGGTTCGCCGAGTACGTCATCTGCCGGAGCCCGATCGCTTCGAGGCGCGGGTCCCAGATGCGGGCGATGTTGTTCCGCAGGTTCCAGCCGCGCTTCAGCTTGCCGGCGTCATCGAACTCGCACGCCTCCCGGACCGCCGCCGCCCACGCCTCCGCGGTGTCCGGGTCGTCGATCACGTCGACGTCGGCCGGCGTGACGGGGTCGAGCTTGTTCCAACCGGCGTACCAGACCTTGAACCCACGCTGCGCCGCCTGATCAAGGAAGTAGTCAACGCTGTCGGCGAGAGAGCCGTCGCCCATGGTGTAGGGCCCGCCGTCCCCTGGGAAACCTGCCCAGATACGCACCGAGTTGAAGCCCAACGCTTCGAGCCGGTCGAGGATCGCATCGTTGCTTCGCCGCGCGAGGTCGACCTTCTGGCGGACCGTTTCGGCGTCGTCGGCGTCGCTCACCCGGGCACGGGCGAAGGTGTGCCCGTTCGTGCCCCAGAAGCGGACCCGCTCGCCGTCGAGGTGCAGCGCGCCGTCCAGCACCCGCACGTAAGCGTCGTCCGGGGCCAACTCGCCACACGCGTCTATCGCCGCGAGCAACGCTAGCCCCAGAGCCAAGGCTCGGATCCAAGCCGCAAGCAGAATGTTCAACGAATGATGCATAGCAGGGCTTAAGTAACACACATCCGGTCGGGGCTGCACAAGTGGCGGCGCAGCGTCACCGCCAGTCGTCGCGGCTGTCGTAGCCGGGGCCGTAGCCCCAAAGCTGGTTGGGATCGAAGTCGGCGGCCTTGCCCTGGTCCAGGAACGCGCGGGCCGGCTCGGTGAGCTCGTCGTGGCTGATCGCGCCGCCGTGGCCGTCGAGGTAGACGGAGTTCACGTTGCCCTGCCTCCGGCCGTCGGCGTCGGGCTCCCCCCCACCGCCGGCGGCCGCGGCACGGTGAAGTCGATCGTGCGTTGGGCCGACGTGCTGTCGAATGGCGCAATCGCCGCGAGGAAGATCGAGGTCTCTTTGTTGCCGGCCTTCTCGGTCAGCATCAGCCGCCCCGACGTGTCGAGGTACCGGTCGAGGTTGAACATCCCCGAGGGTGCCGCCTGCGCGCCGGGGTTGAACCAGTGCGCGACCTGTACGGCAAAGACCCACACGTTCCCGATGTAACTGAAGTTGTCGTAGCCCGCGTCGATGTCTTCGCCCGGCTCGACGCTCTCGTCCGACGGGCACTGGAAGAAGGCGGCACCGCGGCCGGTGACGCCGTTCTGATTTGTCGCCGACCCGGTCGTCTCGCCCGAGAGGTACCCGCCGCCGACAAGTTGGGCGTGCAGCGTGGTGTATCGGAAGTCGCCGCCCGTCGTGACGCGGTACTGGCCGAGCCCATCGGAGTCGAGCGCGGCCCACGGGGCCTGCACCATCGGCAGGTAGCCCTCGTGGTCGGCGGCGTAGGCCAGCACCGCGATGCCGATCTGCCGTTGATTCGATGCACAGACCGACGATCGCGCCGCCTCCCGAGCGGCACCCAAGGCAGGCAGCAAAAGGCCGATCAGCAGAGCGATGATCGAAATGACCACCAGCAGCTCGATGAGCGTGAAACCCGCGCGTCGTGTGTTGCGTTTCATCGTCGAGGCAACCAAGCCAGAAGTCGCATGAACGATGGCCGCGCCGCGGAAACTCTCGCGGCATGGCATCGATCAGTCAGCCGGACCGATCGTCTGGCCGTGGCCATAAGTCAGGGGCAGCAGCTCGGCCGGGAACTTCTGGGCGGGCGAGGCGATCTTGGCCATCAGGCGCTCGGTCGCCGTCTGGCCGACCTCGTACTGCGGCAGCACCATGGTGTCGATGTCGATCCCCAGTCCGGCGTAGAGGGCGTTGTCAAACCCGATCAACGACAAGTCACGCGGTACCTCCAGGCCTAGCGACGAACACGCCAGCAGCAGCGGGCCGGCAAACGTGCTGGTGTAAGACACGAGCGCGGTCGGCCTGTCCTCACGCTCGAGGAAGCCGCGACAGAACACCAACCGGTCCTCCGCCGGTACGTTCCGTCTGCCTTCGGCTTCGATCGCTCTCGGCCGCAGACCGGCGTCGTTCATCACGTCGGCGTAGCCCTGGAATCGGTGGTGCTTGCTGTAGTGCGCCGCCGGGTCCTCGCTGCCGTACGACATGTCGAGGAAAGCAATGCGCCGGTGTCCGCGTTCGAGCAGCCGACGCGTCGCCTCCTGCCCGCCGGAACGGTCGTCGACTCGGACGACGTCGTGCTCGCGGAGCGTGTTGATCCAGATCGCTGGAATCTGGTGACGTTCGATCAACTCGCCCAGCTCGGCCGGTGCCGCGTGGGTGTAGTCCACGAGCAGGCCGTCGTTCGACGACTCCCGTAACAGGCGCGGCATCTTGTCTTCCGACGACAGGTCGTCGTCGGTGAGTTGCAGGAGCGAGAGGCTGCAGTCGCGCTTCCTCAGCGTCTGGCTCACCGCGCGGAGCATCTCGGCGGGGACGTTGCTGGCAAACGGGCTCATGCCCATCAACAACGCCACCGCGTTGAACCGCCCCTGGTGGATCGCCCGGGCCGCGGCGTTCGGCCGGTACCCCAACACGCGGGCCGCCTCGATCACCCGGCGACGCGTCTCGGCGCTGTGCCGCCCGGCGCTGCTGCCGCGGGACAGAATGCGGCTGACCGTCGGCTGAGAGAGGCCGCAATGCTTCGCGATTTCGTAAGTCGTGACCACGTTCAAGAACTCGGAAAAAGAGGGTGCACGGCCGAGGACGACGAGCTAGAGTCTGGAAAGGGTGGCTTTACTTCCGGACGAACCAATCCTAACGAGGATCCCGACAATCATCTTTTTTCCCGTGATGTATCCGGATTCAATTTAATGCATCCCTCGCTGATGTCAAGCCCGGATAGCGTTAACCGACGCGATTGAATGGTCTCGGCCCCTTCCCCCTCCCCGAACGCAGGCCCCCCGCAGTGCCCCCGACCCACGCCCCCTCCGCCGCTCCCGACGCGCAGCCACCCAGTTCCGGCGATTCCCAAGCCAGACGCCGCGCTCTGGTCCGCGCCCGACACCGCGCGGCCTGCGTGCCCTGGTTCGATGACGCCGGCCGACACACTGTCCCGCTCCCCGGCGACGTCCGCCACCCGATGTGGCACGCGATGTCGTTCCTCGAGGGCGGAAGCACCGCCGTCGCGCGGGCTAACGCGATGCTCCGACGCCAACTCCACGAGGGTGGCGGGCACTTCTGGACCAGCGGCATGGCGTCCATCCTGACTCGCTTCCGCGGCCGGCTGAAAGATGACTTGGCCGCCGCCTTGCTCGCACGCCTGGCCGAGTCGCTCCCCGACGAGGCCCGGCAGCGCTTTCGCGGCTACAACGACAACTTCCCGTCGATGGCGGCGCTGTCCACCGTGCTCGGCGGTCAACTCACTCACGACCGCGCGACGATCAACGCCGGCATCCGAACCCTGCGGACCGGCCAGCGGCTGCTCGAGCGCCGCGGATTCCTCTCGGAGTACGCCAGCCCGACCTACAGCGCCATCACGCTGACGTGCATGGCCGAGATCGTCGAGCTTTCGGACCACGAAGAAGCCCGGTCGATCGCGCTCGGCATCGAGCACCGTGTCTGGGCCGAAATGGCGGCGCGGTTCCACCCCGCGACGTCGTTCATCGCCGGGCCGCACAGCCGCGCTTACATGGCCGACATGTGCGCCCACCCGCACAACGCCCACGTGGTGCTGTACCAGGCTTTCGGCGATGGCGTGTTCGTCAACCCGCTCAACGCCGCCTTCCCGCCCGCTCCCGGGCAGGCGCTGCACGGCGGGGACCAGATGCTCGCGGCGCACACCGCCTGGCAGACCACGCCGACTTACCACGTCCCCGACCCGGTGTTGGAACTCGCTTTCGAGAAGCCGACGCCCTGCGTCGTTGAGGGGGACACAGAGCACGCCGCGATGCACCGCAACGTGTGGCGCGACCGCCGTCAGCCCGTGACCCCTTACGCCGAGTGCCCCGCCGGGTCTTCGCACCTATACACCTGGATCGACCGCGACGCCGCGTTGGGCACCTCCAGCCGCCCGTTCCTGGATTCCTACCAGCACACGGCCTGTCACCTCGTTTACCGGCGCGGCGCCGAACCCGAACTGCCTCACGTCGCGTCGCTGTTCACCCGCTACCTAATGGACGACCCGCCGCCGAACCGGCACGAGCACCTCAACGACGCCGGTCGGACGCTGTGTATCCAGCACGAGTCGACCGCGATGGTCCTCGCGTGGCCCAAGCCGGCTTGGCAGGCCGACGCCGACCACCAGCCGGACCCGGTCGGCGTGGGCGTCGCGTCCTTAAAGCTCTCCCTGCTGCTGACCTGCTTCTACGACCAGCAACCCGAGGCTTGGATCGACGATCAACGATGTGAAGGGCTCGGCGGGCGATCCGAGGATCCCGCGCCGGTGTTCCTCGCCGACGGCCCGGTGTACCTAGCGATCCAGCCGCTCGCAATCGACGACCACGGCCGGGACGCCGCGGTCCAGGTCTCGGTTGTCAACGGCTTCCTGATGATCGATCTGGTGAACTACCGCGGCCCGAAGCGCAGCTTCAGCGTGGAGCAACTTGTCTCGACGCGGAACGGGTTCGTCCTGGACGTCGCCCGGGCGTCGGATTGGCCGTCGTTCGAGGCGTTCCGCCGAGGTCGGGCCGATGCCCACGTCACAGACCGCTGGTCGCCGCCCGACGCCATGCGCGACGTGCGCGTCGAACGTGACGGTTTGACGCTCGAGATGGCGGTGAGCCCGTTCTCCGAAGGGATCAAACACCGCAGCATCAACGGCCGACTCGTCCGCGCGCCGAAGCTCCGGCTGCCGCACGGCATCGAGACCACGCTGCCCTGGATGTGACGGTCGTGGCACCGTTCAAGCCGGGTACACCGGGAAGTGGTCGGCGTCGCCGAGTTGCCAGTGGAAATCCTGCCGCGGGGGCCCGTCCAGTTCCAGGCGGACAACGGGCATCAGCGGATCGGGTGTTTCGCGGGGCAGGCCCGCGAAGCGCCAGCGGTGCTCGTCCAAGCGATCGACCGACAGCGGTTGCCCGGTCGTGAGTAATGTGGCAGCGCGGATGTCGTTCCGCAGCGCACCGATCGTGATCGCCCCGTCTCCGAAATACCGCATGAGGTGCAGGTACAAGGTGTTCCCGTTTGCCGTGCACGCGCCCCATGTGTTCCAGCTCATGCGGTGGCGTTGCGAGCCGTACACCGCCTCGCCGTGGGTGCGCAGCCAGGCCCCGACATCGAGGAGGATGCGCTGCGACTCGTCCGGGATCTTCCCCGTCGCGTCCGGGCCGACATTCAGCAGGAGGTTCCCCGACGCCGAAGCGACCTGGGCGAGCAGCCGGACGACCTCACGCGGCGACTTGTAGTTCGTATCCGACGGGCAATAGCCCCAGTTGTCGTTAAGCGTCATGCACGCCTCCCAGAGCCGTCCGGGCTCGGCGGGTTCGGCGTGCTGTTCGGGGGTGGCGAAGTCCTCGGTCGTTAGCGCGCGGTTGTTGATCAGGACCTGCGGCTGGTGGGAGCGGACCATGGCGTTGAGCTCGACCGACCGCCACGCCGCGGGCGTGAAGTTCTGCGGCAAGTCGTACCAGAGCACGTCGAGGTCGCCGTAGCCGGTCACGAGTTCGCGGACCAACGCGTGGGTGTAGCCCACGAACCGTTCCTCAGCTGGCGCATCCCCGTGCGTCGCCTTGATCCAATCGGGGTTCCGCCAATCGCCTAACGAGTAGTAGAGCCCGACCTTCAAACCCGCGGCGCGGAACGCGTCGAGGAACTCGGCCATCACGTCACGTTTTGCGGCGCTGCGCGTCGCGTTGAACTCGCAGGCCTTTGAGTCCCAGAGACAGAACCCCTCGTGGTGTTTGGCGGTGAGCACCGCATACCGCATGCCGGAGTCGCGTGCCATCGCCGCCCACTCCGCTGGGCGGTATCGCTCTGCGGTGAAGCGTTCGAGCAGCGGATCGTATTCTCGCCACGGGATGCACTCCCGGCTCATCGCCCACTCGCCCCGGCCGAGCGCGGCGTACAAGCCCCAGTGCACGAACAAGCCGAACCGCGCATCACGAAACCAGGCGGTGCGGTCGGACGGAAACTCCATAGCCAACTCCTCCGAAGCAGAAAACGGCAAAAGATACCGGCTCACCCTGGACGCAATTCCGTAAACCGACGCCGCACCGGCGCATTGCCTCCACGCCCGACGCCGGCTAACACCGGATTCCCATGCGTTACGTCAGCCTCGGCCGCACCGGCGTCAAAGTCAGCCCGATCTGCTTCGGCTCGAGTTCCTCCGGCACCGACGGCACCGACGGCTACCGCGCGATGGTCGCCGAGGCCGTCGACCTCGGCATCAACTTCTTCGACACCGCCAACATCTACGGCGAGGACGAGCTCCGTCTCGGCGAGGCCCTCGAGGCCTGCGGCCAGCGCGACCGCGTGGTCCTGGCGACCAAAGTCGAGGGGCCGGCCCGGCCCGACGACCCCAACGGCTCGGGCATCAGCCGGCGGCATATCGTCGAGCAGTGCGAGTCGTCGCTGCGTCGTCTGCGCACCGACTGGATCGACCTGTACCAACTCCACTGCTCGCACGGCAGCGACGTGCCCGTCGACGAGCCGCTCCGCGCGATGGACGACCTGATCAAGCAGGGCAAGGTGCGGTACGCCGGGGCCAGCCACTACGCCGCGTGGCAGCTGATGGAGTCGCTGTGGGTCTCGCGCGAGCTGGGGCTGAACCGCTTCGTGTGCGAGCAGGCGGTCTATCACCCGTTGGACCGAACGATTGAGCGGGACCTGCTGCCGTTTGCGTTGACCTACGGGCACGCCGTGATCCTCTGGTCGCCCGTGGCCGGCGGTTTCTTCAACGGGCGCGTCGGGCGCAACGGTCGGCACCGACACATCGAGCGGGCCCTGCAAGACCGGATCGCCGCGGGGTACGAAGACGACGTTGAGCGTTGCCGGCAACGGGCCCACGACCTCGGGGAGTTGCTGCGGGAGGTCGCGAGGGAAAAGGGCTGCAACGCGAGTCAGCTCGTGCTCGCGTGGGAGCTGTCGACACCGGGCGTTACCAGCGCGATCGTCGGGATGAAGGGCCGGGAGCAGATGCACGGTTGCGTCGCGGCGCTCGACATCGACGTCACCGCCGACGACCGCCGCCGGATCGACGCGATCGCGCGGCCGCGGCAAGCTATCGTGCCGTTCAACGACGCGTTCGGCAGCCCGCCGTTGAACGCCGACTGGGGCCCGCACCGTTTCCGTTGGTAGCCCTGCGTTCCGCCGTTCGACTCGGCTGAGACCCAAAATGATCCGCCTCGGTGCACCCATTTCTGCCGGTTGGAACGACCCCGGTGAGTGGGCGACGCGGGCTCGAGAGCTGGGGTACTCGGCCGTGTACAGCCCGTTCAACGGAGACGACCCGCGGGCCAACGACGACCGCACGGTCCGAGCGTTCCGTGACGCCGCCGAAGCCGCGGGCCTGTTCATCGGCGAGGTCGGCGTGTGGCACACCAACCT
>JANQPR010000129.1 GCA_028285385.1 Phycisphaera sp.
GGTTCTTCCAGGAAGTCCTTGGCGGCGAACTCGCAGAGGGCTTGGCCGTCGGTTTCGGCCGTGCCCTGTGCCCAGTTCTTGTCGGCCGTGCCGATGAGGTCGGCGTCGAAGTCGACGCCGCGGGCGAAGCCGCACTCCTTGGCGACGAGGTACGTGCCGATTCCTTCGCCGCAGCCGATGTCTAGCACGCGGGCCTGCCGCTTTTGGTCGGGCGGGGTGTTGGCGGCGATGAGCTTGGCGGCGAACTTGTAGTAGCTCGTGGTGTACAGCAGCCGGCGGGGCGTCTTCCGCGCGTGGTAGCTGTGCATCGCGCCCAACTCGACGGGCTTGGCGCCGGCCATCAGGTCGACGACCGGCTGCCAGCGGGAGTCTTTTTCTTCCGTCGCGTTCATGGGCTTCGTGATCGAGTCTGCTACTTCCGTGGGTGGATGCCGACGCCCATGACGTAGTGGCACATCGGCGCGAAGCCGGTGTGGACGACTTCGTCGTTGAGGCCGAACAGCATGACCTGGCGGAAGTGCCGGTGCAGCGTGTCGTGCATGCGCTCGAAGGTGAACAGGTTGATGTGCCCGGCCCGGCTCATGGGCGAGGCGTAGGCCTCGGAGGTCTGGTTCGGCGTGCCGATCACGGCGACGCCGTCCTCCGCGAGGTTGGTCGTCACGGCCTCCCAGTACTTCGGCTCGGCGTCGGGGGCGATGTGTTCGATGACGTCGAGGGAGACCACGCCATCGAACGTGTCGAAGGTCTTCGCGTTGCCCTCGGCGTCGTTGAGGAAGTCGCAGGCCTCGAACGTCCGCGTGTCGGTCTGCCAGTTCTGTTGCGCGGTGGCGATGGCGTCTTCGTCGAGGTCGACGCCGTGGTACCGCGACGCGAACTCGGCGAGGATCATCGTGCCCAGGCCTTCACTGCAGCCGAGTTCCAGCACGCTGCGCTTGAGCCCGGAGTTGGGCGCGGCCATCTTCGCGGCGAACTTGTACCGGCTGAGGACGAAGGGGAAGCGCTTCGGGTCGTTGCGGAGGTTGAACGACCAGTGGTGCCCAAGCGCGATGCGCTCGTCGCCGATGAGGTCGCGCACGCCGTCCCAGACCTCGGCCTCGGGGGCGTCTGTCTTGTCTTCGGCCGGGTTCGGCTTTGCGGTCTGGGTGTGGCCTGGGGAGACGCTCACCACTCCATCCTAAACCAAGCCAAGCCTGCGTTGGGAGAGCAGCCGGCGCGGGTCGCGCGAGCAGGGGCCGGGCACTAGTGCCAGCGGTAGACGACGCTGTCGCCGGCGGCGTCGTTGGCGGCGGGCTCCGGCGGGAGCGGGTCCGTCTGCATGGTCAGGTCGAAGGCGAGGCTGGACTCGACGGGCGGACCGGTGAAGGTGCCGGCGAAAGGGGCGGCGTAGTCGGCGGTGGGGGAGGCGGCGACGGCGACGTGGCGGTTGGTGACGGCGAGCCCGGTGGTGGGGTCGTAGCCCTTCCAACCGCCGCCGGGCAGGTAAACCTCGGCCCAGGCGTGGAGTTCGCGCTCGTCGTGGTTCACGGCGTCGAAGGCGTACCCCGAGACGAAGCGCGCGGCGAGCCCGACGGCGCGGCAGCAGTCGACGAACAGCACGGCCGCGTCGCGGCAGGAGCCTCGCTCGGCGGCGAGAGTGGTGGCGGGCAGCCAGGGCGCGCCCTCGGGCCGGTGGGTGTAGGCGACGCGTTGGTGCAACGCGGTGACGAGTTCCCAGAGGAACGCGAGCGTGCGTGGGCCGGAGCGTTCGAGCACTTCATTGGCGAAGGCGTTGACGGCCGGGTCGTGGGCGTCGCGTTGGCGGTAGTGGTGCGAGGCTTCGCCGACCGGCTCGTTGTAGTGCGCGGGGACGGTCTCGACGCCGGGGTCGACAAGGATGAAGTCGAAGGCGTTGTCGCTGAGGCAGTCGACGGTAGAGCGGGTGACGACCTCGAGGTGCTGGTGGGCGTTCTCGAACCAGAACCAGTGGCGGAGGTTGCCGTGCAGGTCGGTGCAGAAGGTGTGCCGGGCGGGCTTGGGGTCGCAACGCATCTCGAAGGCCGCGAGGCGTTGGTTGGCGTCGGTGCGCGGCTGGAGGCGGAGGATCGTCTGGTTGAGCGAGACCGGCGCGGAGTAGGTGTAGCGGGTGACGTGCCGGATGTGGTACCGCTGCGCCGCGGCGGCGCCGGGTGTTGTGTTGGCGGTGTTGGGCGACACGGCGTCGGGGTTGGTCACGGTTGAGGCGGAGCGATTCACGCGACAAATTGTAGCGGCGGACGGGCGCCGACCGAGTCGGGGCCGGGGCTCAGGCTTGGAGCTGGGGTGCGGCGTCGGGGTTGCCGGCCGCGTCGGTGGGCTCGGCGTTGATCGGGCGGAAGAACGCGTCGTGGACGGCGTCGTCGATGGCGTTGAGCCGTTGCTGGAAGGAGTCGATGTATTCGTGGAGGCCGCCGGTGATGATCTCGTCGATGGTGTGGTAGCGGAGCTCGCTCTGCAGTCGGCCGTGCTGCCGGCGGAGGCGGGCGGTGGCGTGCCGGCGGTCGCCGGTGGCGAGGTCGTCGAGGCACCGGCCGGCCCGGTCGAGGCAGAAGGCCATGGACCGCGGGAACGCGCGGTCGAGCATCAGGAACCCGGCGACGCGGCCCGGCGCGATCGTGCCGTGCTGCTGCCGGTACATCTCGAGCGCGTCGGTCGAGTGGAGCAGGGCGCGCCACTGGATCGTGTCGACGTTGGTCCCGACGTCCTCGGCCGAGGGCAGCAGCAGGTAGTACTTGACGTCGAGGATGCGCGAGGTCTTGTCGGCCCGTTCGATCATGCGCCCGAGATGGCCGAAGCTCCAGGCCAGGCCGCGGGACTGGCTGTTGTCGGCGATCGCGGCGAAGAGCATGGCGGAGCGCTTGATCCGCTGGAAGAAGAGGTGGTCGAGGTCGGCCGGCGTCGAGCGACGCATCAGGTGGTACAGGCTGTTGATCTGCTCCCACATCTCCGCGGTGATCGTCTCGCGGACGGTGCGGGCATTCTCCCGGGCGACGGCGACGCTGGACAGGATCGAGTTGGGGTTGTCGGCGTCGAGCGTGAGGAACTCGAGCACGGTGTCGCGATCGAAGTTGTCGCGTCGTTGCTCGTAGGCCTCGAGGTCGCCCGAGACGTCGATGAGCGGGCGCCACTGCGGCTCGAGGCCGACGGACCGGTCGAGCGTGAGCTGCAGGTTGACGTCGACGAAGCGCGCGGCGTTCTCGGCGCGCTCGGCGTACCGGCTCATCCAGTAGATCGCGTTGGCGACGCGGCTGAGCATGGTGCGGTTCATGGCGGGCCCCCGGATCGTGCCGACTGACCGGGGCTCTTGCCGTTGACGACCCAGGTGTCCTTCGTGCCGCCGCCCTGCGAGGAGTTCACGATGAGCGAGCCCTTCCGCAGCGCGACGCGGGTGAGCCCGCCGGGCAGGACGTGCGTCCGGTCGGCGCCCATCAGGATGTACGGCCGGAGGTCGACGTGCCGCGGTTCGAGCCCGCCGTCGCAGATCGTCGGTGTGGTGGAGAGCGACAGCGTCGGCTGGGCAATCCAGTTGGCGGGGTCGTTACGGATTGCTTCGGCGACCTCCGCGAGCTGTTGGTCGGTCGCGTGCGGCCCGACGACGATGCCCTTGCCGCCGGCCTCGTGCGCGGGCTTGACGACGAGTTCCTTGAGATGATCGAGCACCTGTTGGCGGTCGTCGTCCCGGGCGCAGAGGTACGTCGGCACGTTCGGGATCAGCGGCTCCTGCCCGTCGAGGTAGAACCGGATCATGTCCGGCACGAAGGCGTAGATCACCTTATTGTCGGCGATGCCCGTCCCCGGGGCGTTGGCCAGGGCGACGCGACCAGCGCGGTACACGTCCATCACGCCCGGCACGCCGAGCATCGAGTCCGGCCGGAACGTCCGCGGGTCCAGGAATGCGTCGTCGATCCGGCGGTAGATCACGTCCACCCGCGACAGCCCCGACGTCGTCTGCATCTTCACGTAGCCGTCGTCGACGATCAGGTCCGACCCCTGCACCAGCGGCACTCCCATCTGCTGGGCGAGGTACGCGTGCTCGAAGTACGCCGAGTTGTAGATGCCGGGCGTCATCACCACGACGCGCGGCCGGTCGATCACGTTCGGCGTCAACGACTGCAGCGTCTCCAGCAAGCGCTCGGCGTAGTCGTCCACGCTGCGCACGTGCAGCTCGTCGAACACCCGCGGGAACGTCTGCTTCAGCACCCGCCGGCTCTCGAGCACGTACGACACGCCCGACGGGCAACGCAGGTTGTCTTCCAGCACCCGGAACGTGCCGTCGCGGTCGCGCACCAGGTCGATCCCGCTGATGTGGCACCACACGCCGCCAGGCGGGCGCACGCCCCGGCACGCCGCCCACGTCGGCTGGTTCAACTCGACGAAACGCTCGGGGATCACGCCGGCTTTGAAGATCCGTCGCTCGTGGTAGACGTCCTCGATAAACAGGTTCAGCGCCCGGATGCGCTGCACGAGCCCCGCCTCGAGCCGGTCCCACTCCGCGCCCTCGATGATGCGCGGCACGACGTCGAACGGGATGATCCGCTCGGTCGCCTGTTCTTGGCCGTAGACGTTGAAGGTGATGCCTGCCTCGAACAACGCCCGCTCCGCCGCGGCCTGGCGACGCAGGAACTCCTCCCGGGGCAGGTCGGCGATCCGACGGCACAGCACCTGGGCCGAAGGGCGCGGCCGACCCCGCTCGTCGATCAACTCATCGAACGCGTTGGGCAGGGCGTAGTCGAACAGGGGGACACCGACGCTTCGGACGACCCCGCGGCAGGCCACCGCGCTCGTCCGTTGTCGCAGTATAACCGGCCGAAATCAGGGCTTGTGCTGGTAATCCAGCGGCAGTTGTGAGATGCGGCCCCAGTCGCGGTCGACCCATTCGAAGACTTCGCCCAGGCCTTGCTCCAGCGAGACCTCGGGTCTCCAGCCGAACTGCTTGCGGGCCTTGGTGGAGTCGATGACGTACGCCTTGTCCTGCCCGGGGCGCTCGTCGACGGCGCGGGTGCTTTCATCGAAGTCTTTGCCGGCCGCGTCGCAGATCGTTCGGACCACGTCGCGGACGGCGACGCCTTCGGTCGGCGAAAGGTGGTACATCTCGCCGGGCGTGCCGTCGTGCATGGCCGCAAGTTCGCCGCGCGACACGTCGCGGATGTGGATGTAGCTCTTCACCGCGTGCCCGCCGCCGTGGAGCTCGATGGTCCGGCGGGATTTTAGGTAGATCGCCGAACGCGGAATGATCTTGAAGAGTTGTTGGTGGGCGCCGTACACGTTGGTCGCGCGGATCGTGACGCAAGGGAAGCCGTATTGTTTGACGTAGGTTGCCAGGAACAGGTCGCCGGCGCTCTTGCTCGCGGCGTATGGGGTGGACGGGTTGTCGCGGTGGCCTTCTGTGACGACGCCCTCGCAGGTTCCGTAGGCCTCGGGGCTGGAGATGTGGACGTATTGCTCGAGCCAGCTCTGTTGGCGGAGGTAGTTGCCGAGGCGGGCGATCGCGACAACGTTGGTCATCGCCCACTGTTCGGGGTGTTGCCACGACGGCGCGACCTCGGACTGCGCGGCGAAGTTGGCGACGTAGGCGGGTTTTACTTCGTCGAGCAGTCCGAAGAGGCGCTCGTGGTCGTCGTTGAGGTCGAGCTGATGAAACGCGAAGCGATCAGCGAGTATCCCGGGGTTGCGGCCGAGGTACGACAGGAACACACTGGACTTCTCGGGCGACCGTGAAACGCCGACGACGCGGTGGTCGGTGTCGGTGAGCAGCAGGTCAACGAAGTCCTGCCCGGAGAAGCTGTTGGAGCCGAGGACGAGAACGGTTTTCATTCGGGTTTCAAGCATTAGGGGCAAGATCGATCATGCAGCGTCCCGTGACGGTGCCGTCACGGAGCTCGTCGAGCGCGCGGTTGATGTCTTTGAGCCGGTAGCGGTGCGTGATCAGCGGGGTGAGGTCGAGCTTCCCCGCGGCGACCAGCTTCAGGTAACGGGGGATGTCACGGTGGGGGACGCACTCGCCGCCGTGTGAGCCGACGAGAGTCTGGTCGAAGTGCAGCGGCAGCGTGTGCAGCGTCGTGTCGGCGTCGTGTTTCGGGACACCGACCAGGACCGTGCGCCCGCCGCGCGGCGCGGTCAGCCCGTAGCACGCGGCGATGACGTCGGGCCGGCCCGTGTTGTCGATCACGGCGTCGGCCCCACCCGCTCCGAGCAGTTCGGCGATGTGTTCGGCGGTGTCTTTGGGCGACAGGCCGCGGGCGTTGACCGTGTGCGTCGCCCCGAGCCGCGCCGCGAGTTGCAGCCGGTTGTCGTGCAGGTCGATCGCGACGATCGGGTTGGCCGAGACGAGCGCCGCGCCCTGGATGATGTTGAGCCCGACGCCGCCCGCGCCCCAGACGACGACCGATTCGCCGGGCTTGAGCATCGCGTTGTTCTCGACGACGCCGAGCCCGGTGGTGACGGGGCAGCCGAACAACGCGGCGACGTCGAGCGGCACGTCGTCCGGGGTCCGAGTGAGACGGTTTTCGCTGACCACGGCGTGACGTTGAAACGTTGTGACGCAACCCGAGTTCAACCGGTCGCCTTCGAGCGGGCTGCGCCTCCATCGATACCGAGCCGGGGCGGCGTCGATGCCTTCACCCTTGCGCCAATGCATGACGACACGTTCGCCGGGTCGGACGTGGCGTACGCCGGGGCCGACCTCGAGCACGACGGCACCGCCCTCGTGGCCGAGCAGGTGCGGGAGCCATGGGTCGGGGCCCTTGACACCCGCGATCTCGCCGAGCTGCGAGCCGCACACCCCGGAGTGTTGGACCTCGACGAGCACCTGACCGGCGTCGAGCACCTCGGGCAACTGAATCTCGTCGATGACGAGCGGTTGCTGCTGCTCGACCAGAACCGCGGCGGTCGTGGTGGTGATCGGTAAAGCCATGGTGAAACGGCGGCGTCGACGCCGCCGCTACTCAAAGTAGATGAACGAGTGGTCGCCCGTGTAACCGCAGTGGTCGAACCACCACTGCCATTCCTCGGGCGTGTTGAACGCTTCGCAGGTGACCTGCCAGTAGAGCAGGTTCGCCTTCTCGACCTCGTTGCGGTAGCTCTCGACGCAGATGTACTTGTGTTGCTTCCCGACGCGCTCCATCTCCCGCAGCGCCTTCTCCAAGTCGTGGCAGTGCAGGTTGTGCAGCGTGTTGAGCGAGTAGACCAGGTCGAAGTGGTCGTCCGGGTACGGCAGATCGGTGCAGCTGCCCTCGGTCAGGAACGGCTTGACCCCGTCCTTGGCGTGCTCAAGCGCGTAGGCGGAGATGTCCAGTCCCGCGACTTCAACGCCAGGCACGGACAACGCCCAGTCGTACAACAAGAATCCCTTGCCGCAGCCGACATCGAGGACCTTGTCGCCGGGCCGGATGCCGTAGTGGTCGCGCATCGCATCGGCGACCTTCTGCCACCGGCCGGGCAGGTACTTGTACCCGCCGTAGTTGATCCGCCGGTCGCCGTCCCAGTAGTCGTGGCCCCATTGCTTCGCGAGCGCGGCGGCCCTGGCCTTGGGGAAGTCCGCGTCGTTGACGCGCGCGAGGTAGTCGCGGGTCGTGGACTTGTGGACGACGGACATGAAGTCGACGTAGGCCATGTCGGTGAGTGGCTAGTGGCTAGTGGCGAGCGGCTGGTGCAGCAGGGCCGCGGCGCGTTGAACGATTACGCTCGGATCAACTTCGACGCCGGCGTACCTGCGACGTTCGGCCGCGCCGGGCAGCAACGGGGCGAGGATGATACCGCACCACTTCACCCGGTAGACCGGCAGCAGCCGGCGGAAACGCGAACGCTGTGCGTCGTCGAGATTCAGCGTTTCGATAACGGCGTCCTCGAACGCGGCGTAGCACGCCCACGGTGCCGGGCGGCGTGGTTGGTGGAAGAAGTCGCCGAGTAGCTTCGCGGGGTCGTCCCAGCCGGCGTACTCGAAGTCGTGGAACACCAGCGTCCCGTCGTCGTCGCGGCGCAACGCGTTGTGGAACCCGAAGTCCGACGGCGACAGGCAACGCGGGCTCGGCGTCGTGGCGGTCTCGGCCCGGGCGATCTTCGGGTGGACCGACGCCCAGTACGGCTTGAGCTCGCGCTCGACGAACGCCGCGGCGCCCGGGTCGCCGACCGCGTCGAGGCCACGCACCCGGCGGTCCACGACGGCGACGTGCTCGAGGTCGCAGAAACACGCCTCCGACCCGGCGGGCAACGCGGCCGCTTCGGCGTGGTCGCGGTGGGCGTTGAGCTGCCGGAAGAAATCGAGGGCTTCGTTCACGCGCGACGGCGTGACTTCTTCGGGTTCGAGCATCCGCCCGGGGACGAACCGGTACAGCGCCGCGCCGGCGTCGTCGTCTTTTGCCACCGGCTCGGGCAGGCAGCGGATGCCGCGCGCCCACGCGAACATGCTGAACCCGAACTCGTGTGCAAGCCGGTCGCGCGGGTCCTCAGGATGCCGGAAGTACCGCTTCAGGATCGCGGCGGGGCCGTCGGCCGTGTCCACCCGGAACACGCGGTTGTTGCCGCCGCCTGCGACATGGGTCAGGGTCACTTGCTCGGTCGCCAGGCCGGCGTCGCGCAACAGGCGATTGGCAATCCAGGTGTCGTCGGTGTTGGTGGTGTCCTCGCCGTGGCTCACGTCGTCAGCGTACCCCGCAATGCTTCGGCGATCTGACTCCACGAAGCGAAGCGATCAAACCGCGTCTCGTCGCGATACCGGTTCGCCGGGTCGAACAACCACCGCGTCACGCCATCTGGAAACGCCGGCTCGCCGAGAAACTCCGGCAGGTCGTCGATGAAGTGCGTACAACCCAGCGCGGCGATGCGTTGCAGCTTCGCGTCTTTGGTGAGTTCAAGGTGGACGCGCTCGGCCGGGACGACCGTCGGGCTGAGGCCGTGGTGGTCGAGGAAGCGGCGCGCCGCGGCGTGCAGGTCGTGCGGCTCGCCGCGGTAAGGGGTCTTTGTCTTGTGGCTGACGACGTGCGTCTCGACCCCGCGGTCGCGGAGCCAGCGCATCGTGTCGGTGACGCCATCGAACGGCCGGGCACGCGTAATGTCTGGCCCGTAGCCGAGGCCCTGAAGCTCGGTCCAGTCGTCTTCTTTACCGGCGTCTCGAAGGAAGTCACGCACGGCGGTCTTGTCCGTCGGCAGGTCGGCGGGGATCAGCCCGCGCTCGAGCGCCAACGCGTGGAACAGCCCGTCGTAACACGCGATCGTGTTGTCGAAGTCGACGCCGAGGATCATCGCCGTCAATCCTCGGGCATGCCGTCGTAGCCGTGAACGATGATCTTGTGGGCGAACGCGCCGTAGTCCCCCCCGCTGCTGTAGGAGATGCCGTGCCGTTCGACGAGCTCGGCCCAGGCCTTGCGTTCGCCGAAGCGCGGGTCGGCCCGGTTGCAGTTCCAGTCGTCGAACAGCAGGTGGGCGCCGCGCGTGACCCACCCTTTCGCGAAACATGGCTCGAGCACGTCCATCGTGGACGAGTACATGTCGCAGTCGATGTGCAACAGCCCCAGCCGCGTGTCGGCGGGGAGCCCGGGCACGGTGTCGCTGAACCAGCCCTCGTGGATCGAGAACCGCTCCGCGGGCAGGAACTTGCCCACGCCCTCGGCGAGTTGCGCGGCGCTGATGCCGGTGCAACCGCCGGGCCGCCAGTCGCTGCTCTGAACGTGCGGCGAGCCGGTGTCGGGCTCGGCCGTCGCCTCCGGGAGGCCCTCGAAGCTGTCAAACAGGTGAAGCCGTTTGACCGGGCGGTTGGGGACGGACATCTGCTGCAGCGCCATCGCGAGCACCTGAGCGGTGACCCCCGACATGGTGCCGAACTCCGCGACGTCGCCGCGCACGTCTCCGCCGATCACGGACCAGACGCTGATGTAGAGCTGCTGGGTGACGACGCGGGTCGATTCGTGCTGGCCGAGAAACTGGAGCTGGAGTTGCACGGGGCCTCCTTGCCGGGAATCACGCAGCGTACCCGGGATCAGCCTAAGGCGGCAGCGCCGTCGTACCCGTGCACGATCAGCTTGTGGCCGAATGCCGCGTAGTCGCCGCTTTCGCTGAAGTCGATGGCGAAACGCTCTGAGAGTTCACGCCAGGCCCGCCGCTGCCCGAACGCCGGCGACGCGCGGTTGCAGTTCCAGTCGTCGAAGTACAGTTGCGCCCCTTCGGCCACAAAGCCGCGCTCGAAGCATGGCAGCAGCGCATCAATCGTCGATTGGTACAGGTCGCAGTCGACGTGCAGCAACGCCAGACGCGTGTCGGCGGGGAGGACGGGCACCGTGTCGGCGTACCAACCCGGGTGGATGTCGACGCGGGCCGCGGGAAGGCGCGTCTCGACGATGGCGCGTAGCTCGTCTGCCGTCGCGCCGCGGCACAGGCCCGGGTGCCAGTGGCCCTGCGCGATGTGCGGCGACGCCGCGTCCGCCTCGGCGGTGACCTCCGGCAGACCCTCGAAGCTGTCGAGCAGGAGCAGGCGTTTGGCGGGGCGGTCGGGCAGCGTGTTGTCGGCGAGCGACTTGGCCAGCGCGAGCGCGGTGAGCCCGGTGTGCGTGCCGAACTCGGCGACGTCGCCCTCGACGGCGCCGCCGATCACCGCCCAGACGCCGACGTAGAGCGCACGCAACGCGTCGCGCTTCGCTTCGGTGCGCCCGTCGATCCCGGGGCCGGCCGGGATCAGCTCGTGAAACTCGGGCAGACGGGGCAACTCGGCCGACATCACGCCCGCGCTTCCTGTTCGGCGAGCGCGGCGCGGACGCGCTTGACGACCGCGTCGGCCGAGAGCCCGCACACCGAGCGGGCGTAATCCTGCGATCCGGTGCGGTGGAGGAACGCATCCGGCGTGCCGAGGCGAAGCAGGGGGGCGTTGGGCGGGGCCGGCTGGTCCACGACCCATTCGGCGACCGCGCCACCGAAGCCGGTGAGGACCGAGTGTTCTTCGAGGGTGACCACAAGCCGACTGGATTCAAAAGCCTCCCGCAACGCTTCGGCGTCCAATGGCTTGACCGAAACACACGACCGGAGCTGGGTCGGCACGCCGGCGTCGTTGAGCCGTGCCTGCGTGTCGACCGCGATCGGCAGGACGTTCCCGCAACTGAGGATCGTGACCTCGGGCGAGTCCGCAGCAACGAGGCGTGGCCACGTCCCGCGCGACAGCGACGGAGGCTCAGCGTGGATCGCCGGCTCGCCCTTTTTCCCCAGCCGGATGTACGTCGGTCCGTCGTCGCGCTGCGACGCGAGTCGGACGCACGCCGTTACTTCCGGGGGGTCGCCTGGGCAGAGCACGTCCATGCCCGGCAGGGAGCGGAGCATGCCGATGTCTTCACAGCTGTGGTGCGTGCTGCCGAGCGTCGCGTAACTCAGGCCGCCGCCGACGCCCGCGACGACCACGGGCTGGTGGTGGTAGCACAGGTCGACGCGGATCTGCTCGATGACGCGGTAGGTCGTGAAGTTCGCGATCGTGTAGCAGTACGGCCGGAGCCCCGCCATCGCCAGGCCGGCCGCCGTCCCGATCATGTTCTGCTCGGCGACGCCGACGTTGTAGAAGCGGTCGGGGAACTCGGCCTTGAACTGGTCGAACATCCGGTTGCCGATGTCGGCCGACAGCAGCACGACACGCTCGTCGCGCTGCGCCAACTCGTACACGGCATCGCGGAAGGCGTTACGCATCAGGCGTCGATCCCGAGCTCAACCCGCGCGGCCTCGACTTCTTCGGCCTTCGGGATGCGGTAGTGCCAGTTGTTGTCGTCCTCCATGAACGACACGCCCTTTCCCTTGACGGTGTGGGCGATGACGGCCATCGGCTTGCCCGAACGGGGCCGGTCGCGGAAGTCGGTGAAGGCGGCGACGAGTTGGTCGAGGTCGTGGCCGCTGAACTCGACGGTGTCCCAGCCAAAGGCGCGCCACTTGTTGGCGAGGTCCGGCAAGTTGAGGATCTCGTCACTGCGACCGGTGGCCTGGAGCTTGTTGTAGTCGACGATCGCGCAGAGGTTGTCCAGGCCCCTGCCCCACGCGCCGGCCATCGACGGGGCGGCCATCGCGGCCTCCCAGACGCTGCCCTCGTTGCATTCGCCGTCGGACAGGCAGACGAACACCTTGTAGTCGCGCTTTTGGATTTTTGCGGCGAGCGCGAGGCCGAGGCCGATCGGCAGGCCGTGCCCGAGCGAGCCTGTGGCGGCCTCCATGCCGGGCACGCAGCCGGGCGAGGGTTGCTCGGCAAGCTCGGCGCCGTCCTCGTTGAAGCGGGCGAGCACGTCGTCGCCGAAGAAGCCGAAGTGGTTGAGCGTCGCGTAGAGCGCTGGTGCGGCGTGGCCCTTGGACAGGATGAACCGGTCGCGGTCCGGATCGTCGGGTTGATTCGGGTCGATGCGGAGCACCGAGCCGTAGAGCGCGGTGAGGATGTCGAGGCAGGACAACGCCGAGCCTAGGTGCGGGCAGTGCTTCTCGTGCGACATGCGGATGACGGTCGTACGGAGGCGGGCGGCGGTCGGGGCGAGGTCGTGCATTACACGGTCGCCGGTTGTTCCTGCATCACCTTCACATTGAAGTACTTTGGGTCGGTCATGCTGTTCGGGAGCTTGCCGGCCCTGAAGGCGAAGCACAGGTCGCGGACGGCGTCTTCGATCGTCAGCTCCGGCGTGAAGCCGAGGTCGGCCGCGATCCTGGAGCTGTTGACGTGGTAGCTGCGGGGGTCGTCGGTGGGCTCGACGTCGATGGCGATCTCGCCGAGCCCGGGCATCGCTTCTTCGACGACGCGCTTGACGATCTGGGCGATCTCGGAGACAGGGTGATTGGTACTGCCGACGTTCCAGGTCTTGGAGGCGACGGCTTCATCGGGCGCTTCGAGGACGGTTTCGTAGCAGTCGGCCATGTCGTTGATGTGCAGGTTGGGCCGGAGCTGGTCGCCGCCGAACACGCGGATCTTCTGGTGGCTGACCGCGTGGTTGGTGAGGATGTTGACGATGACGTCGAGGCGTTGCCGGGGCGAGTAGCCGCAGACGGTCGCGGGTCGGATGACGACCGGGACGAACGTGTCGGACGCTTTGCCGAGGAGCACGGGCTCGCACTGGGCCTTGAATTTGCTGTAGTCGGTGAGCGGGTGGAGCGGGTGGTCTTCGGTGACGTCGAGCGCGTCGGAGACGCCGTAGACGCTAGAGCTGCTGGCGTAGACGAAGCGTTTGACGCCGGCGGCGATGGCCGCGTCGACCAGGGGCTCGAACGCGTCGAGGTTGATGGATTTGCCGAGCGTCGGGTCGAGGTCGAACGACGGGTCGTTCGACACGCAGGCGAGGTGGAGGACGGCGTCGACGCCTTGCATCGCGTCGCGGACCGTCTCGGCGTCGCGGAGGTCGCCCTTGACCAGCGTGAGGTTGTCGTGCTCGGGCAGCACGCCGTCGCCGTACCAGCAGAGGTCGAGCACGGTGACGCGGTAGCCGGCGTCGAGGAGCTGAGGCGTGAGCACCGCGCCGACGTAGCCGGCCCCGCCGGTGATCAGGACGTGGTCGAAGCGTTTCTCGAAGGCGGGTTCGGGCATGTGGGGAGTCTATTTCAGCAGCGTCGTCGCGTGCTTGAGCAGGGCGACGCGGTCGAGGGAGCGGCGGTGGCCGACGGTGGCGACGGCCTCGGCACCGGCGACAGACGCGAGGAACGCCGCGACCTCCAGCGGCGCCCCGGCGGCGACCACCGGTGCGAGGATCGAGAGGAACGTGTCGCCCGCGCCGACGCGGTCGACGACCTTGGCGGCGACGGCGGGCAGGTGCGACCGGCCGTGCGTCTTCGACCAGGTCAGGCAGCCGTGCTTGCCGCGCGTGCAGACCGCGGCGGCGGCCCCGAGCTTGTGGCCCGCGGCCTCGAGCAGGTTGTGAAGGTCGCCGGTCTTGTCGCGGAACTCCAGGCGGAGCTCGTTCTGCGCGACGCAGAGCAGGTCGGCCCGAGGGTACTTGCCGATCAGGTTGAAGCCGAGGTTGCCCGCGTTGGCCTGCACGTTGACCGCGAGGAAGCGGGCCGAGTCGCAGACCAGCTCCACCGCCTCGGGCGTCATCAGGCTGTGCCCGAAGTCGACGACGAGGACCGCGTCGGCCTCCGCGACCGCTGGCTTGAGCGCCGCGAGGAAGGCCTCGTTGTCTTCACGCGACAGCGGCGCGTCGTTGACCTGGTACACCTCGAACAGCTTGTTGCGGAAGTAGCTGTCGACGTACCGGCGTTTCATGATGGTCGGCGCGTCGATACGGGTGAGGAAGGTCGGGGAAACACCGTCGCACAGGTGCTCCCGGCAGAACGAGCGCTGGGGGTCGCGGTCGCCGAGCTGGGTCACGACGTGCACCGAGTCGCAGCAGGCGGCGGCGTTGTTGGCGACGGCGAGGATGCCCCCGGCCATGCGTTCGCGTTTGCCGGACTTGACGACGAGCGTCGGCTCCTTGCTGCTCTTCCCGATGGACTCGCAGTGCAGGTACTCGTCGATGATCGCCTCGCCGATGACGAGGAGCCTGATCGGGCGGGCGGCCTCGAACGCGGCGGTGACGTGGTCGATGCCGTAGCGCTCGTTGAACCCGTCGAGCCAACGCTGAGTGGACGACGGCAGCTGCGGCATGAACCGGTTGAGCAGGTTCGAGCTGGAGAAAACGATGTCGTCGGTGAAGGTGAGTTGTCCGCCGGCGGCCTCGACCGCTTCGCGCTCCTTGGTGATCGCGCCGGAGACGTCGCCGGACTCGTTGCGGTACTCGCTGCCCTTGACGTAGAGGTCGGGCTTGAGCATCCCGATCGGCTCGATCGCGGTCGGCCAGCGGTTGACAGCCGCCCAGGTCACGCAGCCCAGCGCCGCGACGTGTTCGGCCCGCAGCTCCGCGGGGAACGCCGGGCGGTTCGGGCCTTTGTTCACGTATTGGTCGGGGGTGATCGTGACGACGAGGATGTCACCGAGTTTGGCGGCGGCCTCGAGGTAGCGGACGTGCCCGATGTGGAGCAAGTCGAACACGCCGTGGCAGTGCACGATGCGCTGCGTGCCGCGGATCGTGTCGAGCTGCTCGGCGAGCTCGTCGAGGGCGAGGACCTTGTGCGGGGCGGTGGCGGGCAGGGCGTGACTCCGTCGGGGTGGTGGGCCGCTGGGCCGTACCCCGGGCCGTGCTCTGACTGAACCGGAGAGTAGTAACGGTTCAGCGGGCCGCATGATAAGGCAGCCCACCGTACCATCAACCGCCGCACCAAAGCCGGACGTGTCGCTCACACGACGGCGCGGCCCGGGCCTGATGCCATGCTTAACGCTACGAACTCCGATGCGATTGCCGTCGACGCCGTGATCTTCGGCGGGGGGGTGTCGGGGCTGTGGACGCTCGACGTGTTGCACCGCGCGGGATATCGCTGCGTGCTGTTGGAGTCGGCGGCGCTCGGGGCCGGGCAGACGGTCGGCTCACAGGGCATCATTCACGGCGGGCTGAAGTACACGCTGGCGGGGGCGCTCACCCGCTCGGCCGAGGCGATCCGCGACATGCCCGGTGTCTGGCGGGACGCGCTGGCGGGGAAGCCCGGTCAGCCGGACGCGTCGGCGACGACGATGCGTAGTGAGTTCTGCCACCTCTGGCGGACGGGTTCGCTCGGCAGTCGGTTGGGCATGGTCGGGGCGCGCGTCGGGCTGCGCGTCAAACCGCAGCGCCTGCCGCGCGAGCGGTGGCCGGCGGTGTTGCGCGGCGTCGGAGGTGTTTTTCAGTTGGACGAGCAGGTGGTCAGCCCGCCGAGTTTTGTCGAATCGCTGGCCGCGTTGCACCCCGACGCATTGGTGCGCTACGACGCGGAGTCACTGCGGGTCAACCGCGATGAAAGCGGGACGGTCGATGCTTTGTCGTGTGCCTCGGGCTCGACGCGGTTGCGATTCCGTCCGGCGGCGGTGGTGCTGACCGCTGGGCTGGGCAACGCGACGCTGCGTGAGTTGGCGGGGATCCAGGAACCCCGGATGCAGCGGCGGGGCGTGCACATGATCTTGCTCCGCGAAGCCGACCCGGGCAACGGTGCGGTAGCCGATCTCAACGGGCACTGCGTGGACGGCAACAAGACCCGGGTCACGGTCACGAGCGATGTCGACACGCACGGCCGACGTGTCTGGCAGGTCGGCGGGCAGGTGAGCGAAGACGGGACCGACATGCCGTCTGAAGACCTGCTGCGGCACGCGTTGCGCGAGGTCAAGGCGTCGCTCGGCGACGCGCCACAACTCGGCACCGACGCCGTGCAGTGGGCGACGTACCGTTTGGACAAGGCCGAGGTGACCACCGCCGGCGGGCTGCGGCCCGACGACGCGTTCGTCGAGCAGCACGGCAACGTCGTGACGTGCTGGCCGACGAAACTTGCGCTGGCGCCGCGGTTGGCGGAGCGCGTCTTGGCGCTGATGCCGAAGCCCGGCGCGGAGTCGGACGGAGTGCCGCCGCCCGATCTCGTGTCGTGTGAACGGCCTGTGGTGGCGTCGCCGCCGTGGGAGACATGCGACCGCTGGACGCCGGGTAACCTGATCGCATGCGACGACGCCCGCTCGGCGATACCGACCTGCTCGTGACCCCGCTCGGGCTGGGCGCGGTCAAGATCGGCCGGAACCGGAAGCTGCGTTACCCCACCGCGTTCGAGCTGCCCGACGACGACGCGGTCGCGGCGCTGCTGCACGGCACGCTCGACCTGGGCGTCAACCTGATCGATACCGCGCCGGCCTACGGGCGGAGCGAGGAGTTGATCGGGCAACACCTCGCGGCTCGGCGTGATGAGTTTGTCTTGACGACCAAGGCCGGCGAAGACTTCAACAACGACACCGCGGTGTCACGGTTCGACTTCTCGCCCGCCGCGATCACGGCGAGCGTCGAGCGGTCGTTGCAACGGTTGCGGACGGGTCACGTCGACGCGGTGTTGCTCCATTCCGACGGCGACGACGAAGCGGCAATGAACGGCGGCGCGGTCGAGGCGTTGCAACGCCTCAAAGAGCAGGGCAAAACGCGGTGCATCGGGCTGTCCGGGAAGACCGTTGCCGGTGCGGAGGCGGCGCTGGCGTGGGCGGACGTGCTGATGGTCGAGTTCCACGCCGACGACACCAGCCACGCCCACGTGATGCGGCAGGCCAGGGAGCGCGGCATCGGGGTGATCGTCAAGAAAGGGCTCGCGGCGGGGCACCTGCGGGCGGAGGATGCGCTTGCGTTTCTGGTGCGGCAGGACGCGGTGGACAGGGCCGTGGTGGGCACGCTGTCGCTGGAGCACCTCCGGCAGAACGTCGCGGCGGCGGAGGCGGCGCTGGGGGCGTCGGCGTGAGCGGCGCCGCGGCGCTGCGGCTGGATCAACTCGAACCCGCGTCGGCGTCGGCTCGGCTGCTGCGGTTCGTGGACCGCTACCGGTACGCGCTGCTCGCGGCAGTCGCGCTGCTTCACTTGCTCGCG
>JANQPR010000145.1 GCA_028285385.1 Phycisphaera sp.
GAGCAGGGCGACCTCGACATCGTCCTCCAGAACTGGGGCACGGGCACGTTCACCGGCGACGAAGCAGCGCTCGTGGGCGGCGGCCCCTTCGACGGCACCATCGACCAGAACGAACTCGACGGCGTCCTGCAGAACTGGGGCAGCACCGCCGCTCCGAGTTTCGACGGCAGCGCCGTTCCCGAGCCCGCGGCGCTGGCTCTCCTGGGCGCCGGTGGCCTCGTAGCGATGCGTCGACGCTCCGCGGTTGCGTGACTTCCCGTTTGTTTGAAGGCGTGACGGCCGCGTGTGGCGTGGTCCCGCAACGGGTGGGGCCGGCCGGCTCAACGCCGCTGATTCCTGAATCCCAACGTGATTCAACCTTTCACCCTGTCCTTTCTTAAGGAGGATCGAGCATGGAACGTCAGTTTGTCTTGAGCACCGTGGCGGGTCTGACCGTCGGCATCGCCGGCGCTTCGCAGGCCCAGTTCTTCACCGACTTTGACACCGACGAGGGATTCACCGTTCCGTTCGTTGACGAAGTCGACTTCTCCGTCAACACGGCGGTCGGCAACGGTTTCACCGAGCACTTCGTCGGCGGCGGCGGCACGTTCGACAGCAGCGTGCCCAACCCCGGTGACTTCAACAACCGGCTCCCGACCCTGGCCACCTACAACGTCTCGGGCGGCATCGCGAGCCTCGGCATCGACGGCTCGAACCACGCCGACGTGAGCGACGGCGGCTTCAGCTTCTGGTTCTCCGGGATCAACACCCCGGTCACCGTCGCCGGCGCGTCGAGCGCGGCCGATGTGTCGGTGACCGCCAGCGTGCTGGGGACCGGCGCGAACGGCGACAGCGCCGGCCAGGCGGACATCCGCCTGTTCGTCAGCCAGGACGCGGTGACGGGCCTCGAGTACACGTTTGATTTCGACCCCAACTCGGCGACCGTCTTCACGACGATCGGCGGCAACCTCGCCACCGACTTCAGCAACAACGACGACCCCTTCGCGCCGCTGGACCCGTTCGACTTCTCGCAGCCGTTCCAGATCCAGCTGCAGTTCGGCAGCGAGACCAACGGCTGGGGCCGGGACGCGGACAACCTGATCCAGGCCGACTGGGTCCGCGTTGTGCCCGAGCCGGGCAGCCTCGCGTTGCTGAGCCTCGGTGGCCTGGTCACCCTGGCGCGTCGGCGGAAGTAAAACCTGAAGCGATCCGGCGATCGGCGGCCTCCAACGCCGTATCGCCCGGCTGAACGCGTCGCCCGTGGTCACCGCTGCGGGCGACGCTTTTCCGAAAGCCCCCGATGGGCTTAGACTGAAGTTCGATCCGGTCAGCCCGCGCTCGGTCCGGGGCGCGTACGCCGCGATGACGCCTACCGCGCCCTCACCACCGGTCCGCCTGATCACCCGCGGCGACGACGCGGCGTCGTGCCGGTCCGCCAACCGGGCGATCCTTCACGCCTTCGAGCACGGCGTGCTCCGCAACGTCAGCGTGATGGCTCCGGCGCCCGAACTGGATCACGCCGCGACCGTCTTGGCCCAGGCCGAGGGGTTGTGCATTGGCCTGCACGCGACGCTGACCAGCGAATGGGACCACCCGCGATGGGGCCCGTTGCTCGGGCCCGACGCCGTGCCCAGCCTGGTCGACGAATCGGGGTGTTTCCCGCGTGACCTCGACGCGCTTCGTCGACTCGATCCCTCGATGGATGAAGCACGCCGGGAGTTGTCCACCCAGCTCGAGCGATTGCGCCGAGTTGGCTTCGATGTCGCGTATGTCGATGAACACATGGGCGTCGGCTGGGTCAACGGGGTGCGCGATGTCTTGGCCGAACTCGCCGACGATCACGGGCTGGTCTACCTGCCACATCTCGATGGGCAACAGGTGCAACTTCCGTTCGGGCCGTCGTGCCTGGACTACGTGGCCGGGGTGGCGTCGGCGTTGCGAGATTTGCCGAGCGGTGACTTCCTGCTGCTAGGCCACCCCGTGTTCGACGATGAAGACGCACGGGGTTTACACCGGCTGGGTTACCCCGGCGAGCGTTTCGCCTCGGAGCGCAGCCGACAGCGAGAGGTGTTCTGCGACGACGCGGTGAAGAACGCGATCCGCGAGCGCGGCATCGAGGTCGTAACGTATACGGGGTTGGCGGCGACGCGGGGGGGCACGGAAACCGTACGGGGGGAGTCGTAACGCCGTGGCCGTGGTCCGCCGCTACAACACGCCGGGCTACTTGCCGGCCAGCGCCGCGCACCGGGTAGAGGTGGAGGGCGAAGCGGTTCAGGTGTTCGCGCTCAACGAGACCGCGTTCGCACAGTTTGCGACCGGTGGTCCGGTGGAGGTCTGCGTCCGGGTCGCGCACGACATCACGGGGGCAGAAGTCAAACCGAGCCGGCTCGGCGTGGATGAGGCCGTGCAAGGCGGTTGTCTGCGGTTCACGCTGCACGGGCCGGCGAACGTCTGTGTCGAGATCGATGGCGTCGCGCCGCTGTTCCTGTACGTCGACCCGCTGGAAGCCCCGGGCGTGCCGGACCGCGACGACCCGGCGGTGACCTGGTTCGAAGCCGGCTGGGTGCACGAGGTCGGGGTGATGCGCATCGCGAGCGGGCAGACGTTGTACCTCGAGCCCGGCGCGGTGGTCAGCGGCGCGTTCCACTTGCATGGTGCAGAGGACGTACGGATCCTTGGGGCGGGGATTCTCGACGGCGGTTGGTACGCGACGCCGGGCAAGCCGCGCTACAAGCTGATCCAACTCGACGCGTGCCGCCGGGTCGAGGTGCGTGACCTGGTCATGACGCGACCGCCGACGTGGATGCTGCTGATCTGCAACTGCGAAGACGTCCGCGTCGTCGGCGTTCGCCAGATCGGCGAGCCGGTCGGCTCGGACGGCGTCGACATCGTCGGCAGCAGGCGGGTGCGGATCGAGCGATGTTTCCTGCGGAACAACGACGACTGTGTCGCCGTCAAGGCGTGTTGCCCCGTGTACCCGGGGTTTGCCGACCTGGAGGGGCGTTTCGACGTGGCCGACGTTGTGGTCGAGTCGTGCGCGTTCTGGAACGCGCGCGCGGGCAACGCGATGGAGATCGGTTTCGAAACCATTGCGGACTCGATCTCCGGCGTCACGTTCCGGGACATCGACGTGCTGGCAGCGCACGGCGACGGTGCGGTGTTCTCGATCCACGCGGGGGACCGTGCGACGATTTCCGGTGTCTTGTTCGACGACATCCGCGTCGAACACATGTACAGCCGTTGCGTCGACCTGATGATCCTTGACTCGCGCTGGTCGCGTGACCCGGTGCGTGGCCGGGTCCGCGGCGTGACGTTCCGCGACGTCCGGACGCTGCCGGACATCTACAACACGCTGAACCTGATCGGCGGCTACGACGCGGAGCACACGGTCGAAGGCGTGTCGTTCGAACGTTTCCGCATCGGCGATCGCTTGGTGCGCAACGCCGACGACATGACGCTGCTGACGCGCCACGCGCAGGGTGTCTCTTTCCACCCATGAGCGACCGGCCCGCCTGGTGTCTTACTTGTTCGGAAGTGAGGTAACGGATGAATCGAACAGAACCCACCCTCAGCCGTCGGGGATTCGTGGCCGGGGCGTTGAGCCTGATCGCGACGCGTTCGGCGTGGCCGCACCCCGGGCACGCGACCGAGTCACGCTTCGTAGAGTTCAGCAGCCCGACTTTGGTGCTGCCCCGTCCCGGCGACGCCGCGTGGTTCCGCGAGCAGGCGGCGACTCGGCCGGAGATTAAGGCGCTGGTTCACGGACTCAGGCGTCGGATCGCGGCCCACGGCGACCAGGGGCCCCGGCCCCTTAATGAGTTGATCTACGAAGGCCGGGTGAGCAACGACCCCGAACGCATCCACACCGTCGAGCACCTCGCGGACACGCCCCACATCTACCGACTGGCGTGGCTGCAGGCCGTGGCGCCTAACGACGACACGTTCGCAGCGCTCAGCGCGTACGTCGACGCGTGGGCCGGCACATACCGCCCAACGGGCAACGCGGTGAATGATGTCAAGACCTCGCCGCTTCTGGTGGCCTTTGCCTTGCACGGTGATGCCTTCGACCGACCGGTTCAGGACAAGCTGCGGGCGTGGACCGACCGGATGTTCACGTCGCGGTACAAGTGGGCGCTCGCGCCGGGCCGAGCCAACGGGCACGCCCGGCACATCGCGCTCTGTGTCGCGTCAGCGCGGCTGCTGGGGCACGAGGACAAGTTTGAACCGTTGATCACCGCGGCCCGCGCGTTGCTCGCCGCGGGCCTTCGCTCCGACGGCACGAGCTACGACCTCGAGTACCGCGACGCGATGCATTACCACCGCAGCTTCGTGCAGTCGCAACTAACAATCGCCGCGCTGTTACGGCCGCTGGGGGTCGACCTCTGGGGAGAACAGACCCCAGGCGGCGCCTCGATCCGCAAGAGCGTGGACTACATGGTGCCTTACTCGGTTGGCGAGAAGGAGCGTGGCGAGTGGGCCGGTTCGGAAATCGGCCTTGACCAGGACCGCGCCGCGACGGGGGACCCGGCGTATCAACCGGGTTCGAAGTGGGACCCGCGATCGTCGGCACCGTTGTTCCGGCTGGCGTCCGGGTTCGACCCGCGATATCACGATGTGCTGGCCCGGATTCCCGACGGCGTTGGCGAACGAACGACGTGGGAGCACTTTGTCGACGAGCACGCCGCGGGAACGGGCTGAGTCTGGTGCGCTGTTCGGTTGTTGACGGAGCGAGCCCCCCGATGCTGGAAGTGGATTACCTGTTCGACGGGGGCACGCCCTGCGATGTGGAACGGCGCCGTGATGGCTCGATCTTCTGCCGGCCGTTTTCCACGGTGTCCGGCACGCAACACTTCGCGTGCGGAGTCCGGGTGTCGGGCGACGCCGACGAGTTCCCGGTGAAGCTGACTGTGGCGTGGCCGCGTCGCTGGAGGGGTGAAGATGTGCCGGTCGGGTTCGAGCCGGAGATCGCGCGGCGGATGACGGCGCCGGACTCGTTCGTCCGGGTCCTGCACCGTTGCTGCGTCTTCCTGCCGCGGGGCGGTGAAAGGTGGGAACGGTTAATCAATGTTGGAGTTGATGAGGGAAGTGAGACGGCATCGGTGGTGTTGTCCGGGCCAGGTGTGGTCGCGACGCAACGGCCGTACACCTGGGCCGAGCACCGGTCGCTGATCGGTTGGGCCCGCGAGCAACCCGCGTGCGTCGTCGACGAGATCGGCCGGAGCAGAGAAGGCCTGCCGATCCACGCGGTCACTATTGCAGGTAGTGACGCGCGGGCACCGACGGTCTGGGTGCAGGCGTACCAACACGTCACGGAGTACACGGGGCCGATCGTGATCGACGCCATGGCTCGGCGGTTGGCGGCGAGGGAGGCGTCCGAAGCGGCGTCGCGGCTGACCTGGCAGTTCGTGCCCGCGGTCGATATCGGCGGCCTGCGCTACGGCGTCGGCTACCACGTCGGCCCGCGCTCGTCGGCGTGTGTGCGCGACCGCAACCCGAACCGCGACTGGCACGAGGGCACCTGGCCGGAGGTCGCGGCCGTGAGGTCGTTCATTGAGGCCGAGCTCGAGGCCGGTCGCCGCTACGGGCTCGCGCTGGACCTGCACAACGGCTGGGACCGGGCCCACACGTCGGGCGCTTGCTACACGGTTCACCCGGATTCGGCCGGGGTTGACTACGTCAACCGTCAACGGTCGTTTGTCGATTGGATGTACGACCACACCGACCACACCGAACCCGGGCAGTACTGGCAACACGACACCGCGGGCCGGAGCTTCACGTCGTATTTCGCGCAGTTGACCGGCGCACTGGCGCACACCGTCGAGTTCTCCCGGCACCTGTGGTGGGAGCGGGCGTCGCGGTCGTACCGGCCGATCGAGCCGACCGACCCGGAGCGCTTCGTGGCGCAGGCGGTCGATGCGATCGGTGGCTATTTTGATCGGAGCCACGTCTGAAGCAACGGCGTCGGGGCGTCACGTGGCCGCGCCGAGGGCGGCGTCGAGGTGCTGCCGCGACTGAGCCGCGGACTCGGCGGGCGTGCCGGCGCAGCGATCGGTCTCCACGACGTACCAGCCGTCATACCCGACGGACGCGAGTCGGCCGGTGATAGCGGCGAAATCGAGGCCTGCGTTGCCCGCGCCGAGTTCGACGAACTGACCGGCCCCGGGTGCGTCGTGCCAGTCCTTGAGGTGGACGTGGGCGATGCGATTGCCGAAGCGATCGACAAAGCTGAGCGGGTCGCTGCCGACCGCGGCGAGATGACCGGTGTCCATGCACAGCGCGAACCGCGGCGCATCGGCCAGGCCCGTGTCGAGGAGCTGCTCGGTCTGTTCGGTGGTCTCGATCAGGCAGCCGACGTGGGGGTGGAACGCGACGGTCAGCCCGTGATCGTCGACGACGCGGCAGCACTCTCGCAACACCCCCGCAAAAGTCGGGATGTCGTCCGGCAGGTTGACCCGCCGCTTGGTGCCTAGGAAACCGCCGCAGAGCATGAGCGTGTCGACGCCGAGCGCTCGTGCGGTGGTGCAGGCGGCCTTGAACTCGGCGTGACTCGGCTCGTAGGGCACGGCCGCGACCGCCGTCGCCACCGCGGCGATCGTCAGTTCGTTCTCCTCGGCGCGGGCCCGCGCCGCTTCCGGAGTTCCCCAGACTTCACTGGGTGAGATCTCGACGCCGGCGTAGCCCGCTTCGGCGACCTCGCGGAACACCGCCGCGGCGTCGACTTCCGTGTTGTTGCGGTGGCACCAGCCTTCCCAGGTCATCGCGTGGTGGGCGAGCTTCATTGGTCGTCGATCCTTTGCTGCAGAGCCGGCCGTGCGGCGAGGTAGCCCCAGGTGTAACTCGTCGGGCCGAGCGTCTGGTGCACCGTGTACTCGTTCACGGCTGGCCAACGCGCGCCGTCAACGTACGACTCGTACATGGGCCAGGTGCGTGAGTCCGGCGTCATCATGTCGCCTAGGAACCACCGGTGCATCCACTCGGTGAAGTCCCACGACTCCGCCGGGTCGCACGGGCCGTACACCGTGATGCCCGCGGGCGCGGGTTGACCGGTGATGCGGCTGTCGATGTGCAGCGGGAACCGCGGCGCGTTCCAGCCGAGCCCGGTGGTGTAGATCAGGTTGTCGGGGTTGGCGCCGACAGAGAAGTCGGCCGAGCGCACCGCGGCGGCGAGGTAGCGTTCGTCGCCGGTGAGGAAGTGGGCCCGGGGCAGCACGCGCGAGATCATCCCCGGCACGCTGAGATAGCCGACGTAACCCATGGCCGGCAGGTCGGTGTGCGGCGTGGCGAGGCCGAAGGGGTTGCCCTCCGCAAAGGCGATTGCGCGGTCGGCGAGGTTGATGACGTGTTGCCGTGCCGCGGCGCGTAACACTTCATGCTTGTGCTGCTCCGGCAGGCGGGCGCACACGAACGCCACCGTTTCGTTGGCGTGGATCGCTTGCCTCAGGCTGTCTTGATCGGGGAGGCAGCGTGCTTCGCCGGTGGTCCAGAAAAGCTCGACCGCGGCGAGTGTGTACCGGCCGAGGTCCGTGCGTGCGGTTGCGGCGGCTTCGTCGTTGCGGTGTATCCAAGCCCATGCTTTCTCTGCCGCGTTCTCGTAGTCGTCGGCCAACGCGGCGTCGTGCGGGCGCAGCAGCCGTGCGGCTTTCGCGGCGGCGGCGGCGAATCGAAGCGACGTCACCCGGTCCGGCGCGAACAGGCCCACGCCGAGGCTTTCTTGCCACGACGCCTCGGCCCAGCGTGGGTGGGCGGTCGACTCGACCCCGCCGGGTACGCCGCCGTTGTCGTGTTGCACCCGCCGGTAGAACGCCAGGTTCCACAACGCCTCGTCGAGCAGGTCGGGCAGGTGGTTGTTGGCCTCTTCAGCGGGGATGCGGAGGGGTAGCCGCTCGAAGTATGCCGGGAACAACTCGAGCAACTCGAGGTGGAGGTAGGTCGTGTCGAGGTGCGGGCTGCGGCGGTCCCAGTCGCCGGCGTCCATGTAGCCGCCCCAGGCGTCTGCGTTGGGGTCGGGCCAGTCGTCGCGTGGCGCGTTGCCGTCGTCGGTGAGCCGGCGCAGCGACGCGTTGACCGCGGCGGACTCGCCGTCGAGCATCGTCGCGTCGAGTTGGAACACGCGCACGCCGTCTTCGGGGTGGAAGGGGCGAGGCCGATGGTAATCCGTCAGAGGTGGGCCGAGTTCAAGTCCGCTGCGGTGGTGCAGGTGCCCGAGCATCGACACGGCGAAGGCGTCGCGCCAGGCGTGGCCGTCGATGCGGAACGGCGCACTGACGCCGATGCCGGGGACATGAACGGTGTAGGTGCCGGGACGCTGGAACGCACCGAAGTCGAGCCGGTAGACCGCGGTCTTGGCGTAGTCTTTCTCGTCTTTGAGGCGTTCATTCTCGCCGAGTGCCTTGACGCGTCGGACCGGGCCGGTGAAGACGGTTTGCTGTTGGCCGTCGAGCAGTTCGAACGCGGTGGCGTGGTCGTAGCTCACGCCGCCGCCCGTGCCGAGCCAGAGCGAGAGGTACGCGGCCTTGTGCGGGTCGGAAGGGCGGTAGCCGACCTGGCTGACGTGCAGCGCCTCGGTGCGATGCGACCGAGGCCGGTGGCTGAAGGCGACTGATCGTTCGGTGGTGTCAACGCCATGCAGCGTGATCGTGTACGAGCCGCCGGGGCGCAACGCGTGTGGCAACTCCAGGTAGACCCGGTGCAGCATGGCCGGCTGCTTGTCGGGGTCGGCGAGTTGCCGCGGCTTGCTCTTGCGGTGGACCGCGAGAGGTGTGGTGGCGTCCGCGTAGTTCGGGTCGGTGTCGGATGAAACGGCGTAGCTGGTGGATTGGTCGGCGGCGGCTTCGTCGAGCGGCGTGCCGACCACGGCCTCGAACGGCCAGACGTGCCGACGGTCGGCGGTGATGAATGCGACCGGCAGTGTCTGCCCGTCCACGTCGCGGTGCAGCGCCCAGTGCTCGTTCTGCACGCTGAGTTTGCCGTCCAACCAGGCGAGTGTTCGGTGGTCTTGGTGCGGCTTGATCTCGTCGCCGGGTTGAGGGGTGTAGGGCGTCTGCGCGCGGGGCGGGATCGACCCGGCGTGGATCTCGAGCGCAAGGATGTGTGGTGCGACCGGCGCGACGTGAACCACCCGCGGCGCGTCGACCGGCTCCTCCGTGGGTACCTCGGCGTCGGCGGCCTGATCCGGAATGAGCAGGCCCAACGCGGCGAGGACCACGGCGGTTTGCAGGACCGGGGCTACACGGCACAGATGCATGACGATGGGGGCCGCGTCCGCACGCGGCGCAGGAGGCAGTCAACGGCGCATCCGGCAGGAACGTCGTGCCAGACGTTTCGATTATGCGGCAATCGCTCGGCGGCAGGGTGGCCGAAGAGCACCGGCGGCTTTAGATTTTGCGGATGTGTGCCGCGGGGCGGTTAGCGGTCCGTGGTCAAGTGCGCGGGGCACTCGCGTTGGCGTGGCGTTGCGGCTCGGAGAGGCCCGTGTGGTTCAGGAAGCCCGGGGCGTGCCGGCGGGAGCCGGGGCGCACGACCACCGGCGCTCGCGTCCATGAGTCATCGGTCGCGGCGCAGTGGGCGGCGAGTTCCTCACGGCAGCGGCTCAGCGTCGCCGTGTGGACCGGGTCGGTGTGTAGAGTCCGCGTTTCCCAAGGGTCGGCGTCAAGGTCGTAGAGTTCTTCCTGCAACTCGCCGTGGCGGCCGCCGCGGTAGCACGCGTACTTGAACCGCTCGCCCCGCAGCATGCGCCCGGGGTTGATGGTGTGGCCCCACTCGGTCAGCCATTCGCCGACGACGTATTGACGCCAGTCCGTTTGCGTTTCGCCGCGCAGCCAAGGCTTCAGCGACAGGCCGGGCTTTCCGTCTGGGATGGGGATGCCCGCCAGGTCGGCGCAGGTCGGCAAGAGGTCAAGCAAAGAAACCAGGGGCGTGTCGATCGGCTTTCGTTGCGCGTCGATCCCCGGACCCGCGACGACGAACGGCACCCGCATGAGCTGCTCGTAGAACGCGACCTGCTTGGTCACCAGTCGGTGCGAGGCGAGCCCGTCGCCGTGGTCCGACATCAGGATCACGTAGGTCCGGTCGGCGTCGGGCCGTTGTGCGAGCGCGGCGAGGAGCCGGGCGACTTCCCGGTCTACGAGACGGGAGTAGTAACGGAACGCTGCGAGGTAGTGCCGGCACGCGGTGGAGTCCCAGTGCGCGGCTTGCTGCTGCCGGTTGTTCGAGCAGCAGAGGTACCGAACGGGCTCGGGCCGCCGACCCCAGTCGTCGACCTCGAAGTTCGGCGGCAGCTCGGGCAGTGGCTCCGTTGTGTCGGCGAAGGTGGGAGTGCCGGCATGCGCGCCGACCCAGCCGCAGATGTTGTGCGGGTTGTTCAGGTCGGCGACGGCAAAGAATGGTCGATGGCCGTGTTCGCGGAGGAACCGTTCGCAGCGGTCGGTGGTGAACCGGTCGCGGAAGGTGTCGTGGTTGAGCACGTACCGCGGGTCGCCCTCGACGGGCAGCTCGCCTTCGGGGGCGCAGTCGAACCCGCGCAACGCGCCGCGGTCGTGGGTCTTGCCAAAGTGGGCGGTGGTGTATCCGGCGTCGCGGAAGAGGCTCCCGAGTGTGGGCACGTCGGCCGGAACGGGTTCGTCGAGGTAGCGGTGCCGGTGAGGGTAGGCGTTGGGGGAGCCATTGGATTGGACGCCGGACTGGTGCGGGTGGAGCCCGGTCCAGAACGACGCGCGGGCGGGCTGGCACAGCGGGACGGTGGTGTACGCCCGGTCGAAGCACACGCCGCGTCGGGCCAGCGCGTCTATCGCCGGCGTGGCGGAATCCGTGTCGCCGTAGCAGCCCATCACCCGCGGGCTGAGGTGGTCGCAGACCAGCAGGAGGAAGTTCGGCCGCATCGGCGGGTGGCGGTTTGTCGCCCGGTGAGCGTCGGCGAGGCCCGGGACGCCCAGCGTGGCCGCTCCAACGATCCCCGTAGCCAACACGCCGCGTCGCGTGTAGCCGGATGAGCCGGAGCGGTCTGCCTCGTCGCCGTTGACGGTCGCGCTGGGGGTGCGAGGGCGTGGCATGTCAACAGCGAGCAACGGACCGATTTCATTCTTCGCCGGGACGCAGTTCCACGTCGATCAACGCGTCTGACGCCGGGGGCGTAAACGACAGGAACAGGCGGCGGATGCCGGGGTTCTCGGCCTCGGCGGGGTGTTGGCCTTTGGCCTCGGTCAGTTCGAAGCGAACGCCCGACGGCTCGTTCACGTCAATCCGCAGAGACCGGCCGGCTTCGCGCAGCACGACGGAGCGGCCGTCGTCCGCCAGCGAAGGCTCGCCGAACACCATCAGCGTCCAATCGACGCGCGTCCCCTTTGGCAGCCGGGTCAGCCGGTCCGTCACTCGGACGCCGCGATCAACCGAGTCAAAGACGACCCGGCGCTCGGCGCTGCGCGGCGGCAGACCAAGCGTGGCCGAGAGGTCGACGTGCGCTTGCCCCGGCTGAACCCCCGGCGACTCGGGCGCGAAGTGTGTGATGTCGGCGTGGCCGTCGATGCGGTGTTCCTGTCGATCGAGCGTGATCGTGTTGTGGTACAGGTTGTGGTTCCGGAGTAGCTTCCACCGGTCGCTGCCCTGCTCCATGCGGAACAGGTCGAACCCGGCCTTGCGGATCGGTTCGTAGTGCTCGCCGCCGAGGTCCTGGACCCACCGGACGCCGTCGGCGGTCAGGGCGAACGTGCCGTTGTCCATGTGGGCGTGGTTCGCGTTGGCGGCCCCGCCCTTGACGCCGAGGAACATCGTGTCGGCGTCGTCCCAACCGCCGCGGAACAACGCCACCGGCACCGGGCCCCGGCCGAGCCAACTCGTCGGCGGAGCCGGGCCCGCGGTCGCCTTCGACCAATCCGGCCACCACAGGACGGAGAAGCTGTAGAACCGCTCTTCCTTGGTCGGCCCGTCTTGGACGAGGCCGACGTACGCCGGCAGGTCTACCGCTGCGGAAGGGTTGTCGATCCGTCGCGCGAACCAGAGCAGGCCGACCTGTGCCCCACGGAACGGGGACAGGTCCGCGTAGCTGAACGTCGCGCCGGTCGGCCCGATCACGTGCCGGCGGTAGAGGTACGTCCGCTCGAACGCGGTGTCCCCGTTGAGCAGGCCGAGGTCGGTGCCGAGCGCCGTGTCGAGGGCGTCCAAGAGGATGGCCTGGTACGTCGTGCCGTAGGCCCAGTAGCCGGGGCCTTCCGGGTAGACGCCGTCGGGTTCGTAGACCTCGAGCGCCTTGACGTTGCTCGACTTCACGTCGCGCACCGCCGTCTCGAGCCAACGTGGGTCGTGGTCGGCCACGGCGAGCGCCGCGAGCAGCTGCCCGGCGTGGCACACCGAGTTCCAGTTGTGGGTCCGTCGGCGCCACCAGTTGTCGCGCGCGCTCAACGGCTCGCAGCCCAGCTGGATCAATCGCTCGACGATCTCGTCCCGTGACGCGGGGTCGAGTTGTCCGTGCAGCCAGTCGTAGCCCAGGGCGACGGCGGCGGCCGTCTCCGCGACGCCAAGCGAGTGGCTGGGGTGCCACGTCTCGAGCCGGCACGCCGCGAGCATCTCGGCCTCAGCCCGGTCGGCGTAGCGGTCATCACCCGAGAAGCGGTATGCCAACGCGAGCGTCGTAACCCGCCTGAAATACTCGCGCGCGTCTCGCAGGTAGCCCGAGCCTTTGCGCTTTACCGTGTGCGGCGGCTGATCGAGCAACACGTCGGCGTCGCGCATCAGCCGGTCGAACATCCGCTGCAGCAGCGGGTCGTTCTCTCGCAGCGATTGGATCTCGGCGATGCGATGTGGCGTGGCGATCAGCCGCGGGTGGCCGGGCAGGCGGTCGGCAGCCGCCGCGGCCGCGCCGTGGAGGATCAGGCTTAGCATCCCGAGGCGAAGGATCGAAGCAGTCATGTCGGCTCGCGGGTGGCGTCGTGAATGCATCGGCGGGGCAAACATCGGGAAAAACGCCGACCGGGACCACCCCGGTCGACGCTGGATGGTGAATCGCGGCGTCAATCCCGACGGCCGCGTCGCCGCAGCAGGGCGATGCCCAGCAGCGTTGATAGCGCGGCCGGCTCGGGAACGGCATTGCCGTCGAAGTCCGGAGCGCTCGTCGAGCCCCAGTTCTGCAGGACGCCGTCGAGTTCGTTCTGGTCGACGGTGCCGTCGAAGGGGCCGCCGCCCACGAGCGCTGCTTCGTCGCCGGTGAACGTGCCCGTGCCCCAGTTCTGGAGGACGATGTCGAGGTCGCCCTGCTC
>JANQPR010000149.1 GCA_028285385.1 Phycisphaera sp.
GTAATCGCGTATCAGCTACGACGCGGTGAATAAGTTCCTGAGCCTTGTACACACCGCCCGTCACGTCATGGGAGCCGGGAGCACCCGAAGTGGCCACGATTCAGTGGTCCCTACGGTGAGCTCGGTGACTGGGACGAAGTCGTAACAAGGTAGCCGTAGGGGAACCTGCGGCTGGATCACCTCCTTTCTACGGGATACACGTAGACACCGGTCCATCCCGGAGCGGATCTTTTGGGATCTGCCCCGGGCGTGGTGCGAACCACCCGGTGACCGTCAACACACCCTCGTCCGTCCGAGTCGTCCGTGAGGACGGCCCCTCGAGAACGGAAAGTCATGCGGCGACGCATGGCGAAGGCACTACCCAACTGTTCATCTGCCAAAGGCACGATCCCGAAATCACAAGAACCCGTCGCGGAAGCGGCGGGTTTTTTTGTGCGCCTGTCGTCCCCAATGACCACGCCGGTTCATGGTGGGTTGAGACCGCCGTCGGGCAGGCGTGCCTGGGTCCAGCGGATCACCGGGTTCTGCGGCGGGTACCGGCGGGCGGCTTTGTCGTCCATCTCGATGCCCAGGCCCGGCTGATCGTTCGGGTACAGATACCCGTCGCGTAGTTCCGGCAGGCCCGTGAAGATTTCGTGCTCGGCGGCGTTGAACGGCGCGAACTCCTGGATGCCGAACGCCGGCGTCGCGACGTCGAGGTGGAGCTGCGCCGCGTGCCCCACGGGCGACGTGTCCTTGGGCCCGTGGAAAGCGGTGCGGACGCCGAACACCTCACACAGCTGCGCCGCCTGGATCGCCGGGGTCAGCCCGCCCACGGCCGAGACGTGCAGCCGGAGGAAGTCGATCTGCCGGCCGGTGACCAACGGCAGCCACTGCGACGGCTGCGTGAAGAGTTCTCCCACGGCGAGCGGCGTCACGGTCGCCGCGCGGAGGTCGACGAAGCGGTGCAGCAGCTCAATCGGGAGCGGGTCTTCCAGGAAGAACAGCCGGTACGGCTCGAGGTCGCGCGCGAACCGCCGCGCCTGATCGGGCGATAGCCGGGAGTGGACATCGTGAAGTAACTCAACTCCGTCACCGAGTTCACTCCGCAGGGCCTCGAGACCGGCAAGAACTTCGCGTTCATAAGCCGCGGGGTCGAAGTACGCACCGGGCAACGCGCCGTCGGGGCGTCGGGCTGTCTGGCCGAGCCCGCCGTAGCCCGCAACGTTGGCGGCGAGCGTCTCGGCCGAGGCGTGCGGGGCGGCCGCGATCTGGCAGCGCACGTGCCGGACGCCGCGCTCCACGATCGTCCGCACCGAACGCACCAGCGATTCTGGGTCCGGCCCCGCGGCGTGCTGGTACACGGCGGCGGCCTCGCGGACCTTGCCACCCAGCAGTTGGTAAACCGGCAGCCCCGCCGCCTTGCCCTTGATGTCCCACAACGCCTGGTCGATCCCGGAGATCGCATTGTTTAGCACCGGGCCGCCACGCCAATACCCGTTGAAGTGCATCAGTCGCCAGAGCTCGGTGATCCGGTCGGCGTCCCGACCGAGCAGTAGGGGGCGGAGGTGCCGCGTGATGGCTTCGACGACCGCGGTGTAGCGTTGCGTGAATGTGGCGCACCCCAGCCCGTGTAGCCCCGGCTCGTCGGTCAAGACGCGGACCACAACCAGGTTCTCGGTGGCGGGCCGGGTGACGGTGGCCGTGATGTCGGTAATACGCGGCATGACAAGAACGAGGTAGAAACAGTTCCGACCGAAGCGCGTCAGTCGTTCGTGCCGCGGGCGAGGAAGCCGCCGTCGATCACGAAGTCCTGCCCGGTGATCCACGCGGCGTCGTCGCTGAGCAGGAACGCGACCAGTGCGGCGACGTCTCCCGGCTTGCCGAGCCGGCCCAACGGGTACATGGCCGTGAGCCGGTCTCGCTCGGCGTCGGGGTCGGGCTTGTCGTCGAGGTAGCGGTGCAGCATCGGGGTGTCAACCGTGCCGGGGCACACGGCGTTGCAGCGAATGTTCAGCGGGGCGCCGTCGTTGGCGATCGCGCGGGTGAGGCCCAGGACCGCGGCCTTGGCGGCGGAATACGCTGCGGCGCCGGGCGCGCTGTTGTATGCCATGATCGAGGCGCAGTTGATGATCGCGCCGCCGCCCGCGTTGCGCAGGTGCGGCCAGGCGTGTTTGGCGGCGAGCAGGTAGCCGCCGACGTTGACGTCGAGCATCGCCCGCCACTCGTCGAAGTCGATCTGATCGACCGGTGCGGTGAGCAGCCGGCCGGCGTTGTTGACGACGCCGTCGAGCCGGCCGAACGCTTCGACGCCGGTCGCGACCGCGGCGGCGACCCGTTCTTCGTCGGTCACGCTGCCCCGCTCGTAAACGACTCGGTCGCGGGGAAAGCCTGCCGTGTCGTTCGGGTCACCCGGTTGGTTGAGGTCGAGCACCACGGCCCGGGCGCCATCTTCCAGCAACCGTCGAACGACGCCGGCCCCGATGCCACTTGCGCCACCGGTCACTAGATAGGCGTGATCGCGGAGCCCGTGCATCGCCGCATCCTAATGAGACCAGCCTGTCGCCGTCGTTCGCCGCGAGGTTGTGGATGAGTCCCGGCAAAAGAAAAACCCCGCCGGGTGAGGCGGGGTTTGGGGATCGGACCGGGGCAATGGGTCAGAACGTGTTGCCGACGTTGAACTTCGCGGGGTCGTCGTTGAGGCCGGGGAAGAGGAGCTCTTCCTGCTCGGACTGGAGGATGATGGTCGGCTTGATGAGGATGAGCAGGGTGCGTTCGTCCTTGACGACCGAGTTGTTGGTGAAGAGGCGGTTGAGGACGGGGAGCTTGGAGAGGACGGGGACGCCGGCCTCGATCTCGACCTCGCCGACGAGTCGTTGCCCGCCGAGCAGGAGGGTGCCGCGGTCGGGGACGCTGACGGTGGAGCGGACCTGGGTGACCTCGAGCTCGGGGAGCTGGATGGTGCCTTCGAAGACGGCGCCGGCCCCGCCGTCGCCGCCATCTGAGGCGCCGAAGATCTGGATCTCATCGATCGGGATCTGGGCGAGGGTCGCCAGAGAGGGCCGCATGGTCATGGTGACGTAGCGGCGGTCGGCGGAGACGGTGCCTTCGACGTCGAGCACGACGCCGGAGTTCACGGTCGAGACGGTGATGTCGAACGCGTTCGCGTCGGGCACGGCCTCGAGGTCGGAGATGAAGGCGAACTGCCGGGCGACCAGGACGTAGGCCCGCTGGCCATTGAAGAACGTGACCCGGGGGGCGGTCAGGGTCAGCGAGCGGTTGTGGGCCTGCGTGGCGTTGATCAGGAGGTCGACCTCGAGGTCGTCGATGAAGCTGACGCCCAGCGACAGGGCGTTCGGCGGGGCGATGCCGTCGCCGCCGAGGAATCGGGACGGCGTGAGGGTGGAGGCGACGCGCTGGGCGATGTTGAACGAGTCTTGCTCGACAACAGTGGGGGCGAACTTGCCCGAGGCCTTGTAGCGGAAGTCCAGGTCGATGCCGAACTCTTCGAGGAAGTTGTTGTCGACCAGCAGGAAGCGGGCCTCGACGTTGATCTGGGTGGCGCGCTGCTCGCGGAGGTCGCCGAGGACGCCGACGATCTGCCGGTGGTTCTGCGGGGTGGTCTTGATGATGAGGTTGCCGTTGAGCTCGCGGATGGTGGAGTCGAGGTTGAGCCACTCGTCGGGCGTGCCGACGGAGTCCTGGATCAACTCGAGGATCTGATCGATGAGCTCCTGGCGGGTGGGCTGGTCGTCGTCGTCCTCGGACTCGCTGTCGCCGAAGATGGAGCCGCCGCCACCGCCGCCACCGCCACCGGTGCCGCCGCTCTCGAGGGCGTCGGAGAGCTCGAACTCGGGGGCGTCCTCGAAGTTGGGCACTTGGACGAGCAGGTCGCGGATGTCGTAGACGCGGGCCTCGGTCGTGCGGTTGAGTTCCGACTGGGTGGAGATCTCGACGACGCCGTCGATGATGGAGAAGGTGGCCGGGTTCAGCGGCCCGCCGGCGCCGGCGTTGGCGAGTTGGATGACCTTTTCGAGGGCGTTGCGGGCCGAGACGTCGGAGAGCTGGAGCGTGATCGGCATGTCTTCCTCGATGCCCTCGAGGTTGAGCGCCGGCCAGTTGACGAAGATGTTCACGCCCGTGGTGGTGCGGAGGTAGCTGATGACGGCTTCGAGCGGGTTGGCCTCGAAGTTGATCGGGACCGGGGTGTCGAGTTTCTGGGCGGCCTCGCGGTTCTGGCGGGACTCGCCGCCGGTGACGTCGAGGGCTTCGAGGCGGCGCTGCGTCAGCTGCGGCCAGTCGGACGGGTAGACCAGCAGGTCGTCGTACGGGATGGTCGCTTCAAGGTTCAGCGTGGTCTGCCGGGAGATCATCAGGTTCCGGCGGCGGCTGAAGTCGGCCTGGTCACGCAGGATGATCATGTCCTCGAGGATCATCTGCACCGCGTGGGCCTCGACGTTCTGCGGGTCGAGGGCGAGCACCTGGTTGATCAGCGCAAGCGCTTCCTCGTAACGCATCTGCCGTTGCAGGTCGCGGGCGTCCCGGAACAGGGCGCGGGTGGTCTCGCGTCGTTCCCGCTCGGCTTCGCGGGCGGCGATGGATTCCTGCCGTTCGCGTTCGCGCTCGTCGTCGAGTTGTTGCTGCTGGGTCGCCGCGAGTTGCTGCCGCTGGATGCTGACCGCCAAGTCGTTGGCGGCGGCGCGGGCCTGGTTGTAGCCGGCAGTGGTGTACAGGCTGGCGTTGCGGTCGAGGACGATCTTGGCGTTGTTGACCGCGTCGAGCGCCGCGTCGTACTGCCCTGAGCCAAGGGCCTCGCGGGCCTCGTTCATGCGGGCGTCGTAGGCGGTCTCGGCGGCCTGGAAGCGCAGGTCCGCGAGTTGCCTTTCCTCTTCGAGCGGGCTGAGGGGGGCCTCGTCGGCGACGGCGGCGCTGCGGGCGGCTTCGAGTTCGGTGGCGATCTGCTCGTTGTCCGGGTCGAGCTGGCTCGCCTGGTTGTACATGTTGATCGCCAGGTCGTGGTAGCCCTTGGACTGGGCTTCGGCGGCGTTGGCGGCGAGGTCCATCGCGTAGGCCTTCTGGGCCTGGACCAACAGGTCGCGCGAGGCCGGCGGGATGTCGGTCCGGCGGACCGCCGCCGCGTCTTCCATCGCGGTGCGGGCTTCGGTCCGGGCGGCTTCGGCTTCGGCGACGGCGACCTCGGCCGCGGGGGCCTTGCTCGGGCTGGTCGCCGCGGCGGCCTGGGCCTGTTCGGCGGCCTCGGCCTTGGCGGCGGCGATGGCGCTCCGCTGGTCGGCGATCACGGCGAGCTGGCTTTCCAGGCGCTGCTGGTCAAACCAGCCCAGGTTGGCGTCGAGGTCGCGGGCGGCTTCGAGCGAACGCTCGGCGGCGTCGATGTCGCCGGCGGCGAGCTCTTCGGCGGCGCGGTCCAGGAAGGCCTTGGCCCGGGTGGCGTTGGCGTCGCTCAGGCGGTCGGCCTGCGCGGCCTGGGCAGCGGCGAGCTCGGGGTCGACCTGCTCGACGGCGGGCTGCTCCATCGTGTCGGGCGCGTCGGGCGTAGCCTCGACGTCGAGGACGGGGGCGTCGCCGTTGCCGGCGGCCTCGTCGAGTTGCTTGAGCGCCTCGTACAGCCGGACGCGCTGCTCTTTGGGCAGCTGCATCGGGTCGACGCGGTAGAGCTGGTCGCGGGCGGCCTCAAGTTCGCCGTTGAGCAGGTCGGCCAGGCCATTCTCGAAGAGCTCGGCGGCGGTGGCACCGTTCTCAGCCTGGGCCCAGAGCGTCGGCGCGGGGGCGAGGCTCAGCCCGGCACAAAAAGTCACAACAACCGCAAATGCAGGACGGTTCAGCAAGACTAGGCCTCCGATAAAGCAGGTCCGGCTCGGGTTTGGCGGGGGGCGAACGGCCGAGCCGATGAGTACCGAACCAACGGCACGACCGGTCAGCGGCAGGGGCGGCCCGGAGTGACCTGGAGATTCGCTCTAGGTCGTTTCGGGCCGAGAACTTCCGCGGCGGCGGTACGCGCCCGAACGCCGTTCGTCCGGGGCCACCTCCACCGATTCCGTCAGACTAACCGGGCCCCCCCGAACTGGCAAGCCAAGCTTGCGCGAGGTGTTGCATTCACCGGGACTTAGGGCGGTTCCCCACCGTCGTTCGGCCGTCGACGGCAGCGGCGGGCGGGAATATGGGACGCGGGATCCACGCGGCCGCCGCCGAAATTCAAGTCCGACGTGGGCGTCCGAGTTTTGCTGACCGCAGAAACCCCCGGTTGAGGCGATTCCGCCGGGGTCTGTGGCCACCGGATTGCCCGGGTCGGCCGGCCCCGTAGACTCTGAGGATGCGTGTGGCGGTGACCGGGTCGGCGGGGGGCGTGGGGCGGGTGCTGTGCCCGGCGTTGGCGGACGCCGGTTTTGACGTTCTCGGGTTGGACCTGTCGCTGTCCACCACGCTGCGAGACGACGGCCGAACCGAGCAACGCGTGATCGACCTGCTCGACCGGGTGGCGGTGTTCGACGCCCTGGCCGGGATCGACGCGGTCGTGCATATGGCCAACCACCCCAACAGCTATGCCGCCCGCCCGCCGACGCGGGTCTACACCGACAACGTCACGACCAACACGAACGTGTTCGAGGCCGCCCTGGCGCACGGCTGCAACAAGCTCGTTTTCTTCAGCTCGATCCAGGCCCAGGGCTCGACGCGCATGATCGGCGACGACCCACTCGGCCCGTCGCACATCCCGTATCTGCCCATGGACGGCAACACCCCGGCCTATCCGACGAACTACTACGGCCTGAGCAAGGTGGTCGGTGAGCAACTGCTCGAGATGCACTGCCGACTCAACCCCGAACTCGCGGGCGTTGTGGTCCGGCTGCCGTACATCGGCGGCGAGCCCGGCCGGCCGATGGAGCGGAAACTCGACGAGGTCCGCCGGCGCGGTTGGCAGAAGTTCTTCAGCGCCGACGAGGGTTTCGCGTACATCCCGCCCGCCGACGTGGCGTCGCTCGTCCTCGCGTTGCTGCGGGGGATGACGCCGGGTTTCGACCGCGTCCTGGCCGCCGTCAACGACAACCAGTTCAGCCTGCCCGCCGAGCGGGTGGCCGCTGATTACTTCGCCGGCGTCGAGGTCCGTCAGGACCTGTCCGGCCGATTCACGCTCATCGACAACGCCCCGATCACCCGGCGCTACGGCTGGGAGCCCACGCCGGTGCAACGCCCTGCGCCAGTCCCCGGCTGACCCCGGAACGCCCGCCTTAGACTGTTTGGCAAACGACGCGGCAGCGGCTATCCTTCGGGGCTCGGCAGACCGCACCGGCCCCGCCCGGTCGAACTCCGCGATTCCTCCCAATGTGAACCTCAGTCCCGGCCGTGCTGTCGGCACCGGGCCCTCGGCACCCAACCCGCCTCGGCGAAAGGCAACCACCATGGCACACAAGAAGGGCCAAGGCTCCACCAAGAACGGCCGCGACTCCAACCCCCAGTACCGCGGCATCAAGCTCTACGGCGGTCAGGCCGCCAAGGCCGGCTCGATCATCGTCCGCCAGTGCGGCACCAAGTTCAAGCCCGGCTTCAACGTCGGCCTCGGCAAGGACGACACCCTCTTCGCCACCGCCGCCGGCACCGTCGAGTTCCAGGGCCGCAAGGTGCACGTGCGCGAAGCAAGCTGACCACACGGTCGATGCCCCTTTCCGCCAACCCCGAACAACCCCGAACAACGCCGGCCCGCGTCGATCACGGCGCGGGTTGTTTTGTTCTGCATCGGGCTCAACGCGACAGTCGAGCGATCGGCGCGCTCGCACTCGCGCCGGAACGCCCCCAAAGGTCGACCGCACGCACGCGTATCCCAACGGCGTCGTTGGGTAGCGGCCGAACGAGAGAGTTTGAAACGACCGGCGTCTCGTGCAGCGCGCGGGTCGTCCCGTCGGGCAATAGCGCTTCGACGCGGTAGCCGAGCAGCCGGCGCGGGTCGGCGGTGCCGTTCCATTGGACGAGCACCTCGTCGCCGTGCACGCCGGTCGTCGCCCGCGCCCGTAGCCCGCGTGGGGCCGGCGGTGCGTCGGTTGGTTGCTCGCTGAGCACGAGCAACGCCGTGCCGTGCATCGGGAGATTGAGCGTGATTGGCCCGTCGGGGGCATCGGACACCTCGGCGCGGAGCTCCGCGGCCTCGCGCATCGCCTGCAACTGCTCGGCGGTCGGCACGTCGGGTTGGCCCGCCGTGTCCCACACGGGTTTGGGAGCCGTGTGCCGCGGATCGATCCGCCAGACCGCGAGGCGTGACCACGCCGCCGTGCCTCCGGCAATCTCGATGCGGACCGTCGCTTCACCCGTCGCGGCCGAGTTGTCGTCGTGGTGCGTCAGCATCAGCACGAGGTCGCCCGCCGGCGAAAGCGACGCCAGGCAGCGCACCGGCGCATCCGGGCCGGGCTCGGTCCCCGGCGCCGTCACCGACACGGTCCGGTCGCCGAGCAGCGACAGCAGCGTCATCCCTTCGAGCACAGGCTTCTTCACCATGGAGACGCCGGCGGGGTTCGTGCCCTCGTCCCCGTCGCCGGCGGTGAACGGGACCATCACGGACCGCTGGCCCCAGCCGCCGAGGAACGCGTGGTCGTTGCTCATCAACGTGAACTCGGGCTCGCCGCGGACCATCTCGTCGAGTTGCCGGTGCACCAACCGCGCAACGAACGTCGGGTAGTACGACGTGCCCCGCCAGTCGTGCCGGTCCGACCACCCGACCAGCGGGTCGCACTCGTTGTTGATCAGCGGCAGCCGTGCGAGCCGGGGGTGGTGCTCGGCGAGGTAGTCGTACAACTCCCGTTGCCCGTCGAGGATCGCGTCCATCGACGGGTCGGCTGGCTTCCACGACGGCGGGCCGCCCTTGACGTGGATCGAGATGAAGTCGCACCGCGGCGGCGACTGCCCCGTGAGGTGGTTCGTGCCCGTGTCGAGGTGCCGCATCAGCCCGGTGAACATCACCGAGAGCTGTCTCGCCGTGCCCGGCCCGCCAAAACGCAGCCCCGGGTCGGCGTCCATCAACCCGGCCGACGTCGCGTCGTAGTAACGGATCAAACCCTCCACGTCGTCTTCCGCCCAGGGGTGGTTGAACCACGGCGTCACATCCGGCTCGTTCCACACCTCGAAGTACCATGACCGCACCTCTTCCTGGCCGTAAAGATCGATCAGGTGACGCGCAAGGTCGCTTACGAACCGCCGCCAGAGCGCGGCCTGCTCGTCGCTACGCATGTCCGTGAACGCGAACCCCGACGGGCTGCCCATCACCTCGAAGAAGGGGCGCATCCCGAGCTCGAGCATCTGGTCCAACGCGGCGTCCAGGCCAGACCAGTCGTAGACGGGGGGATCGGTGTCCATGCCCTCGACGGTGACCAGCGTCAGCAGGTCGTGCGCGCGGACCCACTCCACCCCGGCTAACGCCACGCCGCCGAGGTGGGCCAGCTGCACCCGCATCCGTTCGTTGTTCATCAAGCCCGGTGGCGTAAAACCCGTCGCGGTCCAGAAGTGCGGCAGCGGCCCGGTGTCTTCGGCGGGATCAACAATGAACGTCACGGCAGGCTTCTCCGGCTCCGCACCAGCTTGGGCTGCCATCACGATGGACAGCACGAAGAGGCCGGTGACTCGAATCAGTTGGTGGCGTGAGGACAACCGCTTCATGGTAACTCTGTCCTGAACCCAGATTGATGCCGCGTCTCGCACGCGATCGGCCTGACCCGAGCGTCGTGGACACTCCTCGGGGTAACGTACCGCGATGTTCCTCGACTCCGCCCACATCCAGGTGCGCTCCGGCAAGGGCGGGGACGGGTGCGTCTCGTTCCGGCGGCAGAAGTACATCCCCAAGGGCGGGCCCGACGGCGGCAACGGCGGCGACGGCGGGTCGGTCGTGCTCGTCGCGGACGGCAACGTCGAGACGCTGCTCGACTTCGCCGGCCGGCACCACTGGCGCGCCGACGACGGCGAGCCGGGGCGGGGCAAACAGCAGTGGGGCGCCAAGGCCGACGACCTCGAGGTCCTCCTGCCGCCGGGCACGCAGGTGTTCGACGACGACACCGGCGACTTGCTGATCGACCTGGCCCGGTCGGGGCAACGCGTCGTGATCGCCGAGGGCGGGCGCGGCGGCTTCGGCAACGAGCACTTCAAGAACGCGGTGAACCAAACCCCACGCGAGGCGACGCCCGGCGAACCCGGGACCGAGCTGTCGCTGCGGCTTGAGCTCAAACTCGTCGCCGATGTGGGTCTGCTCGGAAAACCCAACGCGGGGAAGTCGACGCTGCTGTCGGCGGTGAGCGCGGCGCGCCCGAGGATCGCCGACTACCCGTTCACGACGCTGATCCCGCAGCCGGGCGTCGCGGACCTTGGGGATGGCAGGCGTTTGGTGCTGTGCGACATCCCCGGTTTGATCGAGGGCGCGGCCGACGGCGCGGGCCTCGGGCACCGGTTCCTCCGGCACGTCGAACGCACCGCGGTGCTGGTGCACCTGCTCGAAGTCGAGCCCGCCGACGGCAGTGATCCCGTCGCCAACTACCGCGCGATCCGTGCCGAGTTGGAGGGGTACTCCCCGGCGCTCGCGGAGAAGCCCGAGGTCGTTGCGCTCTCGAAGGTCGATCTGCTGGGAACCGAGGACGACATTACCGCGGCGCAGGACATGGTTGAAGAGGCCATCGGCGTCCGGCCGCTGCCGATCAGCAGCGCGACCCGGCAGGGCTTGGACGAGTTGCTCGACGCGTGTTGGGGCAAGCTCGAAGCCGGCAAGGGCGTGCGCGAGCCTTGGAAGACGGCGTGAACCTCATTTTGTGATTGCCGGTCGTTAGTGCCCGCTAGCCGTGTTGCGCCGCAACACAGCCAAAGCCAACAAGGCGACCGCCGCCGACGGCTCGGGGATCGGCGTCGAGCCGAGCAGGTGCACGAGCGCGCTGTCGAGCTCGCCCTTCCAGTGCCCCCACGAGTGCCCCTGGTTGACCCAATCGAAGACGGCGTTGTACCCGTCGTCGTTGAGCAGCGCCGCCATGGTGCTGCCGCCGCCGTCGTCGAACACCGTGCCCGTGTGCATGTAGATCCGCAAGGCGTCGGCGAGCGGGGTGTTGTCGTCGTACAAGTTGTAGATGGTCGGGTCGAACCAGAACGCCGGCGACTGGATCGCGAGGTTGGCGATCACGTCCGGGTGCCGGGCGCCCATGAACGCCGAGAACAGCCCGCCCAGCGACGTGCCGAGGATCACGCGTTGGTCGGCTTCGTCGATCGTGCGGTAGTTCGCGTCGACGTAGGGCACCAGTTCATCGGCGATGAAGTCGGAGAACGCCGCCTTGCCGCTGCCGCCGAGCTGGTCGCCGCGCCGGTTCGTTCCCGTGTTCGGGTCACGCGGGTCGATGAACACGGCGATCACGGGCCGGAGTTCACCCGAATCGATCAGGTTGTCGAGCACGGAGGTCATCGCCCCGAGCCGGTCGTCGGCGTACTCGTGCCCGTCCGTGACGTAAACGGTCGGCAGGTCGGCGAGCGCGTCGTAACCGGCCGGGGTGTACACGCGCACGTTCACGTCGCTGCCGATCGCTGCGCTGCTCAGCCGTTGGTTGGACGAGAGCGTGCCGCGCTCGACGCCCGTTCGCCGCACGGTCTCTTCAGGGAAGACGTACCCGGGCATGCGCAGCTCGGAGTTAGGCCCGAAGCCGGACCACTGCTGCAACGGGTTGAACGGGTCGAGCAGCCAGGCCCCGTTGCGGTAGAGCTTGTAATCGACGCGGCCGTCCTCCGGAAGCGTGCCGAGGCGGTACCACAGGTCGGTCCCTGGGACCTGCGTCGCCAAGCCGTCCGTCGGGTTCCACCGGTTGAGGTCGCCCGGGAAGGCGATCGACCCGCCCGAGCCGCGGTACAGGAACGCGTACCGGTTGCCCTGCGTGTACGGGACCGCGCCGGCGTTGCGGAGGCCGGTCCAGAAGGTGTCGACGGCGGCGGCGCGCTCCGTGGGGTCGACGATGTTGCCCAGGCCGAGCAACTCGCCTTGGAAGTCGGCGAAGCTGGGGTAGAGCGTCGCCTGGGCCGGCAGCGGGGCGAGCCAGCCCGTGGCGATCAACGCGACGCAATAGAAGAAGGAGCACTTTCTCCAGCGGGTACTCATGCGTTGAGTTTACCTCACGGCCGTCGCCGGCACCCACGAAAAACCCCGGCCAACACGAGGGTTAGACCGGGGCGAGAGAGAGTCAACGAGCGCCGTGCTCGTGTCGCGTCTGGTCGTTTGGTTAGTCGTAGCCCGCGACGCGCTGGGCGATGTGGTCCGGGTGGGTGATGACGGCCATGAACTTGAAGTCGGGGTTGAAGTCTTCCTGCGACTGGTGCGCGAAGCTGTACCCGTCGTCGGACGTCGAGGTCTTGCGGACCTTGAGGAACCTGGTCTCGCTGACGCCGAGGCGGGAGATGTCGACGGAGACCGCCCCGATGTACTGCGACGAGTTGCTGGTGACCTGCGTCGGCGGGTTGGTCTGGCGGGACTCGAACGGGCTGACCGCCAGCGCCGGGCCCAGCGCGTTGCCGTCGGCGTCGACGGCCTGGATCGTGATCCACGAGTTGCCGAAGCCCGCGCCGCGTTCGGTGTAGAGCAGCTCGCCGAAGTCGTCCGCGTCGGGGTCGTTGTCCTTCAGCGGCAAGTCGAACTCCATGACGAACTCGAAGTAGGGGTTACGTCCGGAGTTGTCGAAGTAGTGGTTGAGGTTCGTGCTCTGCATGGCTTCGAGCACGCGGGGGGTGAACGCGGCGACGTCGGCGGCCGTGGGCTCGTTCTCGTTGCCGTCGCTGACCTCTCTGCCCACGTAGAACTTGCCGGGCGTTCCCACGGTGATGTCGCTGCCGCCGTTGACGGCCACCCGTTTCCCGTCGCCGCTGCCGACGGTCATGCCGGTCACCGCGATCGGTTTGTAGAAGTGGGTGAACGTCTCGCCGTTGGGCATCTCGACGGACTTGAGGAACACGTCGCCCTGCGGGTTGTGTGACTGGCCGGCAACTTCGGTTCCTGGGCCGACGACGTGGAAGTGCGCGATCTCGCCGACCTGGGCCTGGTAGTCGTGCGCGTAGTTCTGGCCGACCGCGGGCGGCGCGGCCAGCGCCGCGGCGGCGAGCACGCCGGTGGAAAGCCTGATGAATGCTGGATTGGTCATGGGACAGTCCCCCCCAAGAGGTTGCGTGGTGATGCCGTGACACGCGTCGCGGCTCGACGTACCCGAAGCAAACGATTCAGGTCTCCGGGAAGCCAGAGCCCGGAGCCGAAAAAAACACGATCTGTGTCGGTGTCTGCGTGAGCCTGCGGGCTGTGCCGGACAGCGAAGCCCTGCGGGGCGTGCGGCCCGTAACGGCGAGCGCCGCGTCCTTGCCGCAGACCGCCCCGTCGCCGGTTACAGTGCCGCACCACCACGGACCGCGTGGGTGAGACCTTCGAGAGGCGGCGACGGCATGGCGGGGCAACACCTCCTGGCAGTGAGCATCGGCAACACGCGCACCCGGCTGGGCACGTTCCAGGCCGGCAAGCTCACCGCGACCGCCACCCTCGACAACGCCGAGCCCGACACGCTCGACGACGCCGTCCGTCAGGCGCTCGACCCGGTGAAGGCCAACGACGACGCCGTGATCGTCGCCTCGTCCGTCAACCCGTCCGTCGCCGACCATGTGCTGGGCGCGATCGCCAAACTCACCGACCGGGCGATCCACCGCGTCGAGCGCGACCTGCCCGTGCCGATCGGCCGGCAGCTCGACCGCGAGGCGCTGGTCGGCGAGGACCGGCTGCTCAACGCCGCCGCGGCGTACGACGTGCTCAAGCAGGCGTGCGTCGTGGTCGACGCCGGCACCGCGATCACGGTCGACTTCGTCGACGGCGCGGGCACGTTCCACGGCGGAGCGATCGCGCCGGGGGC
>JANQPR010000193.1 GCA_028285385.1 Phycisphaera sp.
GCCCCACCCCCGGAAAATTGGACGCCCCGCCCCCGGGAGTCTGGAAGCGCCGACCCCGTCCGATGTCGCTCCGGCCCGACCCGTCGCGTCCCGGCGGCCTCCCCCGCTCCGCCTTCCGATGAACCCCACCCGTGAACCCACCCGGTTCTTTCGCCAAACGCGGGGACCGGTGGCGGATCGCGGGACGCACTACGCTGTCCGCCCAGCCATGGCTGGGTCCGACCCTTTCACGACGCGGGAGCGATCGATGAGTCGTGTGGCCAGGCATGAACTCCGTTGGCTGGCGGCCCTTGCTTGGTGTTGGCTGGTGTTGGCTCCCGCGATGGCCGAGGAGGGGCCGCTGCCGGCGCGGATGATGAACGTCATGCCCTGGGGGGACGACGAGCAGACGCGGGCGGTGTCGGTCAACACGGTGTACCTCACGCACGGCTGGACGCCGGAAAACCTCCGCGCACGCTTGGCGGAGTACGGCATCGACACGCTCCGGGTGAAGTGGGACGCCCGCATGCTCGACGCCGGCCTCGACAGCCGGTGGTTCCGCGACATCGAAGCCCTCAGCGACGCGGGCTTCAAGATGGTCATCAGTTGCCACACGCACGAGCCCAACGGCGGCGGGCGGTTCCAGATGTACGACAGCGTCAACGAAGGCGCGATCCCCGTCGCCCGGCGGAACCCCCGCAACGCCCCGACGTGGACGCGCTTCATCCACGACCACCGCCTCATCGCCGAGCACTTCAAGGACGACCCGAACATCCTGGGCTACGAGCCGTTCAACGAGTACGCGCCCAGCAGCAAGACCGTCCGCCCGGGCCGGCTCTACCTGCGTGACCTGGGCGGCTGGCTCGACGCGCTGATGCCCCTGTGCGTGCAAAGCGGCAAGCACGTCTGGATCGAAGGCCTCCGGGCCGGCACCACCTTCGACGAACTCGAAGGCCAGCGCGACGACCGGCGACGCACCCTCCCCGAGCTGTTCGCGATGTACCGCGGCCGGATCTTCCCGGCGATCCACATGTACAACTGGTACGGCCCGGGGTACCGCCGACCCGAGAACCTGAACCACGTCCGCGACGCCCTCGCCAACCCCAGGCTGCCGCGAGCGCTGCGGCCCGACCTCCTCGCCATCGCCAAAGAACCCGACCCCGCCCGACGGCAACAGCGGTTGCACCAGTACCACTTCGATCAACGCTACCAGGCGATGGTTTCGCTCCTCGACGAAGCCCGGCGGGTCTGCGGCGTGGACGAGACCACGCAGGTCTGGCTCAGCGAGGCCGGCACGGGCGTCAAGGCGTGGACCGGCGACGCCCGGCCCGACGGCTTCGCCGCCACCCACTTCCGCGCGATGATCCGGGCCGCCAACGCCCGCAACGTCTCCGTCGCGTTCTGGCTGGACCGGGGCACCGCCGACGGCTGGGGCTTCTTCGCCCGCGACGCCTCGGCCCCCGCCGACCCGCGCCGGCTCGAATACCGCCGGGCCTTCTTCGAGACCGCCGCCGATCCGCTCGACTTCCTGCGTCACCCCCACGACCTCAGCACGTTCCGGCCGTGAACCCCAAACACCCGGCGTCCCGGCATCGGCACGACCCTCAACGACCCGCCCCTGACGCCCTCCGCGTCTCGCCGACCCCACGCGTCCGTCAAAACGCATCCGCCTGCGCGGCGAGCGGCAGGGGCGGCACCCCTGCCCCCGACACGCGACGCCACCACCGACGTCCCGCCGCTGTTGACTTTTTCATCATCTGGAACCCGGCCCACTTGATGCTACCCCATCGAAGTGCGCGTCAAAATGGCCGTAAGCTGCTCGACATCCCAAAGTATCCACAGAATTCATTAGTATCAAGGTCGAATTGAGGACTCTCGATTACCGTCTACTTCAGAGTTATGATCGACAAGCGTTCAATAAACCGGCTCTTCGCCACTTGCATGGCAAACAAATGGGCATCGAAACGCCATGAAGCAATAGTCGAACTTCTGTCAGAATGTCGATCAAACTCTGCCCGCACACTGATGCTTGACTTGGTCGACAGAATGACCGTCCTTGATGGCGACGCTCTGGAGCGATGTTCCAATGAGCTTCTAGACGCGATTGACGCTAAAGGCCTCAATCGGTTAAATTCAATAATCTCTGCTTCGGCAGTCGAAAGCAAGCCTGATAGTAGTCAGGCTGTGCTCTACCAGCTTGGGGTCTTAGGCACCTCGAGGGGATGGAATAAAAGCGACTTTGTAAACTTAATGGGAAGAGCTATCGCGAAATGGAATCGGACGCAATCAGAATTCGAGAACATCATTATCGTCGATGATTTTTGCGGGACAGGTACTACAGCCGCCAATCGAGTAAAGATGCTTGAGGCAGATGCGAAGGGGATTGATCCGAGTCAAATCCATTTCTTTTTCTTTGCGGCGATGGAGGAGGGCATCTCTCGGATAAAGGCCGCAGGCGCAAGTGCTTTTTGCTGCAAAAATCTAAAAAAAGGGATTAGTGATTTTGAGAACGACGGCGACATAGTTGAGGCGCTTAACGAAATGATGAGATTTGAAGAGATCCTAAGTGAATCTTGGCTTGAGAAGCCGCTTCCCTCCTTGGGGTATGGTAAATCTGAAGCCCTATTTAGCCTTGAAAACGGGGCGTGCCCGAACAATGTTTTCCCAGCTTTTTGGTGGCCACGCTATCGTTCGCGAATTCGATCAAACAGTGCTCGCAAAACAGTGCTCGCCAGGTCAGAACCATGAGCGGCAGGAAAAAACCATTTCGAGCTCGACAAGCTGAGCAGTCGATCATGCTGACGCTTGCTCGGAGCGCAGGTTCACTGCAGGCTACAACGGTAATGTTGCGAACAGGTTTAAGCCTGCCCCAGCTCCTGTCTGTCTGCGAACGACTTAAGGCAAAGCGATACATTGTTGTCGATGGCGACCGCTTAATGCTCGAACCAGAAGGAGACAAGTGGCTTCTCAAAAACATTGGTCAAATAGCATTTTCAAGATCAAAAAACGACATGTCTCCGGAAGATTTTCGAGCAGATCAAATTTCGGTGGGAATGCCTTTCCTCCCCACGATCTTGGATGTCGATCCAGCTATCCTGCCGCCTGAATTTCGGGGAGCGAGTGAGGAGGTATAGTGTGTGGATGTTATGTGGCAGAGGGATGCTCTCGATTAGTCACAAGAAAGCCCGTGGCTTTCGGGGCTTAGCAGCCCTTTATCCCGGCGTGTCACACGCGCACTTCGTTGCGTGCGTGACACGACGGGGGGGCGAAGCCCCCCCGTCCCCAACAGTTGCTCCGCGATCCGCCTGCGGATCTGCTCACAACTGTTGGGGTCCGGCGGCTTCGCCGATGGAGTTATGTAATCACATCCCTCTGCCACTTTCATGAATTTCTCTCGCGCCCAATGGGTAAGGTTCTACCAGCAGAGAGGTCTCGCGCCCTCCTTAGTTGATAGTTATGTCGATCACGCGGAAGCGCTTGCTGAGAATGATCTGCCGCCGATATTGAGTTTGGGCCATCTTGCCGCACTGCTTGGCCGACACCCGCAGTTTATTGCATCGGCGACTAATGAGGCGTCGAAATTTTATCGTGAGTTTTCGGTGAAGAAGAAAGCTGGCGGTCAACGAAAGATCGCTGCCCCTTATCCGTCTCTTCTATACTGCCAAAGGTGGGTCCTCGACAACATCTTGACCAAACTGCCTGTGAGTAAGCACGCGCATGGCTGTCGCAGTGGCAGAGACATAAAATCACACGTAATTCCGCATAAAGATGCGAGCTCATGTTTCATCATCGATCTGAGTAATTTTTTCCCATCTATAGCTCTCGCTCGTTGCATATCCGTTTTTTCATTTTGCGGCTATTCTGATCGCGTTGCCCTCATACTTGCCAAATTGTGCTGCCTTCATGGCTCGCTGCCGCAAGGAGCTCCGACTAGCGGATATATGTCCAATCTAGTTTGCCGAAAGCTAGACGCTAGATTAGTTGGCGTGTGCGACTTACGCGACCTCACGTACACTAGATACGTCGACGATATTTGCATTTCCGGAGGATCAATCCCCACTTCTACACGAAGTCTTTTGCTCCAGATTGTTGAAAGCGAAGGTTTTGCCGTCAATCTTGCGAAAACAAGATATGTTGAAGGCGGGCGAAAAAAAACCATAACTGGGTTGCGTGTCTGGCAAGGAAATGTCAAGACTATCCCAAAGTGGAAAAAACGCGTTATGCGCGAAGCTTATTTCGTTGAAAAGTTTGGCGTCAAGTCGCATATGGATCGCAGGCGTATCTCCGATCCACTCTACATCGACCGCCTAATCGGAAAACTGGTCTTTATCAGCCATGTTGAGGGGGGCGAGTCCATAAATCACCAAATTCAGCGTTTGCGGCAGGCCAAAGATGTCTATCTTATGAGTTTGTGAAGGCATGGCATCGGACGTGACACCCGCGGTTATCAAGCGTTGGCACACTCACGTTCTGCCGCCGCAACCGTCAGCGATCCGCCACCGGAACCCGCAAGTTGCGTCCCGAAACTCAAGAGTTTTGCCCCGGAACTCGTAAGTTTCGTCACGGAACTTCAAAGTTTCGCCGCGGAACTTGCAGGTTCTGCGCCGCAACTCGAAAGTTCCGCGCCGGAACTTCAAAGTTCTGCCCCGGAACTCGTAAGTTCTGCCCCGGAACTCGCAGGTTTCGCCGCGGAACTTAAAAGTTCCGCCACGGAACTCGTAAGTTTTGCCGCGGAACTTCAAAGTTCCGCGCTGGAACTCGCAGGTTATTCGGCACTCCGAGAACGCTGTAACCCGCCCGGCCGTCACGGGTTATCGCGAGGGTTGTGATGTGAACGATACTCCGAGTGTAGACGGCCGGCCCCTACCTTCGTGTTTTATGCCAAATGGAATACGCACACGGCGTTCGTTGGGCCGTAGCTTGGGACGACCTTGGCGCCGTAGGCTTTCTCTCCGAGGCCATTCAGGTGGATATCGATGTTGTGGTAGTTGTTGTCTTCCCCCAGACGGCCGGAGAAGATCTTGCAGGCCCACGCAGGTTTTCCGCTTGCTTCGCTCGGACTCGGCCCTCGCATTCGCACCTGGTTCTTGTCGCCCAACACTTCTGTGATGACGGTCACCAGTGACGACCGGCCCAACTCATTCAGACGTTGCCGGATCTTTTCAGTTTGCTCTTGAACCCGACCGTCGATTTCATAGCTCACTGGGTCTGACATAGATGTGCTCCCAAGAAAGAGGAAATGATGCCCGCCAACGCCGTGATACATCTGCATATGGCGATGGTTTGATCGGCCATGACCCGTCATTTGAATCTGGGCCAAGTGCTGTGTGGGTAGTGGTATCCCGACCAATATGCTCGCGACCGAGTCCACCGCAGGTAGAAATGATCCAGACCCTGCCGGCAGGAAGCGAGACGCGTTGTAGTTACGTAGGCGGTTCTGACTTCGCGGCGAGCGCTTTGAGTTCCGCCTCGGCTGCCTTGAACGCGTTCTTGACCGCATCCGTTGCTGCTGATTTGGCATCCTGTGCGGCTGTGTCACCGGCCGCGGGTTGGGTAGCGAGAGTCGCGCCTTGGGCGGCGAGAGCGTCCAAAGCCCGAAGGGTCGCACGGCGGGTGCTTCGCGCGAGACGGGTGGCATTGCGTTTCTCCCGCTCGGCCTCGATAGTGAACGTAAATGTACCTGCGGTTCCCGGGTTTGTTCCAGCGTCGCCGTCTTTGGTTTTTCCGTTGGCGTCGGTCGCGGACGGAAGAGGTACGCCCGAGACCCCGGCGATCAGAGTCGCGAAGCGAACCGTCTCTTTGATTGTCGCGAACGTGGCGCGGGTCGCGTCTTCGGCGTCCATGGTCAGGGCGTATACCGTCGCCGATCCCACCCGTTCATTGCCCACATCCGTCTCAACTTTAATCGCGATGTCGGTGTTGCCAATTACGCCGTCCGCGTTGGCATAGTTAAAGCCTTCGTTCCAATACTTCTCTGGGGCACCAGCGATCCGACTGGCGTTCTCGTCGGTCGCGATACTGCGCCCGTACAGAATCTGGGCTCGCTGGCCACCGATCTGGTTTTCACGGTTCTGCTTCACCGATATCCGATCTGGATCGATTGACGCAGCTGCGCTTCCGTCCGCAGGTGCAGCTGTATACCTATACACGTATAGCAGTTCCGCCTCGATATCGGTCAAGTTTGCAGCCCGCGCTCTGTTGTATACGTCCGTAACCGTCGTGCTCGTAACCTCGATTTGATCCGTCAAATTATTGGCCGCATCGAACGCTCGTTGCCCGGCGGCTAGCAACGTCAACACGCGTTTTGCTTGGTACGGTTCCAACAGACCGGGACGAACCTGGATGTCTTCATGTTGGCGGGTTGCCTCAATCTTCGCAGCTTTGTCGTAGACAGATACAGCATTCAGATTAGTGGCGTACGCTTCAATGAGGCGATCAGCTACTTCCCGACTCTTACGGTTGGCTTCATCGTTAGCCCCCTGTTCGCTTCCGTACAGCAATTTAAACCGAAGTTGTCGTTCAATCTCTGAGCCCGAACTTTCAAAAGTGGTACTGAGCGTAGCCAAGTCTGGGTCCGGCCGAAACTCTTGTGGAAGCGCGTGGTAAGCAGTCTCGAACGTGTTATGCAGAATGATGCCAACGGATTCACGCGAGTCGGAAGCTGCAAGCCGTTCAAACTCATCGCGTGTCGGGAGGGTTGCATTCGGACCTCTTAGAGCGCGCCATCCTCGCTCCAGGTCGTCGCGAATCTCTTCGACGCGGTCCTGCAGGCCGGCTAGCTTTAGGTAATCGTTGTTGAGTATGGCGGTTGTGACCTTGATGTGGGATTGGCAGCCAAGTAACGCGGCCACGCCCAGATACGCTACCGCTAGGCAGGCCACCGCCCGGCGTAAAACCGAGCTCTGGCAGTTCCGGCGGGCGACACGGGGATCATCGGCTCGGAAGGGAAGCGGGCGGATCACGGGGTGTCTCCAGACATCAGGCGGTAACGGTTGGCGGTGAGCCATGCTTGGAAGCCCGCGAGGTCGCTGAACGCCACGTTCTCGTCGAGCCCCTGTAAGAGTTGTTCGGCTAGTTGGCGCACGCTGTCGGCGTCGCCGGGAGTGTTCCCTTGCGCCGCTTCCAACGTTCCGGCAAGCGAAGACGCACGGGTCTGCCAGTCATCGGCCGCGTCCGCGGCGAGTTCCCGAGCCACGATCACGTCCTTATTCAAGATCTTCGCAAGGTCATTGCCGAGGTCGCGAGCGGTCGCAATCTCCTTGATTTCGTTGGCGATCACGTTCGCCCGCGCTGACTGGATGTAAAGAAAAACGCTGCCCTGCCGCCCAATTCGGCTTGGGAAAGGGACCGATCCGCTGTCTGTGCCGCCGGCGGCGTCACCGTCGTTCTTTTTGCGCTTGGTGGCGGTATCTTGACCGTTCTTTCCGTCTTGCTGGTCGGAAGGCGTACTTCCGACGGCTTTGGATTCAGCTTCGCCTCCCGGGGTATCGCCTTCGCCCGGAGTGTCTCCTGATTCGTCTTCGTTGCCCGAAATATCGTGATGCTCGATAGGGGTGGCAATCGGTCCGGCAAAATACTCGTTGACCGTCTGCTCATCGAAGTCGCCCGCGACGTAACGAACGTTGTCGAACCAGTTCGACTGGGCCGTGATTTTGACGCGATAGTAGTTGGTCTGTTTGCCGTTGGTCCGAGCAAAATAGTGCTTTTCGCTTACCCGCGTTTGACAGCCCGCAGACAGAAGAGCAAAGCACAACAGCACAAGGGACAAGCCCAACACCGCGGTGAAGTACACATACAAAGAATCGCCAACGCGAGATGATGATCTGATCACCGGAAGCTCCCGAAATGATGTGAGTTGTCGTTCTACTCGTTGATAGATTGTGACGCAAGGATATTTGACGGTTTCAGGGAAACACCTGATGCGTTTCTTGTGTCTGTGACGTCAAGTGTGACGTTCGGGCGGGCGATGACAGTGGTGCCGACGATGCCGGGCCTTTCGGGGGCTCGGCGGGTAGCGGCGTTCTGGGGCCCTGTCCGTTGTTCCGCGGGGCATCTCAACACGGCGGCGTTCGGCCGCGCACTTTCTGGAGGTATCGCATGGCGAGTTACTTGCCGTCCACGGACGCCGGGCTGTTGGCCTGGGCGCAGAACTTCTACGGTTTCATCGAGGCGGCGCCGACGACGTACGGCCTGACCATCGAGGACGCGGCCGCGTACAACACGGCGCTGACCGCGTACGCCGACGCCTACAACACGGCCAACAACGCCGGCACGCGCACGACGCCGGCGGTCCAGGCGAAGAAGACGGCCAAGCAGGACCTGATCGACGCGACGCGGCCGCTGGTCAACACGGTCCAGGTCTACGTGGGGACGACCGACCAGATGCGGGCGGACCTGCAGATCACGATCCGCGACACGACGTACACGCCGGTGCCCGTGCCCGACAGCACGCCGGCGTTGTCGGTGGTGGCGGTGAGCGGCCGGACGATCAAGGTGAACCTGCGGGCGCGGGAGGCGGACGGCAGCCCGAGCGAGGGCCGGGCGCGGCCGGCGGGCGTGAAGGGCGCGGCGGTGTACTTCGCGACCGGGGACGACTACCCGCAGGACATCACGGGCTGGACGTTCAAGGGCAACACGAGCAAGACGACGTTCGACGTGACGATCCCGGACGCGGTGGCGGCGGGGTCGAAGGTGTACCTGACGGCCCAGTGGTACAACACGAAGAGCCAGACGGGCGCGGCGTGCCCGCCGGTGGAGACGAGCATCGCGCGGGGGCTGTCGCAGGCGGCCTGATTGCTCCGCTGCCGCGGCCTGACGGATGGCGACAAGTTGAAATCGCGCTCCGACTCGTGAGAGCGGGTCGGGCGCTTTGGACCGAGCAAGTTCACCACCGAGGACGCAGAGGACCACAGAGCCGGGCAGATCATTCTTGGCTCGTTCTCTGCGGCCCTCTGCGAACTCAGTGGTGAAGCTGCCTTGCCGGAGTTGAGCCATGTCGGACTTTGAGATTGTTTCGCCTCAGTCAACCCAAGCCAGGCCGACGAGCTTGCCGGCCATCCGTGGGAGCGCGGGCGGCGTGTCGATCCGGCCGGCGGTGCAGGACGACTTCGCGTTCGTGGACCGGATGCAGAAGCACCACAAGGGGTGCCTGGGGTTTCAGTACGAGCAGGCGATCCGGACGCGCATCGACAAGGGGCAGGTGCTCGTCGCCGAAAGTGGCACAGGCGTCTCGCCTGTGGGGTCTGCCACGCACACAGGCGAGACGCCTGTGCCACTCGGCTACATCATGGGGCAGGACCGGTACTTCAAGCGCGACGAGGTCGGGCTGATCATCCAGTTGGCTGTGGCCCCCGGAAGTGAACGCAGGCTGATTGGAGCGCATCTACTCAGAGCGCAGTTCGACAACTCGGCGTACGGGTGTCGGCTGTACTGCTGCTGGTGTGCGCAGGACCTGGCGGCGAACCGGTTCTGGGAGGCGATGGGGTTCGTGCCGCTGGCGTTCCGGACGGGCGGGGGGCGGCACAAGAAGGACGGGCCGCGCATGCACATCTTTTGGCAGAAGCGGATCAGGGATGGGGATGTGGAGACACCGTACTGGTTCCCGAGCCTGACCGGGGCGGGGCAGATCGGCGAGGACCGGATCGTGCTGCCGATCCCGCCGGGGACGCACTGGAGCGACGCGAAGCCGATCGTGCTGCCGGAGGGGCCGATGTCGGCGGAGCGGGAGCGGGAGGTCTTGCAGCTGGAGTCGGAGGTAGAGGTGCTGGAGCGCGAGCGCCGGCAACGCGTGGCGCAGCGGAAGAAGGCGAAGGCCGCGACGCAGACGAACGTGTCGGCGGGTAGCGTTGAAACCGGCGGTCTGCGGTTCGGGCCGTCGCGGGACGATTTGGTGGCGAAAGAGACCGAGGCGGCGGCGGAGCGCGAGGTGGAGGCGGAGCTGAAGGCCGCGAAGCGCGCGGCGAAGAAGGCGAAGCAGAAGTTCGACCCGGCCCAGGAGGCCTTCGCGCGGGAGTTGAAGGACCGTTGGTTGGAAACCGTGCAGGCCCGGCCGGCGCTCTTGGCCGACCTCGAGCAACACGCGAAGTACGACGTGCGGCGACTGGTCGCGCCCGCCCACGGCAGTATTGCCGGCCCGACGATCGCAGTTGACGAAACTAAACGCCTCGCGGCGTGACGGCGTTCTCGTTGGGCATCACCGGACGGACAGGTTGACACACGCCTCGCGCAGCGTGGCGAGGTCGCCGAGCAGGGCGGTGGCGGTGTCGAGGGGGAGCATCGTCGCGGCATCGGACCGGGCGCGGTCGGGGTCGGGGTGGGTCTCGAGGAA
>JANQPR010000197.1 GCA_028285385.1 Phycisphaera sp.
CGGTCGCCGAGCGTCATCGCCTCTTCCTGGTCGTGGGTGACGTAGACGGTCGTGGTCGCCAACCGCTTGTGCAGACGTTTGAGCTCGGCGCGGGTCTCGACGCGCAGCTTGGCGTCGAGGTTCGACAGCGGCTCGTCGAAGAGGAACACCTTCGGGTCGCGCACGATCGCCCGGCCCAGCGCGACGCGTTGCCGCTGACCGCCGGAAAGCGCTTTGGGCTTGCGGTCCAGGAGTTGGTCGATGCCGAGGATGTTCGCGGCGTTGCGGACGCGCTCGTCGATCTCGGCCTTAGGGAACTTGCGGAGCTTCAGCCCAAACGCCATGTTCTTGTACACCGTCATGTGCGGGTACAGGGCGTAGTTCTGGAACACCATGGCGATGTCGCGGTCCTTAGGAGCGACGTCGTTGACGACGCGCTCGCCGATGGAGATCGTGCCGTCGGTAATGTCTTCCAGGCCCGCGATCATGCGGAGGGTCGTCGACTTGCCGCAGCCGGACGGCCCGACGAGCACCGTGAACTCGCCGTCGGGGATGTCGAGGTTGATGCCCTTAACGGCGGTGACGTTGCCGGGGTAGGTCTTGACGACGTCTTGGATGCGGACTTCGGCCACGAGGGACTCCGGGAAATGAGAAAAGGGGCACCGGTCGAACCCCGGATCATAACAGGGGCGAGGCGGTGATTGAAGCTGGGCAAGCGTGGGCGTTCAGCCCGCGTCGCGGTCCGGCAGCGCGTCGAAAAACGCCCGAAGGATCGCGGCGGCGGCGAGGGCGTCGCGGCGCTGCTTCTTCTGACCATGGGTCAGCCCGGTGCGGGCCATTTGGTCGTCGGCGGCGGAGGAGGTGAGGCGTTCGTCCTGCACGTGTACCGGCAAGCCGGTCCGTGCCGCGAGTGCTTCGGCGAAGGCGCGGGCCTGTTTGGCGGCGGGGCCGTCGCTGCCGTCCATGTTCAGCGGCAGGCCGACGACGAGCGCGTCGGGCTTCTCATCGTCGATATGTCGGGTGAGTTGCCGCCAGCGTTCCTGTTCGGCCGCAGCCTCGATCACGCCCAGCGGCGACGCGATACGCGACTCGTCGTCGCCGACGGCGAGGCCGGTGCGTTTGCCGCCGAGATCGATGGCAAGGAAACGCAACGCTAGAGGTACCGCTCCCCGCACCGCTCGCCGACCGCCTTGTGCAGTTCCTTGATCCGCTCGGCCTGATCCTTCGGGCACACAAGCGTCGCGTGCTTGGTGTGGATCACGATCAGGTCTTCGCAGCCGATGGTCGCGACGACGTGTCCGGGGTCGTCGCCCGCCGTGAGAGTACCCGTGCTGTCGATCAGGACGGACTTCACACCGCTGCAGACGTTGCCCTCGGCGTCGGGTTCGAGTGTCTCGCAGAAGCTCGGCCAGCTCCCGACGTCCAGCCACCGCAGCGGCATCGGCACGGCGGCGACGGTGAATGCGTCGTCCGTGGAACTCGGCTCCATGATCGCAAAGTCGACGCTGACCTTCTTCAGCGTCGTATAGACCTCGGCGATCTTCGCACCGTAGGCCGGCGTGCCCCAGTGCGACGCGACCTCGATGATCTTTGCGTGGTTCTCCGGCGCGAACTTCCTGACCGCGTCGAGCACGACCGACGCCTTCCACACGAACATGCCCGAGTTCCACAGGTACTTGCTCGGGCCGGCGTCGTAATACCGCGCGGCGACGGCGTGGACGGGCTTTTCCATGAACTCCGTCACGACGAACGCCCCGTTGCTCAGGCCCCGGCCCAGGTGCAGGTAGCCGTACCCGGTCGCGGCGTGGGTGGGCGCAATACCAAACGTAACGAGCGTCGGCTCGTCGCGCTCCGCGAGCTCGAACCCGCGCTCGACGATCCGTTGGAACTCGTCAACGGGCTCGATAATGTGGTCGGCCGTGAACACGGCGAACACGGCGTCGGGGTCGAGGTGGTGCAACACCGCCGCGGTCAACGCCACCGCGTTGAGGGTGTCCCGGCCCATCGGCTCGCCGATGAACCGCTCGGGCGCGAGCTTCGGCAGTTTGTCGAGCATCACGGCCCGCGTCGACTCGCCGGCGCAGACGAACAACTGCTCAGCGGGCAGGAAACCGTCGAGTCGGTCCATCGCGATCTGTAGGAGGGACCGCTTCGGGTCGTCGTCGCCGTCGCGGTCGGCGTCGCCGCCGATGAACGGGATGAGCTGCTTGGGCAGGTCCTTCGTGGACATCGGCCAGAGGCGGGTGCCCGAGCCGCCGGCCATGATCATCGCGTAACGCATCGTCGGGTCCCTCGTGTCGCCATGCGGGTGTGCAACACAACCTTACTGGATGCGGAAGTAGGCGTTGAACATCGTCATCGCGGCGCCGACCCGGACCGCCTCGTGGAGTTGCTGGTCGGTCACGCCCAGCGTCCGAGCCGCGTCGGTGTGGTAGCGGACGCAGGCGGGGCAGCCGTTGACGCCGGACACCACCACGCCGATCAGCTCGGCTGTCCGTTTCTCGATCGGCGGGTTCTGCGTGAAGCCGAAGGGCAGCCCGGACTGCTTCGGCAGCATGAGCGTGGGATCGAGCTCGCGGTGCCGGTGGTAGGCGTTGAGCATCGAGCACTGGGACACGAGGCCGAGAATCGCGGTGACGTCCGCCTCCGACCAGCCGACCTTCTGCGCGCGGCGGGCGTGCGACTTCACGCAGCTCGTGCATCCGTTGGCGACGCTGACGGCCAACGCGATCGCCTCGCGCGTCTTTCCATCGAGCACCCCGTCTTCGGCGTGGAGGTGTGCATCCTGCAACGCCAGCGCGTCCCTGGCGAACTGCGGGGCCCGGGCCATCATGCGGAACTCGGTGTGCGCCGTGCCGTTCCGGCGGGACTTGACCCACTCGAGCATCTCGGCCTGCTCGGCGGTCGCCTCTTCATCTTTGATCGGCGGGGTCAAGGCCATCGGGTGCCTCCCAGCGTGGGGTCGGGTTGCCTACTGTGGAATCCAACTACGGCGACGATTGTTCCTATCGCGGGAGCCGACCTCAACGCCGAACTCTCTAAGGAGTATGCACCATGACCGCTCCAGCCGACCTGAAACTCGTCGACACCCTCGACCCCGCCAAGCGGCAGGAACTGATCGCGCTGCTGACGCGGGCGTACAACGCGGAGATCGAAACCGTGGCCAACTACGTCGCCAACGCGACGCACCTGGACGGGATGCTGGCCAAAGGCGTGAAAGACTCGCTCACCGCCGACGCCGCGGAAGAGCTGACCCACGCCCAGAGCTTGGCTAAACGCATCAAGCTGCTCGGGGGTCCGATCCCGGGTTCGCAGTCACTCGAGATGACCCAGACGTCGCTGCAGCCGCCGGCGAGCACGGTGGATGTCAAGGCGGTGATCCTCGGCGTCATCGAGGCGGAGGACTCAGCGATCGACACGTACCAGCAGATCATCGACGCGGCCGGCGGGGTCGACCCGGTCACCGAAGACTTGGCCATCACGCTCAAGGCCGACGAGGAAGAGCACCGCCGGGAGTTCGTCGGGTTCCTCCGCGAGTTCGAGGCGATGAAGCAGATGTTTACGGGCGGTTGACGGTGCGAGGACGGTTCTTCGTAGCCCCGACTCGGACGTTCGTATTCGGCGGCTCTACGCCGCGTCGAGCGTGATCCGCCGGGCCATCTCGATGATCTCCTCGGAGACCTCGGGCATCGGGAAGTGCTGCCGGAGGAAGTCGCGGAGCTGGGCCGACTCAGCGATGCGGAAGTAGACGGGCCGGTCGATCTTCGCCGAGGCGAACGTCACGGCACGGGCGAGCCGGTCTCGCCCCGCGGCGACGAGCAGTTCCCCGTTGTCCTCGAAGCGCAGCGGCGCCATCTCGAACTGCCAGGCCTGCCGACGCTGGATCGTGCGCAACGCCTTCTCGTCGACCTGCTGCTCGGCCAGGTCGATCGTCCCCGTGTAGCGGTGGTATTGCTCAACCCAGGCCTGCTCGACCGACGCAACCGTGACCTCGAACATCTCTTCAGCCAGGACGCCGAACGGTTTACGGCACTTCTTCTGGGCCTGGGCGACCTCGAAGGCCTGCTGTTCGGAGAGCACGCCGTGCTCGACCAGGATCTGACCGATCTGCAGTGGGGCTTGTTGTGGCAAGAGGGAACTCACGCGGGAGGCGGGGGCCCCGGCCGGGAACAGATCGGCCGGCGACACAGGGAACATCGACGCCGGCCCCGGGCGGCATGAGCCGGTCAAGGTGAATCGCACCTGTGGCTCCGAGAGTCCACTTGTCAACCGCACCAGCCCGCACAGACCGGACAGGTTCGCCGGCCTCAGTCCACAAACCCACGAGAAGAGGTCACGCATCGGCAACGGCGATCACGTGACCTCAACGGGGGGTTCTGGCACCGCGACGGGTTCAGTTGCTGCCATCCAGCACGCGGACCTGCTGGGCCACGATGAGCTGGTTGTTGAGCGACGCGTCGTACTGGCGAGCGCCGCGGACACCGACGATCTGGCCGACGCTGGGCGCGGGGTCCACGCCGGCAGCGGGCCGGACGTAGGCAATCGTGCGCCGGGTCGCCGGGTCGATGACGCGGAACAGCGTTGGGCCGTCGGGGCTGGAGAGCACCGTCGAGACGCTGAGCACGCCGATCGCGGCGAAGGGCTCGTTCTCGTCAGGGTCAACCTGCACGGGCTCGACGCGCGGGACCGCCTCCTGCCGGGCGCGGATCTGCGCCAGAGCCACCGCGAACTGCCGGTTACGCTCGATCGCGGCGAGGCGGGCATCGACAATGCGTTGATCCACGCCGACGAGCTCTTGCTCGGCCTGCACCGCTTCATACGCGGCCTGCATATCGTCGAGCGGCTGCTGCTCCACGGGCTGGTAGAACCGCGGCAACTGCTCGAGCTCGACGGCCCGGAGCGCTGCGTTTACGGCCGGGGTCTCGATGACGAGTTCTTCCGCGGTGTCGTCGACGACCTCAGCGGTGTCGGCGTCGGTCAAGGCAGCGGGGTCGGCCGCTGGATCCGCCGGAACGATCGAGCCGGCGTCGACCGTCGTCTCGCCAAATCCGGCGTCGGTGCCGGTCGACGGTTCGGCCACGTCCGGGAGACTCAACGTGGGGTCGACGGCGTCCGCAGACGTGTCCGCGACGCTATCGGACACCGGCTCGGGGACGACAGTTTCGGCGTCGGTCTGGACTTCGGCGATCGGCTCGGCGTCCGCAGCCGGATCGGCCACCACCGGCATCACATCGTCAGCCGGGGTCATGTCGTCCGCGACCGGTGAGGCGTCCGCGTCGTCCGCGTCCGCCGGGCCGTCGAACTCGGTCGCATCGAACTCTTCGGCGGGCGGGGCCGCAACGGTTTGATCGGCGGAAGGCTCGACGCTACCCGGCTTGAGAAACACCAGCGACTCGGCGGGCGGCTTGATCAGGAAGTAGTCGCCATCACGGCCGAGGATGGTCACGGCGTCGCCCTTGCTGATCGTCTTGAGCGTCTTGAAGCTCTCGGCCGCGTTGCGCTCCAGGCCGAGCACGCGCACTGTCGCGATGTCAGCCACCACGACCCCGCGTTCGCCCGAGCCCTTGGCTTCCACGTCCACTTGGCGAACCGCTGCGACAACGGCGTCCGGCGCGGCGACGCGGAACCAGCCAAAGAAGTCGTCGTCTACTACCGTGACCGTATCGCCCTTCTTCAACTCCGCGACGGGGTAGAACACCCGGCCCGCGCCCGAGCGCGCCTCGACCGAGTCGAACGTGATCTGCCCGACGTAGGGCGTCGCCGGCTTGTCCTGCGCCGTCACCCCCAGCCCAAGAACACTCACCGCGATCGCGACCATCCCGGACCAGATCGACTTCATCCAGACACCATTCTGATCCGAGGAACGCGTGAACGATTGCCGAGGCGGGACCATGCCGGGGGCTCCCTGGTGCTGCGGGTTTGGATGCGTAAGACGGCCGACGGCGTCGCGAGCTTGGAACACGATCAACACAGGCCGCATCCCTGACGCCGCGACGGTATCCGTGCCCCATGAGAGCGTCAAGCCGAACCGCCACGTCCACGATCCGTAGAATCCGGCCATGCAGCGGCGGACGACCAACACTCAAGAGCACTCCCCCCGCCAGACTTGGACGCCCGGGATGCCGAGTTGGTTCGCGCGGATTAGAAAGGCCGTGGCGACCCTCTTGTGGCTCGCATTGCCGTCGCTCGCGCAACCGGTCCAACCGCCCGTCGTCAGTGATGCCGCCCCGGGTCTTCCCGCAACGCCCAGCTCTGTCGTCCCGCCGTCGACCACCCCGACGCCGCCCCCGGACAGCACACCGCCGCCGCGGACCACCGAGCTGATCGACTACGACGACGCGTTTGTCCGGCTCGGGGCCCGGATGCCCGATGGCTCGACCATCGCCGTTGGCCTCGTCGAGGGCCACCCCGGCGAGTACGCCCCCGACCCGAACCGGCCCGACCTGGTCGGGATCGACGTTGTCCCCCGGTCTGGCCGCTCCGTCCCGTTCGGGCACGCGACCGGCACCGCCAGCACGCTCACCGGCAAACGCGGCGTGGCGCCGCGAGTTAAGCAGCTGGCCTGCTGGTCCACCCCGCACTGGCTCACGCACGGCTACCTCAACCTCGGCACGCCCCGCCCCCCTGCGCACCGGGCCGATTCGCCCCGCGTGTTCTCGCACTCCTGGGTCGCATTCGACGAAGCCCGGGCAGTGCCGGTCCTCCGCCGGGTCGACTGGGCGATCGATCAGTTCGATGTCGTCATGTGCGTCGGCGTCAACAACGGCAAGGACAAGCCCGTCCCCCCCTCGCTCGGCCCGGCGTACAACGCGATCGCCGTGGGCGTCGACACCGGCAACTCGTCCGGCGGCGGCACCACCGTCGACACGCCCGGCCGCGCCAAGCCCGACCTCGTCGCGCCCGGGAACATGACCAGCTTCAGCACGCCGGCCGTCGCGGGATGCGCCGTCCTGCTGCTCCAGTGGGCCGACGGCATGGTCATCGACGGGCACGTCCACGCCAACCGCGCCGAGACGATCAAGGCCGTGCTCATGGCCGGCGCGACCAAGCACCACGCCTGGGCAAAGGCGCCGGGTCGACCCCTCGACGAGCACCTCGGCGCCGGGCGCGTCAACCTCGACAACGCGCTGCGAATCCTCGAAGGCGGGAACATCGCGCCCGGCCAGCGAATCAAACGCTCCAAGGCCTGGGCGTTCGACACTCTCGCCCCCGGCGCAACCGACCGTTGGACCCTCGAGCCGGGTGGCGACCTCGGCGAGGTCTCGGTCATCCTCACCTGGCACCGCCGCATCACCGGCAAGCCGATCGCCCTCTCCGACCGCACGTCGGGCCCTCGCCACGCGCTCTGGTACAACGCGCCCCGCCTGGCCGACCTCGACCTCCGACTCGTCCGCATCGACGAGGTCGGGAACGCCGTCAGCACCGTCGCCGAAAGCACCAGCCGGATCGACAACGTCGAGCACCTGTACCTGAAGTCACTCTCCGCGGGCCGCTACGCCCTGGAAGTCTTCCGCGACCAAGCGGTCGACCCAATCACCGACGAGACGTGGGAGTACGCGATCGCATGGCGGGTCGAGGCGAAAACTGATTGATCGTTGGCGATAGATGGGAGATGATCGGTCTTGCAACAGGCAACCTCCGTCCGATGCGGCGTCTCCAATCAGCATCCATCCCCCTCGATCTGAACTCATGCAAGTCTCCCTCCGCTACGGCAAAGGCCACGCCACCCTTACGCTGCCCGAGCACACGGTCGTCCTCTCCGGCCCCGAGATCCCCGCCCTGCCGAACCCGGAAGCCGCGGTCCGCGACGCGCTGCGGAGCCCGATCGCGTGTGGCCCGCTCGCCGAGATCGTGCAACGCAAGCGCGAAGCCGGGATCGACTCCGTCGTAATCACGCTAAGCGACATCACCCGGCCCGTCCCCAACGAGTTGCTCATCACCGCGCTGCTTGAGGTGCTCAACGCCAACGGCGTCCGCGACGACCAGGTCACGCTGCTCATCGCCACCGGCATGCACCGGCCGTCGACCGACGAAGAGATCGAGATCATGCTCGGCCGGGAGTTGCCGAAGCGCTGCCGCGTCGTCGACCACCGCGCCCAGGACCTCGACACGGTGACCAAGGTCTGCGACGACCCGCCGGTGTCGGTCAATACGCTTTACAAGGACGCCGACGTCAAGATCGTCACCGGACTGATCGAGCCGCACTTCATGGCCGGGTTCTCCGGCGGGCGCAAGGGCGTGTGCCCGGGGCTGGTCGACCTCGAGACCGTGCAGCGGTTCCACGGCTACGACACGATGGGCGACCCGAACTCCGTCGAGGGGCGGCTCGACGGCAACCCCTGCCACAACATCGCTCACAAGGTCGCGCACGTCGTCGGGGTCGACTTCCTCGTCAACGTCGCGATCACGCACGACCGCAAGCCAGCCGGCATCTACTGCGGCGACCTCGACGAGGCGTTCCTCACCGGCTGCCGCGACGTGGCGGGGTGGACCAGCGCCCGCGTCGACGAACCGTTTGACCTGGTGGTGACCTCCGCCGGCGGCTTCCCACTGGACAAGAACTTCTACCAGACCGTCAAGGGCATGTGCACCGCCCTGCCCGCGCTCAAGGACGACGCGACGCTGCTCATGCTCAGCGCCTGCGACGAAGTCGGCGAGCCCGACTTCATCAAGCTCTACGACCGTTTCGGCCCGGACTGGCAGGCCTTCCTCAACCACATCGAGACGTCCGGCGTCACCGACAAGGACCAATGGGAGTACCAGATGCAGACCCGCGTCCTTCAACGCGTCGGCATCGCGGGCCTCATCCTCGCCAACGACGGCCTGAGCCCGGATGTCCAGCGGCAGATCGCCACGACGCCGTGCCCCGGAGACGGTGAAGCGGTCTCACGTGCCCAGGGCTTCATCGACGTCTGGGCGGACGTCAACCCCGACGGCCGGCTCGCGGTGATCCCGGAAGGCCCGTACACGATGATCCAGGCCGCGGTGCCCGCCGGGGCCTGATCAACCCTCGAATCGGTTGCTCACGTGTCGCCGGCGGGTGGGCCCGCCGGTTCTGTCGTATTCATTAAAACCCTTGACACCAAATACATTTTCAGGCAATATATTGACTGGCGACGTGACACGCCCGGAGCATTCGCCGTGGCTGAACCCGCAACGACCGACCAGTTCCAACGCGACCTCTGGCGGGGCTCGCTCGCCTTGGCCGTCCTCGCCGCGCTGACCGACGGTCCGCAGTACGGCTACGCGATCCAGAAAGCGGTCCGCGACGCCTCGCACGGCCAACTCCAACTGAACGCCGGGACGCTCTACCCCATCCTCCACAAGCTGGAGGCCCAAGACGCGATCCGGGCCACCTGGGACGAGTCCACCGGCCGGCCGCGCAAGTGGTACCGGCTCACCGCAGCCGGCAAGCGACAACTCAAGGCCCAGTCCGACGGCTGGCGGGCCTACGCCGCCGCGGTCGAGGCACTGCTCTCGCCCCGCCCCGCCTGACGCTTCCGGCCGATTTCTGAAGGGAGCCACGATGTCCGAGCACGAGTTCGAGGCCTACCTCAACCTACTGGCCCGCACGCTCCGGCTGTCACCCAGGCAGCGCGACCGCATCGCCGGCGAGCTCCGCGACCACATGGAGCAACGCCTCGACGAACTCACCGCCGCCGGCGTCGAACGACACGACGCCGCGCTCCAGGCCCTCGACGAGTTCGGCGACGCCACCGCGCTCGCCACCGAGTTGTCCGATTCCGCCCGTGAAAAGAAACGGAGACACCTGATGCAGACCACCTTCGCCACCGCCGCCGTCGCCGCCGCCGTCACCCTCGGCGTGATGTACCTCGCCCCCAGCAACTACCAAGGCAGACCTTCACAGCCGTTCGCGGCGGCCGATCAAGCCGAGTCCGCGCCGACACCCGACACCGCGCGTACCGAACCGGCCCCCCAGAAGCGGGTCGACGCGCGTTTCGAGGACTCCCGCCTGGAAGACGTGATCGGCTGGTTCGCGGATCAGCTCGACGTCAACCTACATGTGGACTGGAACGTGCTCGAGCTCGCCGGCGTCGAACGCGACTTACCGGTGTCGATGGGCCTGAGCGACGTGAACACCCGGGTCGCTTTCGAGCTGATGCTGCGAACCTTGCCGACCGAAGCGCGACTGAGCTACGAAGTTGTCGACGAGCGTCTCTGGCTACTCACCACCGCCGACCACGTTCGGCCCGAGATCGTCAGCCGCGGCTACGACCTGACTCACCTCATCGAGCTCCGCCGCAACGAAATCCTGGACCGACCAAACCCCCGTTCCGGCCGCTCCGGACGCGGCACGGGCATGGGCGGCCGTATGGGCATGGGCGACATGGGCGGTGGCTTTGGCATGGGCGGGATGGCGCCGGAGTCTTTCGCCGCCAACGACAGATCGGGCTCCGCCTCGCATGGCGATGTCAGCGACCGGCTCGGCGCCGTCATCGTCGACACCCTGCCCCGCGACACGTGGATGCTGCCCGGCACGGGCGTGGTGGTCTTCGATGGGGTCGCCGTCGTCCGCCAGACCGAAGCTAACCACCGCGAAATCGAGAAGACCCTCGACATGCTCACCATGATGCTCAAACACCGCGCCGAAGAACTCCGTGACGCGACGGCCACGCCGTCGAGCAGCGATATGGGTGAACTCGATTTCCGTATCGACGAACTGAGCGGCCTCCACGAACGGCTGCGTCGGGAGTTGGCAAAAGTCGAAGCCGCGGCCGATGCCGAGGATGGAGGGGATCCCGCAGCCGCCCGGTTGCAACAAGAGCTCGACGCGGTGACGAAGGAGATGGATCGTTTGCTGACCAAGCGTTACGAGTTGCAGCGGCTGCTGCTGCCGAGAGAGGAAACAGCCGCGGCACGCTGAACCCCGCTCAAGCGGTTATACTCCGTGTCGGAGAAACTCCCGACGCATGGAGGCGTCCCGCGTGAGCCACGACCCCGACACCGCCACAACCGTCCGCGATGCCAACACCGACGCGACGCCCGGCGATTCCTATGCGCCCGACTCACCGCCGTCTGTCGAGCCGAGAGAGGCATTACCCGAAGCGCGGTCGCTCCCGCCGCTCGACCGCCCGGTGATCGTCGAGGCCGATGCGATTTCAGACACGAACGACCGCGCCCCGGGGAGCGGCCGCATCGATGCCGCCGCTAAGCCGGACGGGGCTACGGTTCCCGCCGGCACCCCGCGCATCATCGCGCTCATGAATCAAAAAGGCGGCGTCGGCAAGACGACTACCTGCGTCAGCGTCGGCGCCGCGCTCGCCGCGTCGGGCCAAAACGTGTTGCTCATCGACCTCGACCCGCAGGCGCACCTGACGCTCTCGCTGGGCGTCGACCCCTCGACGCTCGAGAAGACCAACTACGAACTCATCGCCGACGACGACACGACCGCGATGGAAGTCGTTCGGCAGGTCGAGGGCTACGACTCGCTCGCCGTGCTGCCGGCCGAGACCAACCTCGCCGGCGTCGAGTCCGAACTGGCCGACCTCGTCCGGACCGGCCTGGCCCAGTCGATCCTGCGCAACAAGGGCAAAGACCTGTTCGCGCAGTTCGACACCGTGTTGATCGACTGCCCCCCCTCGCTCGGGCTGCTCACGATCAACGCGCTCACCGCGGCGTCGGAGATCGTCGTGCCGATGCAGGCCCACTTCCTCGCGCTCCAAGGCATGACCAAGCTGTTCGAAACCGTGCACATGGTCCGGCAGGGAATCAACCCGAACCTGGTTGTCTCCGGCGTGGTCCTTTGCATGCACGAGGCGAACACACTCCTGGCCAGCGAGGTCATCAAGGAACTCGAAGCCTTCTTCGCCGAGGCCGACGGCACCGACGCGCCCTGGGCCGGCGCGGTGGTCTATCAGCCGCCGATCCGCCGGAACATCAAGCTCGCCGAGGCCCCGAGCTTCGGCCGGCCGGTCCACCTCTACGCCCCCGAGAGCAACGGCGCCGCGGACTATCAACACCTCGCGAAGCACATCGCTGCGCGCCGGCCGGTGACCGTAAACACGGGTTGACCCCACGGCGAACCGCGTCGAAGCCTTGGGGCAGCCACGTTCACACCCCAGCTTGCCGATCTTCGCTCGCGCCACGGGCCGAGTGAACGGCACGGTGATTTCGCTGGATTCAGCCACAAAGCCCGGTATCTTGGGCCGAGATTTGCACATATCTTCGAAGGGTTGTTTGATGATCCATTGGCAGTTACTGCGGAACGTATTGGGCGTTGTGCTGTTAGCCGCGTTAACGGCGACGCAAGCCTCCGCCGGTGAACTCACGAATGCGCAGCAGAAAGCGTTGGCCGAGGCCAAGGGCCTGCTGCGACACGTTCAGATCAACCTCGAAGGCGCGCAGAAGACCGCCGGGAAGGGCGACAAACCCCTCACCGGCTCCAAGAAGAAACTCACGATGGTCCGGCTCAAGGGCGCCACGGACAACATGCCCAAACTCGAGGCCGCGATGGCGAAGCTGCCCGCCGACCACGCCGAGGTCGAGCCCGTCGCCAAGGGCGTCGCTCAAGCCAAGGCCGGCATCGCCGCGCTCGAACAACGCATCCACGGCGGGGCCGCACCGGTCGAAGACGATGCCGGCGTCAAGCTCGGCCACAACCAGGAAGAGCAGCTCAAGAACGCCCGCTTCTACCTCAAGGAGATGGAGGGATTAGCCAAGCAAGTCAACGACGTCGCCACGCAGGCCGCGGCCGTCGAAGACAAGACCACGATCAACCACCGCCTGATCAACGGTGCCATGGCGACGATCGCCAAGGCCGGTGAGCGAGCCGGTTACGTCGCGGGCTATCTAGAAGAACTCCCGGCCAACGGGCGCGGTGTCGCTGCCGCAACCCAGCGGTACAACAACGTCGTCGCACAACTCAAGACCGACGCGGCCACGCTGCAGCCGATCCACAAGACCCTGTCCGACCTCGTTAACCCAGCAAACTATCCCGCCTTCGAAGAGGACTACAAGCGACTCGGCGGTCTCGTCCGGCTGTTCTACGACCCGACGACGCTTCAAACGAACTTTGCCGCCGCGATCGACGCGCTGACGCAGCGTGAACCCGCCCACGCAGAGCTCGTCCGCGTGGCCCGGCTCTACATGCCGCTGATCCAGCAGCAAACCGACCAGGGCAAGCGCATCGAGAGCCTGGGCAACCACTTCCTCGAGCGATACAGCGCCTTCAACGCCGCCGCCGACGCCGAGAAGGCCGTGCTGCCGGACAAGGTCCGGGCCGATATGAACGAGGCGGCCACCATCGCCGAAGCCGCCGTTGCCGAACAGAAACCACTGTTCTTCACCGGGGGTATCCAGCAACAGCTCGGATTCGCCGAGGAGAAGCTCGCGTTGCTCGCCGTTCTCGATGCGGAGGCCGCCGCCGAGATCGAGGCCGAGATGGAGTCGCTGCGTGAGAAGATTGCCGGGCAGAAAGCGTCGCTGCGACAACTCATCATCGAGCAGAACCCGCTGCCCAACGACAACTACGCCGGCGAGGACCGCGACCAAGTGGTGGCCGTCGCGGTCGACGCGTGGAGGCACCAGCAACCGGAGTTCGATGTATTGACCACGCGCATCCCCTCACAAGCCTGGGAGCGCCGCACACGCTGGGAGTACCACAGCGGGACGTGGTACTTCGTCGACACCTCACGCCTGCAGGTGCAGCTGATCGTCGCCGACGACGCCAACGCCGACCTCGCCATCATCCGGCCGGTCAACATCATCAAGAACCACGAGAAGGGGGACACGCTCATCGGCACGCCGTTCTACAGCATCGATGACGAGCTCCAGCCCGACGCTTACCTGAAGCGCGACAAGATCAAGTAGATGAAGGCGACGGGCCGCCTACGCTGCGGACATGGCATCGAACACCACACACGCAGACCTCATCGAAACCACGGAGGACGAACGGTTCATGCAGGTCGCCATCGATGCGTGCGTCGAAGGCATCGGCCACGGCGAGTCGTGCTTCGGGGCCTGCGTCGTTCGTGAGGGTCGTTTGGTTGTAGCCGCCTACAACGACAACACCGGCAAGCACTGGCCTACGCGCCACGCCGAGGTCAACGCCATCGAGCAAGCCTGCGAGGCGCTCGGCCGCGGCAATCTCGAGGGCTGCACGTTCTACGCAACCTGCGAGCCGTGCCCGAACTGGGCGGGGGTCGAACGGATTGTTTTTGGCGCAACGATCCAGGACGCGATGGACGCCGGCATCGGCCAACTCACGGTCACCTGCGAGCAGATGCGAGGCCTCGGACACAGCCCGGTAACGCTGACGCCGTGTGTTCTGCGGGAGGAATGCACGACGTTGTTCGAGCGGTGGAAGCGCGCTGGCCGGTAACATCTCCGGCGGTGAACACGGCCGACGCGACGCCCCCCACCCCCGACCGCGGGCTGGAACGCGCCCGGATTTATCGCCGCGCGGGGCGGGCAGCCTGGTTAGGCTTGTTCGCCAACCTGGTGCTGGGCGTGGTCAAGCTCGTGGCCGGGCTCGTGGCCGGGTCGTTCGCATTGCTAGCCGACGCGTTCAACTCGCTGGGGGACGGGGTCGCGTCGGGAGCGGTGCTGTGGGGGTTGCACGTCGCCCAGCGCCCCGCGGACGCCGAGCACCCGTACGGCCACAGCCGGGCCGAGAGCGCCGCGGCGGCCAACGTCGCTGTGCTCATCGTGACCGGCGCCGTGCTGGTCGGTTGGGAAGCGGCCCGCCGGCTCAACACCCCGCACCCCACGCCGCCGCCGGCCTGGACGCTCGGGATCGCCGCGGGCAACATGGTGATCAAGGAGGTGCTGTACCACTACAAGATGGCCGTCGCCCGGCGCACCGGGTCGACCGCACTCGTCGCCACCGCGTGGGATCATCGCTCCGACGCGTTGTGCTCGCTGGCCGTACTGATCGGCCTCGCCGTGGTCGCGTTCAGCGGGCCGGGGTACGCCTGGGCAGACGAAGTCGCGGCGTTGTTCGTGGTCGCGGTCGTCTTGCTGATGGGACTGAAACTCCTGCGTCGCGCAACTTCGGAGTTGCTCGACGAACAGGCGACGCCGAAGCTGGTGAGTGAGATGCGTGATGTGGCCGGCCGGGTCCCCGGCGTCATCGCAGTGGAGACGCTCCGCGTCCGCAAGACCGGTCTCGAGTTCCTTGCAGACATCCACATCGAGGTCGACCCCACGCTGCGCGTCGCCGCCGGCCACGAGCTCGGGCACGACGTGAAGCGTGAGCTGATGCAACGCTTCCCGCAGCTGCGTGACGTGCTGGTCCACGTCGAACCCGCTGGCGTCACGGCCGGGTCGACTTGATCCACTCCGCCAGCTTCGCCTTCGGCATCGCGTTGACCACGTCCTGCTTCGTGGCGCCGGCCCGCCTCGCGGTCAGCACACCGAAGCGGAGTTGGTCGAGGTCAGCCGGGCCGTGCGCATCGGTGTTGATCGACAGTTTGCAGCCGTGTTCGAGGGCGGCCCGCGCGTGCGTGTCTCGCAGGTCGAGGCGGAAGTGGTTGGCGTTGATCTCCATCGCCACACCGCGCTCGGCCGCGGCTTTACATAGCGCGGCGATGTCGGGCGACAGGCCCTCGCGGCGCGGGATCAGCCGGCCGGTCGGGTGCCCGACGATCGTAACGTACGGGTTCTCGATCGCTTTGAGCAAGCGAGCCGTGGCCCTCTTCGGCTCCTGCGACAGCGACGCGTGCGGCGAGGCAACGACGATGTCCAACTCCGCGAGCAACTCGTCCGGATAGTCGAGCGAGCCGTCCGTCAGGATGTCGACTTCACTTCCCGCGAGCACGGTGATCTTTCCCTTCAGTTTTTTCGCCACGCCCCGCACCGCAACGATGTGCTTCTCCAGCCGATCGGCGGTGAGGCCGTTCGCCTGCACCTGCCCCTTGCTGTGGTCGGTGATGGCGACCGTGTGGAAGCCGCGCTCGGCGGCGGCGAGCGCGTTCTCTTCGATGCTCCACGTGCCGTCGCTCGCCGTCGTGTGGGTGTGCAGTTCGGCCCAGATGTCGTCGAGTTTCAGCAGAGCCGGCAGCGCATCTTCCTCTGCCAGCTTCAGCTCGCCGCGGTCCTCCCGCAGTTCCGGCGGCACCCACGCCAACCCGAGTTTTTCGAACACCTCTTCTTCCGTCGTGCCCGCGACACGGCACGCCTTGTCTTCTTTCTCGGCCAGCGCGTACTCGTTGAGCGTGTAGCCCATCTCCAGGGCCCGCTCCCGCATGCGGACGTTGTGCTCCTTGCTGCCCGTGAAGTACATCAACGCAGCGCCGAAACTAGCCTCGGGCACGACGCGCAGGTCGACCTGCATCCCGCCGTCCGCCTTGCCCGTGCGGACCGACGCCTTGGTGTCGCCGCGCAGGATCAGGTCGTCCACCGCGTCGTGCCCGACGAACGCGTCGAAGATCGATTCCGTGCCCTTATCTGACTCCGGGACCACGAGGATGTCGATGTCGCCGATGGTCTCCTTGCCGCGCCGCAACGAGCCGGCGTACTCGACGCGTTTGACCTGCTTCATGCCCTTGAGTTCGGACACGAAGCGCATCGCGAGCTCGTACGCCGTCCCTATGCGTGTGCGTTGCCCGGCCGACTCCGCGAAGGCCAGGTTCTTTCGGATGTTCTCGACCTTCTTCTCGCCAAAACCTTTGAGTGCGGCGACCTCGCCGGTCTCTAGCTTCGCCTTCAGGTCGTCTACGGACTCAACGCCAAGCTCTTTCCAAAAAAGTGCTGCTGACTTCGGCCCGACGCCGGGGATGTTCATCACGTCCAGCACGCCCGACGGGACCTGCTTCGCGAGCCTGGCGTGGTCCCCGACTTGGCCGGACTCAACGAACTCGAGGATGCGGTCGGCCGCACCGGTGCCGATGCCATCCAAGCCCGTCAGTTCGCTCCGCGACAGGTCGCCGACGTCGGTCGTGAGTTCGCCGACGACGCGGGCGGCCTTCTGGAAAGCGATCACCTTGAAGCGGTTGCCGCCCAGCAGCTCGGTGAGTTGGGCCATGTCTTCGAAGATCGCGGCGAGTTCGGCGTTGCGGGTCGGCATTCCGCGAGTGTAAACCGGCCTTGCGAGTCTCGGCCTCTCCGCTACACCGTCCCGGGGGCATCGCCCCGCTAAACTCCGGCATGCCGCCTCAGACCGACCGACCACGCGACACTGACGCCGCGCACTCGATGCTCGGCCCGCTTGACTCGTTCCCCCGCCGACACCACGGCCAGACCGACGACGACACACGAGCCATGCTCGACGCGGTCGGCGTCGGGTCGATCGATGCGCTGATCGAGCAGACCGTCCCGAAGGACATCCGCCTCGACCGCCCCCTTCAACTCGACGGCCTCGAGCGCGGGCTGGGCGAGTCCGAAGCGCTCGAACGGCTTCGCGGGATCGCCGACCAGAACGCCGTCGTGACCTCGATGATCGGCATGGGGTATCACGGCACGATCACGCCGTCGGTCATCCTCCGCAACGTTCTCGAGAACCCGCTGTGGTACACGCCCTACACGCCGTACCAGGCGGAGATTAGCCAGGGCCGCCTGGAAGCGCTGCTCAACTTCCAGACCATGGTCAGCGACTTGGTCGCGCTGCCGTTGGCGGGCGCCTCGCTACTGGACGAGGCGACCGCCGCCGCCGAGGCAATGACGATGTGCCACGGCATCGCGCGCGGCAAGAAGCCAAAGTTTTTTGTCGGCGATAACTGCCACCCGCAAACCG
>JANQPR010000049.1 GCA_028285385.1 Phycisphaera sp.
CGAAGAGATCGCCGAGTCGATCACCGCCATCCAGACCGAGACCACCCAGGCCGTGCAACGCATGCAGTCCGGCACGGAGCAGGTGAGCGAGGGCGTGGAGAGTGCGAAGCTCGCCGGCGACTCGCTGAATCAGATCGTCGCGAACGCCTCGGACGTGTCGGGGATGATCCAGTCGATCGCCGCGGCGACCGAGGAGCAGTCCGCGACGGCCGAACAGATCAACCGCGCCGTGGGCGCCGCCGACGCCTCGATCCGCGAAGCCGCCGAGGGCTCGCGTCAGGCCTCCGAGGCGGTGCTTTCTCTCTCGCGGAAAGCGGAAGAGCTGCAGTCGCTGGTCGGCCGCTTCAAGCTCTGAGCCGACTCACACCGCCAACACACGTATGCCCCCAAGCCCCGCCGACCGCGTTAAGCCGGCGGGGCTTTTACGCGCCCCACGGGCCGCGGTACGGTTTCCGGATGAGCAAACAGCCTGCCGAATCCAGATACGACCGGGGTGACGCGTGGTTCCGCCGTTGCGGACGGTCCGGGCTGATGCTGCCGGCCATCTCGCTGGGGTGTTGGCACAACTTCGGCGCGGCCGGGACCGACGCCGTGCGACACTCCGACGAGTCGGCCATGCACGAGAACTGCCGGGCAATGCTGCGCACCGCTTTCGACCACGGCGTCACGCACTTCGACCTCGCGAACAACTACGGCCCACCCCCCGGCAGCGCCGAGGAACGCGTCGGGCGTATCCTGAAACAGGACTTCGCGGCCTACCGCGACGAGTTGATCGTCTCCAGCAAGGCGGGGTACCGGATGTGGCCCGGGCCCTACGGCGACCGCGGCAGCCGGAAGTACCTGATCGCTTCCTGCGAGGCGTCGCTGCGACGCCTCGGGCTTGATTACGTCGATGTTTTTTATTCGCACCGCCCCGACGCCGACACGCCGCTCGAGGAAACCATGGGCGCCCTCGACCAGATCGTGCGTTCGGGAAAAGCGCTGTACTGCGGTATCTCCAGCTACGGCTCCACCCTGACCGCCGAAGCGTTGCGCGTCTGCAGCGAGAACAGCCTGGCGCGGCCCGTGATCCATCAACCGGCGTACAGCATGCTCGGGCGGGAGGGGGTCGAAGGCGACTTCCGCGACAGCGTGATCCGCACGTGCGGTGAACACGGGCTGGGCCTGATCGTGTTCAGCCCGCTCGCGCAGGGTTTGCTCACGGACAAGTACCTCGACGCGATCCCCGACGACTCGCGTGCCGCCAGCAAAGACGGGTTCCTTCAGGCCGAGCGCGTCACGCCCCAGTTGCAGGCGAAGCTACGGAAGCTCAACGAGATCGCGCAGCGGCGCGGGCAGTCGTTGGCCCAGCTCGCGCTGGCGTGGGTGCTGCGTGACCGCCGGGTGACGTCCGCGTTGATCGGCGTGAGCCGGCCGGGCCAGGTCACCGACTGCGTCAAGGCGGTCGACGCCCCGGCGTTGTCGGGGTCGGAGTTGGAGCAGATCGACGCGATCCTCGCCGACTGATACCGGCAAACAGAGGGGCGGGTATACTTCAGCCGTTCGCTCGGGGCGTCGCGCACCCAAAACGCGTGACTGAGAAGTACCCGCCGAACCTGATCCGGTTAACACCGGCGTAGGGAACGCGAACGCCACCCCCGGATATTTGTCGGCGGGCCACGGCGGAACTCCTTGCGCCCCTGATTCTGCAAGGAGCCCGCGATGCCCAACGCCGCCCCCTACACGCTCCCCGCCGTGGGGAACAACCCCGGCACGTCGCCGGACGTCACCACGCCCGGCAGCTTCGCCAACCCCCGGAACATCGCGCCCGGGGCGCGGGGTGCCGCGACCTTCTCGTCGCCCGACACGCCCGGCATGCCGCCGCTGCCCGACAAGACCGCGTGGGACTTCCTGCCGGAAGGCTGGTCCACCGGCGTCGGTTCCGACGTTCCCGCCGTGAACGGCCACGCGGTGACGACCTTCCCCCAAGCCGACGGCACCACGCGCTTCGTGGTCCACCCGCGTGGCTTCGCGCCGATCACTCAACTCGAGAGTGCGCGTTTGGGCGTCGTTACGCCGCAGATGCGACGCGTCGCCGAGCGCGAGCCGCACCTCTCGCCCGAGCAGGTCCGCGACGAGGTCGCCGCGGGCCGCATGGTGATCCCGGCCAACAAGACGCACCTCGGCTACCAGCTCGACCCCATGTGCATCGGCCGGGCGAGCAAGACGAAGATCAACGCGAACATGGGCGCGTCGCCCGTGTCGTCGTCGACCGACGAAGAGGTCGAAAAGCTCAAGTGGGCCGAGCGTTGGGATGCCGACACGGTGATGGACCTGTCGACCGGTGGCGATCTGGACGCGACACGAGAGGCGATCATCCGCCACAGCAACGTGCCGATCGGGACGGTGCCGATCTACTCGATGATCATCGGGCGCAAGATCGAAGACCTGAACGAGCAGATCGTGCTCGAGACGGTTCGGCACCAGGCCAAGCAGGGCGTGGACTACTTCACGATCCACGCGGGCATCCTGAAGGAGCACATCAAGCTCGCGAAGGACCGACTCATCGGCCTCGTCTCGCGCGGCGGGTCGCTGCTGGCCAAGTGGATGCTCCACCACAACCGGCAGAACCTGATGAACACGGCTTGGGAGGACATCTGCGACATCATGCGAGAACACGACGTCACGTTCTCCATCGGCGACGGCTGCCGGCCGGGCGGTCTCGCCGACGCGACCGACGAGCTGCAGTTGGCCGAACTCGTCGAGATCGGCAAGCTCACCGAGCGTGCCTGGCGGAGGGGCGTTCAGGTCATGGTCGAGGGGCCGGGCCACGTCCCGCTGGACCAAATCGAGTTCAACATGAAGGCGCAGCGATACTTGTGCCACGGCGCCCCGTTCTACGTGCTCGGGCCGCTGGTAACGGACGTGTTCCCCGGCTACGACCACATCACCTCGTGCATCGGCGCGACCAACGCGGCGTACCACGGCGCGTCGATGCTGTGCTACGTCACGCCCAAGGAGCACGTCGGGCTGCCCAAGAAGGACGACGTGAAGCAGGGCTGCGTCGCGTACAAGATCGCCGCGCACGCGGCCGACGTCGCGCTCGGCATCCCGGGCACGCGCGACTGGGACGACGACCTGACCCGCGCCCGCGCCGCGCTGAACTGGGAGAAACACTTCGAGCTCGCCTTCGATGGCGACACCGCCCGGGCGTACCACGACGAGGACCTCGACGTTGACACCGACTTCTGCGCGATGTGCGGCCACGACTGGTGCAGCGTCCGCATCTCCAAGGAGATCCAGGACTGGGCCAGCGGCAAGGCCGACGGGTTCGAGCGGGGCAAGACCGTGAAGTCGGCCGCGCTGACGCCCGAGCAGCGGGAGATCCTCGAGAAGCGGGGAGTGCTGTCGCCCGACGAGATCCACCAGCTCGCGAGCAAGACCAAGAAGAAGCTCAAGGCCGGCGACGACAGCGGCAAGGCGAGTTGCCACAGCGACTACGTCGACGCCGACGAAGCCAAGAAGAAGCAAAGGGACGACACGCTCGTGCAACTCGACACGTCCGAAGCGCACGGCCTGAGCAAGCACGACTCCGTGATCTGACACGGGGCGCCGGGCTGAGTCACCGTCGACGACGGATGCCGGTCGAGACCGCCAGCGTCACCCCCAGCGCCGTCGCGGGTTCGGGCAGCGGGACCTGACGCACCTCCGCGTACGCCGACCGGCCTAGCGCGTCCCACGCCACCGCCGCGAGATACGTGCCGGTTTCCGTGTACGGCACGGGGAGCGTCGCCGAGGTCGAGGTGATTGGCGCGCCGCGGCCGAGGTCCCACAAGACCAGAACCGGTGCGCCGATCCCGGCGAACGCGAGGGTCAGGTTCTCGCCGGCGTTGGGGTCGACGAACACGTCCCCGGGCGGCTGCTCGGTCGCCACGCCGGCGGGCAGCGTGTCGTCGCCGTTGCCCGCGATCGCGTTGTCGAGGAACACAAGGAAGTCCGACGGCGGGGCCGACAGGAGCACCGCGTCCGCCGCGTTGCCCGTGATCGTGTTCGCCTCGAAGACAACCTCGTCGACGTCCCCGAGCAGGTGGACGCCGCTGCCCCGGACCGGGTTGGTCGAGCCCGGCGGCGGGGCGCTGTCGGCGATCGTGTTCTCCCGGAAGAACAGGCCCCGGGCGTCGGCGGCGTCGCCAAAGAGTTGGACGCCAAACCGGTTCGCCCCGCGGATCTCGTTCAACAGGAAGAGTCCGCGGCTCACCGGTTCGTCGGCGGTAAGTGAGACGCCGAAGTTGACCGCCCCGTCCACGCGGTTGTCCGCCACGACCACGAAAGAGTTGTCGACCAGCTCGATGCCCGCGAAGCTGCCTTCACCCGGCGGGAGCGTGACGTCGTTTTGTCGCAGGGCGACGAAGTCCGAGTGGTCGACGCTGATCCAGCGGTCGACCGTGTTGTGCTCCACCACCGAGCGGTCCGAGCCATTGAAGAGCTCGATGCCGAAGCCCGCCGAAAACCCGTCGTCCCCCAGCGCCGACTCCGAGACGTCGTTTCGGCGGATGTAGAGGTCGGCGCTGCCGTCGTTGGCGAGGATCCCGCCGCGGCCGGTGCGACGGATGGTGTTGTATTCGATCACGTTCCGTGACGACCCGTTCGCGACGCGCACCCCGGCCGACCACGCCGACGACGGCAGGACGCCGTCGATTGTGTTGGCGGCGATCCGGGAGTCGGTCACGTCGCCGGCGAAGAAGACGCCGAACTGGTTGGGGTCGGCCCCGGGCAGTGTGTTCCCGATGTCGCGGACATCCAGGCCGGTCACGGCGATGTTGGTGCTGCCGACCGTCTCACCCCAGGCCAACACGCCGACGTCGGCCTGTCCGCCCGAACCGTCGATCGTCAAGCCCGTGACGGTCACGTTTGACTGGTCGGTGAGATCGAGGATCGCGCCGCCGCCGACGGTGCTCGTGTCCATCAGAGTCGGCTTGGCACCCGTCGGCGCTTCCGGGCCCGCGAGCGTCAGCCCTGAGAAGACCCGCAACGGCTGGCTCACCTCGTAGGTCACGCCGTCGGCCAGGCGGACGGTATCCACGGCGGGGTCGAGCGCCGCCGCGTCGAGCGCGGCCTGGATCGCGCTGCCGGTCGGAGTGATGACCAGGACTTCGTCGGCCCGGCAGGGCGCGGCCATGGCGGCCATCGCCAAGCCAACCCCACAGACCCGCAGAAAGCTGCAACGCAACGTCGGTCTCCTCTGGTCGCCGCGCTGGCGTTCCCCGGCCGAGGTCCAGTGCCCGGGACTGAACGCGGTCGGCTGTGCTGTAAAAGCAGACTGCCCGATTCACAAGATTCTACCGGCACATGGCCGGGCCAAAACGAGATTTGGGTTAATCCCGAACCGGCCGGAGACACACGCCGGCAGCCCCCAGCAGCAGCCATGCCGCGGGTTCGGGAAGCCGCTCGGCCGTGAACTCGGCGTAGGCGGAACCGCCGTCCGCGTCCCACGCCACCGCGCTAACCGTCAGCCCGGCCCGCAACAAGGCGACCGGAAGCCCGGCGTGGTTGGTCGTCAACGGGGCGCCTTCTCCAAGGTCCCACAGCACGCGCGTCGCCTCGGCGATGCCCGCGAACTCAAGCGTCAGCGTCTCGCCATCTGTCGACCAACCTGGCGACGGGTCCGACGGAACCGACGCGTCCCCGAGTGATGCAGTCGTGATGAGCGGCGCATCGGCTTGCGGGGTCGCGTCGTTGCCGTTGTCTTCCACTTCGTTGTCGACAAACGTCACGTCGGGGTTGCCGGCGGACAGGTCGGCGAAGGCGGCGCCGGCGTTGTCGGCGATGGTGTTGGCGTCGAACACGAGGTCGTCGACGTTGCCGAGGAGGCGGATCGCGTCGCCCTCGCTGCCGTACAAGGTGTTGCCGTCGGGTTGGGTGTCGGCGAAGAGGTTCTCCCGGAAGTACAGCTTCTCGACCCCACCGGCCTCGCCAAAGACCTGGATGCCCCATGTATCGGCGTCGCGGACGACGTTGCGCAGGAACAGCCCGTGCCGCGTCGCGCCGCTGCCGGAGATGGAGATCCCCAGGTGGCTGCCGCCGTTGACGACGTTGTCGCTGGCGACGAAGTCCTCGCTGCTGACGAACTCGAGCCCGGCGAAGGCGTCCGGACCGCCGCGCCCGTGCACAACGTTGTGGCGGACCGCGACGCCGTCGGAACTGTCGACGCTGAGCCAGCGGTCGACGACGTTGTGCTCGACCACGGAGCGGTCGCTGCCTTCCCAGAGCTCGATGCCCAGGCCGAAGTCGCGGCCGTTGCCCGCGCGGCCGGTGTCGTCGATCGTGTTGTGCGCGATGTAGAGGTCGGCGGCGTCGTTGTTGGCGAGGATCCCGCCGCGTCCCGTGGTGGTGACCGTGTTGTGGGTGAACGTGTTGCGAGACGAGCCGTGCGCGACGCGGATGCCCGCAGACCATTCGGAGCCGGGATTGATGTCGGTGATGGCCGTACGGGTGACGGTGGAGTCGAACACGTCTCCGCCGAAGAACACGCCGAACTGGTGCGGATCGGTGCCGGGCGCGTCGTTGCCGATGTGTCGGATGTCGAGCGCCTCGACGTGGACGTTGTTGCTGGGCCGGCTTGCGCCCCAGGCGAGGACGCCGATGCCCGCCCGACCACTTGACCCGTCGACGGTGAACCCGTGCAGCGTCACGTCGGAGCGGTCTGTGAGGTCGAGCACCGCGGTGTCCTGGCCGGTGTACCGCAACACGGTGTCGGCCGGGTTGTCGGTCGCGCCGCGCAACGTGACGCCGGTCGGGACGCGCAGCGACGAATCCACGACGAATGGCACGCCGGCGTCGAGCCTGACCGTGTCGATGCCCGGGTCGCCCGCCGCGCGGTCGAGCGCCGCCTGGATCGCGGCGCCCGTCGGTGTGGTCACGGTGAGCGTGTCGGCGGCCGCTGCCGCGACGGGTGAGAGCACGGCCAACAACGGGCCTGAACAGAGCAGCGAGCACCGCCACCCCGGCCGTCGCGGCGTGTCCTCCCTTTGCGGCTGATCTGGCTGCGACTTTTCTCCCGGAACCACATCCACCCCCTGGAGCCCCGAAACACGGTGGGGCCAGGACCACGGGCAAGACGGATTTTCCATGGACAGATCTTACCCAGACCCGCCAGATCCCCAAAAGTGATCCGAAAAACAGGTTCGAGCTGGCCTCAACGCCGATTTACCCGCTCGCCTAGGCCGCGGTACGCTCCCGGGATGGGCTTGTTCGACGGCACATCTTTGGAGCGGCCCGTGACCTGTGAGGCCTGTGGAGAGCCGACGGCCGAATGCCACTGTCCGCGCAGCGGCGACGGGTCGGTGTGCCTCCCGGGGGACCAAGCGGTGCGGGTGCGGCGCGAGAAGCGGCGTGGCAAGTGGGTCACGGTTGCGGCGGGTTTCGACCCCGTCGCCAGCGACACCACTCGGCTACTCAAGCAGGCCAAGGCCCGCTACGCCGCGGGCGGCGGCACGAGCGACGACGGCTTCGAACTGCAGGGCGACCGCCGCGACGCGCTCGTCGAGTGGCTACGCGAACTGGGTTACGACGCCAAGCCAGCCGGCGGCTAACCGCGGGTACGATGGACCGTCATGGCCGACTTCACCCCGCACCAGAAAAAGATCGTCGACCGTTACTACGAGCACCACGACACGATCCAGAGCGGCAAGCTCGGCGAAGTCCTCTCCGAACTCTGGCTGTGTGACGACGCCAAGGCCGCGACGAAGCTCTGGGGCTGGGCGCAGGTCGCGCTGATGCGGATCGGCGTCGACGCCAACCGCGTGGCGAAGGTCGTCGGCGACCGCGACGTCGAAGCGCTCGCCAAGCTCGTCAACCAGGCCGATGCCGGCAATGCGCACGGCCAGCGGGCTCAACCAACACCGCAACCGAACGCGAGCGGCCAGCGCGAGTTTCTCGCTTCGGTCTCGGACGGCCGGACGATCAAGGAGATGCGCGCCGAGGCCGCCGCGAAGTCGGGGCACGACTCGCTCGACGAGGACAACCTCAAGCGGGCGCTCAAGGCCTTCCGCAAGAAGCTCAAGACCATCCGCCGGGACGACGAGTCGAAGCTCGGCAGCAAGTACGTCACATCCGGCCGGTCGTCGTCGATCACGGCGATCGAGCCGCCCAAGGAGTACCCGCCGGCGGTGTGGGCGAAGCTGGTCGAGTTGAAGCGCTTGAGCAAGGCCGGCCAGGGCACCTACGAACTCCCCGAAGACGCGGCGAAGAAATGGTGACGCCGCCGCCCGTCCAGTGGGTCGAGCCGGGCGACGCCCCGAGTTCGCCGGCGCGTGTCCGGATCGAGAGCCCGTTCCGCCCGTTGCTCGCGGAAGTGTCTGGTCTCGGCGTGATCGGTATCCGGTTTGCCGAAGGCTCGGTTCCCCACGAAGCGCCGGCGGGCGTGCACGCTGAAACGGCGGACCGCCTCCGCCGTTGGTTTGAGCGGTATTTTCAGGGTGAGAGCAGGCCGTTCGATCTCCCGTTGGTGACAACGGGCACGCCGTTTCAGCGGGCGGTGTGGACGGCGTTGTGCACGATCCCGGTTGGGCAGACGCGCTCCTACGCCGAGTTGGCGGCGTCGATCGGTAAGCCCGACGCCGTCCGGGCCGTGGGCCGGGCCAACGCGCTCAACCCGTTCCCGATCGTTTGCCCGTGCCACCGTGTTGTCGGGAGCGACGGCTCACTTACGGGATACGCCGGCGGGTTGGAGATGAAGCGGGCGTTGCTCGAGCTTGAAGGCGCGACGCCCGCCGGACTGTTCACTGCGACGCCGTGACGTCGGGGCCGCGCAGGTAGGATGCGAGCTTCAATCTTCCCTTCTGCGAGGTCCGTTACATGCGGCTGAGTTTTCACGGCGCTTCCCGTCAGGTCACCGGCTCATGCTACCTTTTTGAGCACCGCGCCCGACGCATCCTGATCGACTGTGGTTTTTTTCAGGAGCGCCGCTTCGTCTCGCGCAACTGGGCGCCGTTCGGCTTTGACCCCGCCTCGGTTGACACGCTGTTGCTGACGCACGCCCACCTGGACCACTGCGGGCTGCTCCCGAAGCTGGTGCGTGACGGGTTCGAAGGCCGCATCCTGGCGACCCGCCCGAGCGTTGCGCTCGCGGAGATCGTGATGCTCGACTCGGCCCGCATCCAGGAGGAAGACGCGGCGTACAAAAAGAAGCGGCACAAGCGCGAGGGGCGGAAGTCGAAGCACCCGCTCGTGCCGGCCTACACGGTCGAAGACGCTCGGTCGGTGCTGCCGTTGTTGCAGGAGGTCTCATTCAACGCCTGCCACGACCTCGGCGACGGCGTGTCCGTCTGCTATCACGACGCGGGGCATGTGCTCGGGTCGGCGTCGCTCACGGTCGACGTCGACACCGGCGACGGCCGTCGACGCCTGCTCTTCTCTGGCGACGTCGGGCAGCACGACAAACCACTGATCCCCGACCCGACGCTGCTCGACTCGGCCGACTACGTCGTCCTCGAGTCGACCTACGGCGACCGGGAACACCGCGAAGAGGGCGACGTCGAGGAACAGCTCGCCAAGCACGTCAACGCGTGCGCCCAGCGTGGCGGCAACCTGGTCATCCCGACGTTCGCGATCGAGCGCGCCCAGGAGCTCTTGTTCCACCTGGCCAGGCTGATTTACGCCAAGAAGATCCCGCGCGTGCCGGTGTTCCTTGATTCGCCGATGGCGATCAACGTGACCGAGCTGTTCGAGCGTTACCCGGCCTTCCTCGATGCCGAGACGCGCGGCATGCTCGAACGCGGCGAGCACCCCCTCGACTTCCCGGGGCTGTACCTGTCGCGTAGCCACGACCAGAGCCGGGCGATCAACGGCGTCCGCGGCACGGCGGTCATCCTCGCGGGGTCGGGCATGTGCACCGGCGGCCGGGTCAAGCACCACCTCGTGCACAACATCTCGCGGGAGCGGGCGACGGTCCTTTTCGTGGGGTATCAGTCGCCGGACACGCTCGGCGGGCAGATCGTGCGCGGGAAAAATCCAGTGCGGATCCACGGCAAGGAACGGGAGGTGAAGGCCGAGATCGCGCGGCTCTACGGCTTGTCGGCGCACGCCGACCACGAAGGGTTGTTGCGTTACCTCGATGCGTTGTCGCCAAAGCCGCGGCGCGTGTTCCTGACGCACGGGGAGGAAGAGGTGGCGGTGCGCTTCGGGGACGAGCTGCGCAAGACGCGGAGCCTGGACGTCAAAGTGCCCGAGTACCAGGAGTCGTTCGAGCTGGACTGAGTCAGTCGGCCGGGCGGAAGTCGAGGATGTTCAACTCGGGACGGGTGACGCCGTTCCAGGTGTTGAGCTTGGGCTCGAAGAGGACCTCGAGTTTGTCGCCGGCGCCGAGCGTGTCGCCGTCCTCGCCTCGGCCGAACGCGATGCCGCGGATACGGGCGTCGCCGACACGGAGCTGCAGTGTCAAGTGTGCGGCCGACCGCCCAACGCGGCGGGGCGTCTGGTCAACGACGGCGTGGGCCAGGCGCAGCCGGGCCCCGGGGTTGCCCTGGCCGAACGGGGCGAGCGCGGTCAGTGCGGCGAAGACCCGTGCTTCCAAGTCGGCGGGGTCGGCGTCGGCGTCGAAGCGTCGCGTCGCGACCAAGTCTTCGGCGGTGAGGCGCTCGTTCACGC
>JANQPR010000212.1 GCA_028285385.1 Phycisphaera sp.
GGCGGCGTTGAGGGCGAGCAGGTTCGTCTGGTCGGCGATGTCGTTGATGGTGGCGACGATCTCGCCGATCTGCTCGCCGCGTTTGCCGAGCTCCTGGACCGAGGTCGCCGAGGACGCGACGGCGTCGGAGATCGCCTCCATGCCGTCGACCGTCTGCGCAACGATCGTGCCGCCCTGCTCGGCCGAGTCACCGGCCTTCTGCGCGGTGCTCGACGCGGACACCGACTTCTCGGCGATGTCGACGACGGCCCGGCCCATCTCCTCGATCGCCGCGTTGATCTGCTGCATCCGCTCGGTCTGCTCGACCATCGACGCCGACATCTGCTCGGCGTTGGCGGAGAGCTCGGTCGAGGCCCCGGCTACTTCGTGCGTCGCGCCCTGCACGTCGCCGAGCGCGGCCCGCATCGTCGTCACCATGCCGTTGATCCCGTGGGCCAGATCGCCGAGCTCGTCCTTCTGCTTGACGGTCACGGTCTGCGTCAGGTCACCGGCGGACACCAGCTCGAGCGTCGCGGCACAGGCCTTGACCGGCCGGGTCACCATCCGGCTGATCAGGAACGCTGCGCCGATACCCAGCAACAAGGCCACCGCCGACACCGCCACGATCACCGCCTCCGCGAGCTTGACTTCCTTCTCGGCCTGAGCGGTCACGGCCTCGCCGTCGTCGACCAACGACTCCTGGATCTCGTGCTGGAGCTCGATGATGTGCGGGCCCTTCACGTCCAGCGTGTCGAACACGAGGCGGTTGCGCTCGAGCACCAGGTCGTGCACGCGGACAAACCCCTCTCGGTACGTCACTAGGTCCTCGTGAGCCTTGGCGAGCAGTTCCCGAGCCTCGGGCAGCGAGATCCCGGCCACGACTTGGCCGAGCAGTTCTTCCGAGCGTTCGAGCTCCGCGGTGGCGCGTTCGTAGTCGCCCTCCGCTGAGTTCCCCAGGAACTTCATCACGTACAGCCGGCCTTCGAGCAGGTCGAGCAAGGCCGGCATCACTTTCTCCACGTACGCGGCCTGTCCGTTATGGAACAGTTGGTACAGGACCTCCTTGATCTCGTCGGTCGCGCGCTTGCCGACTACGTCGAGGACCTCGGCGCGGATGCGGTTGCGCTCGTCGATCAACTCGCGGACCTGTTCAAACGTCGCGTCGTAGACGACAAAGTCCTCGGTGATCCCCGCAACGAGGGTCTGGCGCTGCTCGTTGGAGAAGCTGGACTTGCTGCGTTTCAGCGATTCGAGGAACGACGCCTTCCACTTCTCGTAGGCCGCGGCGTCGGCGTCGGTATTGCTGATGAGGAAGTTCTTGACGCTCATCCGGGCCCGGAGCATCGCCTGGGCCGCGTCGGCGCCGACGGCGGTGTCCACGGTCATGTCGTTGACGCGGTGGATGTTGTGGTTCGCGCGGACGCTGGCGTAGAAACCCACCGCCGCGACCATCGACAACATCACCAGCACCCCACCGAACCCAAACCCGAGCTTGCGACCTACGGTCCACCGCATGATCCGCCTCCATCCGAGCCCGCCCGCGATCAACGCCGACGGGACAACCTGGATCGGCCGGCCCACGTTCCCAGTGAACGCAAAACAGCCAATCCGACCTTCGCGGTATCGGGGAGTATCTGATGAGTCTTAATTGACGAGGCTTGAAGTAAGAAAAAATCGTGTCGATTTAGACAAAAGCAGCCAAACCATCCAACGACGCCTTCGCAGCGGCCATCGGGCCCAGCGTCGGGTGGCCCTCTTGCTCCACCACCAGCCACTCTGTGCCGCCCACGTCGCGGGCCGCGTCCAGAACGTCCTTCCAGGGCACGTCGTCGGCCCCGATCGCGGCCTTGCCCTGCCCGTCGCCGTCGCCCTTGACGAACGTCTTGAGATGCAGCGAGGCCGCCCGGCCCGGGAAGTCGCGCAGCGGCTGGGCCGCCTCGGCGCCGCCGCCCATGCCGTTGCCGGTGTCGTACTGCATGACAAAGCTCGCCGGGGTGTTGCGGGCGATCACGTACCACGCCGACGACTCGACGCCGCCGTCCGGCACCAATCCGTGCATGTCCTCATGGTGGCAGTGGAACCCCGTCCGCAGGCCACGGGCCTCCACGGCGTCGGTCAACTCGCCGAACCACGCCGCGGTCCGCTCGGCGGCCTCCAGTGTGTTGCGCCGCTCGGCGGGCAGCCAGGGGACGATGGCGTACTTGCCGCCGAGTGTCCCCAACTCGTCCAGCGTCGGGCCCAGCGCGTCGCCGGTCATCCGGTCCACCGACAGGTGCGCGCCTTCGCACTTCAGCCCGAACTCATCCAACCAGCCACGGACTTCCTTCGGGTCGTTCTCGTACAACCCGGCGAACTCGACGCCGTCGTACCCCCACGACGCCACTTCCTCCAGCACGCCGCGCAAGTCGGCGGCCGCCTGCTCCCGGACCGAATACAGCTGCAAGGCAAGGGGAAGACTCATCGATTCGACTCCTTGATCAAACCATCCGTCCCGCGGGCTCGCGGTCGACGCGGGGCATGCTAACGACTCGGCGCGGTAACCATCAGCTCGGTTACTCGGCCGGCTCGGACTCGATCGGCAGCCACCCCAGCACGCGACGCAGTTGCCGGTCCCAGTAGTCCCAGGTGTGACCGAAGCCGTCGTGTTCCTCGTACAGCACGTCTAGGCCCACGCCGCGCGCGTGCCGCAGGAAGCTCTGGTTCTGGTCGTAGAGGAAGTCCGCCGTCCCGCAACACTGGTACAACGCCGGGCGTCGCCGATCCCCGGCGACCAGGTCCGACGCGAGCTTCAGCAGGTCGTGCTCGCTACCCCGCATCTTCGACGGGTCGCCGAACGCCAGACGCAGCGCGGCGTCGATGTTGAAGTCGTGTTCGGTCGTCGTGCTGCGGTCCAGTGCGCCCGAGAGCGAGGCGGCGGCGGTGTAGCGGTCGGGGTGTGTGAGCGCCACGCGGAACGCGCCGTACCCCCCCATCGACAGCCCGCAGAGAAAGTTGCCTTCACGCTCGGCCGACAGCGGGAAGAACGACCGGCACACCCGAGGCAGCTCCTCGGTCAGGAACGTGAAGTACCGCCCGCCGTGCACCATGTCGGCGTAGAAGCTGCGGTGCACGTTCGGCATGACCACCGCCAAACCCATTGGCGCAACGTAGCGCTCGACCGCGGTGCGGCGCACCCAGATCGTGTGGTCGTCGGACAGCCCGTGCAGCAGCCAGAGTGTCGGGTGCGGGCCGCTGCCGCTTTCTCCAGCGAGCCCGATCTGCCCGGTGGTCGCCTGGGGGAGGATGACGGTCGCGGCAGTGTTCATCCCGAGGGTTTCGGAGAAGAACTGGCAGTCGATCAAGGCCATGACGCGGCGGCTCCGGTGGGGTAGGTTGCGCTTGGTGTCCGACGAGCCGCTCACGATAACGGCGATCCGCCCGACGCAGCGCGACCCCAACCGCGCGACGGTACGCGTCGGCCGGACCAGGGCCGACGGCAGCCCCAGCAAGGGGCGCGTCGTCGCGACGTTGAATCAGCGCGAGATCGAAGCGTTGGGTCTGAGTGTGGGGCTGCGGTGGGACGACGCGTTGGCCGAACGCGTCGCCGTGGCCGCGACGGAGGACAAGGCCTTCCGCGCCGCGATGAACCGGCTGGCGCGGCGGGCGATGTCGACGGGCATGATCCGGCAGAAGCTGCGCGAGCTCGGCCACGACGCCGAGGTGTCGCAGCGCGTGCTTGACCGTCTCGACCGTCTGGGGCTCCTCGACGACGAGGCGTTCGGCCGGGCGCTGATCCGCGAGGCGACACGGAGCAAACCCGCGGGCCCTCGGCTGCTACGGCAGAAGCTGTTCCAGAAAAAACTCGACGCCGCGTTGATCGATCGGTTACTCGAAGAGCACGACGCCGAACAGCGGCAACGCGAAGACCCGGACGCCGAAGCGATCGCTTTTGCGGTCAAGCGCGCGGCTTCGCTGGAGCGCTTCGACCCCGTCACGCGGAAGCGCCGGCTCTACGGTCAACTCGCGCGACGCGGGTTTGGCCCGGACACGATTCAGCGGGCTTTGGCGGTTGCCTTGGAAGGAGACGGGGACGAGTAACCCGATCGGTCTCAAGCCGCGAAACAAGACATCGCCGCGTAGGGGACGCTAAACGCAAGCGTCGGCTGGTGCCCGCGGCTACTCGTCGGCGGGTGTCATGGTCGGTACCGACTCGGGGTCGCCCGGCAGGACGACGCGGTCCGTGATCAACGGGATCTCGGCCTGGTGTTCACGCAGATCCTCGGCGGTCACCCAAGGCTGCAACTGCACGGGCGCAGCTTGGCCTTTCCCGGTGTCGTCCGCGGGTTGCGTCGAGGCAAACGTGCCGAAGCCGCTGTCGTCCGGCTCCCAGTCGGGACCGAGGTGTCCCCAGCCCTGACCGACGTATCGCGGCTGCGGGCCGATGCGGGCGTCCCAGCGGGTGTCGACCTGCCAGCGGCGCATCTCCGGCGTCGGCTCCAACGGCTCGCTCGTCTGCGGCAGCGTGAGATCGAACACGGTGTTCGGCGGGATCAACTCGACGAAGGCGCCGTCGAACGCCGGGGCCTGGTTGAGCGTGATGCCGTCCTCGCTGAGCGTGAGGTAGTCCGGCCGGTCGAACGTCGCGCGGAAGCCCGGGGCGACGAACTGGAACTGCGGCCGCTGCCCGGTGAGCGGGTCGCCGGGTTCGAGTTCGAAAAGCCTGGCGCGGTTGAGGTCGTTGGCAAAGGCAGGGTCGAGAACGCGAGACGAGGTGGCGAGCGGGTCAAGGTCACTCACCGCGCGGTCGACAAGCGGGGCGTCGGCGGAGTCGGCATGCGCCAGTGTCGCGGCGCTCAAGGCCACCACGACAAGGGCCGAACCCACGACGCGGCGGGCGAGGTAACGATGGCTGTCGGGCGAGGTGGCGTCGGCCATTGCTCGATTCTCCGCGGCATGAGTCGGCGGTTCAACCCCTATTCTCTCTCGGCCGCCGATCAGCCAATCAGGCTGGAATGAAAACCGCCCGACGCGGTTGGGCGCCGGGCGGGTGAGATTGGGTTGGCAAGTCCGCCCGGCGCTAACGCCGTCGGCTTACTTGTCCATCGCGGGGGCCACGTCCTCGGCCGCCTCTTCGACGGCTTCTGCCGCGTCTTCCACGGCGGCCTCAGCGTCTTCCGCAGCGGTGGCGGCGTCATCCGCGGCCTCTTCGGCGGCTTCCATCGCGTCCTCAACGGCCGGCTCTTCGACGGCGGGCGGCGCGGGCACTTCTTCCGGCTCTTCCACGGCCGGCGGGGCCGGGACGGCGTCCAGCGGCTGCAACTCCGTCGCCACGGCCGACGCGTCTCGGACCGAGACCTCGATCTGCACCGGCTGGCCCGACAGCGCGACCGTGCCGGACTGGTTCGACTTGTTCTTGCTGGGGTTCCCGTCCAGGCTCCGGCCGGCGGCCAAGTCGGTCGTGTACCACGACATCTCGGTCGCCGGCGTGTTCGGGGCGTTGAAGCCGTTGAACTGGCCCTCACGGTCGAACTCGATGGTCAGGGCCTGGTTCACCGGGATGTCGTAGGACCAGGCGGTGTCGCCGCTCTGGACGTAGGTCACGGCGACGCTCTTGGGGGCGGTCGGCGTCGAGCGGTAGGTGTGCCGGTCGGCGGAGCAGCCGATCACCAGCGTCGCACTCAGGGCCACCCCCAGAGCGGCGGCGACGCGGCGGAACGGGCGGCGGGCAGAAGCGGTCGGGGCGGGCATCAACGGCGTCCTTTCTGGAAGTCGCGTTCGGGAACCGGTCAGCAATCCGTAGCCACGCAAGATACGCCCTAAACGGGGTTTCGGCCACCCGAGCCTACCCCACCCCCGGCAGAAAGGGACGGCACAGCGTCACCCCGCGCGACACTGCTCGGACATCCCCAGCATCGACCAAGGCCCGGTTCGGGCGTGAACCGAAGCCGTGAACCCGGGCCAGCTGGGTTCGGCTCAGGCATGACCCCTTGCGGGATCGGACTGCTCCAGACGGGCTTCGATCCGGCCGTTGGCGCAGTCCAGGTGGGCAGCGAAGAACCCCCCACGGTGGTTCCAGAACCAGGGCCAGATGTGCCGGCGGTCCGTCTCTGGCTGCGGCAGCGCGTCGACCGCGTCGGGGGCGTACCACTCCAGCCGGCCCTCGTCGAACTCGGTCGCCGCCAGTGACACCGGCCGGGTCAACTCGAACAAGAACATCAACCAGTGCCCGGCGTCCTCGTAGCCCGCCTCCGACACGATCCCGGTCAGGTGGAGCTCATCCGGCGAGACCACCAGCCCGGTCTCTTCGGCGATCTCACGCACGGCGCACGCGGTCGGGCTTTCGCCGAGGCCTGTCTCGAGCTTGCCGCCGATTGGGGAGTACAGGTCTTGGTTCGGCGGCTTGCGGCGGTGCAGCAGCAGCAGTCGCCCCGCGTCGTCGAACAGGTAGCACAGCACGGCGATGCGGTACGGCAGGGCGTCGGCCTTGACTTCGTCCGGATTCAAAAGCGTCACGCCGGCAACAGTAGTCCAAGCCCCGCAAGAAAGAAAACCGCGCAGGCGGTGATTCCGCTCAGTCCTGCCTCTCGGGCCGCTGCCGGAGGCGCTTGGTTTGACCGCGCTGCTTCTTCTGGTCGAGCCGGCGTTGGACGGAGGCACGGGACGGCTTGGTCGGTCGGCGGGTGCGCGGGCGGTGCAGCGCCTCGACGAGGATCGCCCGCAGACGCGCCAGGCAAGCGCGGCGGTTGGCGACCTGGCTGCGGCTGTCGGACGCCGCGATCACCAACCGGTCGCCGGCGAGGCGCGCCCCCGCGGCGGCCGGCAGCCGACGCAAGGCGTGCTCGGGCAGGTGCTGCTCCAACAACGCGGCGGGGACGGTCAGCGTCACCTTGGTGTTGACCTTGTTGACGTTCTGGCCGCCCGGGCCGCCGCTGCGCGACGCCGTGAAGGTCATGCCCGACAGCGGCAGCGACACGCCCGCGGGGAGCTCGAGTTGGCCGTCGGCGTCGATCACCGGGGGATCATCGGCGGATTGCGGCTGACGCGAAAGCGCCGAAGCTCCAAGTCAAGAGAAGCAAGCCTCGATCACTCCCGGCGTACACTGTTCACGGCCGGAACCCGTGCGAGTCTTGTCATGTCGTCTGCCGCCCCCGCCCCGCCGATCCCCGCCCCGGCCGTTCTGTCCCGTTGCGTCGCCGTGTTGCTCGCCCTGTTGTGCGCTGCGCCTTTCGCTGACTCGGACACGACGTGGTACGCGTTCGACGACGAGCCGAAGTACCGCAACGTCTTCGCCCGAGACCCACGGCTGGACAGCAAGCTGCTGCCGATCAACATTAACAACCACTGGGGCCTGACCGACCAGCGCGGCGTGATCATCGCCCTGCCACGCTTCGACTGGACCGACTACGGCTACGACGGCCTTGCCCGTGCGATGCTCGACGGAAAGACCGGCTTCATCGTCGGCGATGGCGACTGGTACATCCCGCCGACCTTCGACTGGGTCGACCGTTTCGAGAACGACTTCGCCGTCTTCCGCCACCGCGGGCGCTACGGCTTCATCGACCAGCGCGGCCGCGTCAAGCTCAAGCCCGAAGCAGAGGGGTTGCTGCGGTTCCGCGAGCAGACGGCCGTCGCGATGCTCGGCGGCAAGGTCGGGTACCTCAACCGGAACATGGAGTGGACGATCCCGCCGCGGTTCGCCTCGGCCCGCAGCTTCCACGACGGACGCGCCGCCGTGCAGTACTTCACCGATGAGGGCGTGCCCGGCAACTGGGGCTTCATCGACCGGCGCGGCGAGCCGCTGTGGACCGATGATTCCGGCCGCGTGCTCGAGCTCGGCGACTACAACGACGGCCGGGCCAAAGTACTCGTCGGTTCCGCGGCCGACGACCCGTCGGGCGAGGCGCTCTGGGGCTACCTCGATCAGCGATACGAGCTGGTGATCCAGCCGCGCTTCCGGAGCGCCCGCGACTTCACCGACGAGGTCGCCGCGGTGGAGCTCGGCAGCGACGGCTGGGGCTACATCCGCCGCGACGGAAGCTGGACGATCACGCCGCAGTTCGACGACGCCGACGACTTCGACGACCGCCTCGCGATGATCCGGCACAACGGGCTATACGGGTACATCGACAAGGCAGGGAGGACCGGGCTTTACCCGCAGTTCCGCGGTGCCGAGCCGTTCCTGTTCGGCTACGCGCGGGTCGCGCGGGACCAGAGCTTCGCGTACGTGCACGAGAGCGGATACGTGCTGTGGGACCCTCTGGTGGCGCAGCGGCGCATCGTGCGCGACACGCTCGTCGACGCCACGGCCGGGGCGCAGATCCAACGCCAGGTCGCGGCGGGCGACACCGTAGAACGCTACCTCTACCGCAAGATCCCCGAGTGGCGGCCGCAGGCGCCGATCCCCTACGAGCCCGAGTTCCGGTACGAGGAGAAGCTGCCCCCGCCGCCGCGTGGCGGCTTGATCGAGGTCATCGAAGACGCAGACGACACGGACGTGATCGAACGCACCGAGCCCACGGAGACGCTCAAGCCCGAAACCAACGAGCGCGACCCGTCGCCGTCTCCGCCTCAACCGGACGAGAACACTACACCCACGCCAGCTCCGCCCGACGCGACGCCGTGACGTCCGGGTCCTCGACGTGGGGGTAGTCGACGTCCGCGCCGGGCGTCAGCTCGATCATGCGGTCGAACATGAACCGGTTGACGGTCTGGCTGTGCGTGTACTGGATGAGGTGCTGGCCGTCGGGGATGACCTGGTCGCAGTGCTCGGGGATGCAGCGGAGCACCTTGTCGCGTCGGCCGTGGATCTGGAACACGGGCGGCCGGTCCGCGTCGCTGCCGCCGAGGCCGTCCCAGTCGTTGACCGCGGCAACGGCCCACTCGTTCAGTTCGGCGTCGCCGTGCTTGGCCATGTGCGTGAGGATGCCGAGCATCTCGTCGTCGGCACCGTTGAGCTTGCCGAACGGGATCGCCATCGCCTGCAGGCCCCTCTGCAGCATCGGCGCCGACATCGGCCGAGCGAGCGCACCGAGCACCCGGGCGGCGAGCGGGACCGCGTCGGGGGTGCGGGCCGAGGCGATGAGGAACACCGCCTTGGGCTGGGGCTCGACGAAGCGTGCGACGTCGAGCGCAAGCATCCCGCCGAAGCTCTGCCCGCCGAGGAACCACGTCTCGGGAAGGCTCGGCCCGATCGCCTCGGCCCAGCGCTTGGCGTAGCGGTGCACCGGCTCGTTGCCCTGCGGCGTGATCCACTCGGGCGTGCGGACCATGTCGTCGCCGAAGGCCTCGCGCTGCCGGACGTACATGGAGCGGTCCGCCCCGAGGCCGGGCAGCAGCACGAGCGGCGCGGGCAGGGTGAGTTCACGCATCGCGGTGGCTCCACAACGGTTCGGGGTTACTCGGCGGCGGCGGGCTGCGTCGCAGCGGCGTCTTGTTCGGCCACGGCCGCGGGGGGATCGACGTCGTCGATCATCTCCAACACCTCGATCCGGAACACCAGCAACTCGTTGGGCTCGATCCCCGCCCGCGGGTTGCCGCCGATGCCGTACGCCAACTCGCCCGGGATGTACAGCGTCCCGGCCGAACCGACAGGCATCATGGTCAAGCCTTCGCGGAAGCCGGGGATGACGCCCTCGGTCAGCGGGAACGGCATGGGCTGACCGCGCTCGAACGACGAGTCGAACACCTCTCCGTCCAAGGTCTTGCCCTCGTAGTTGACCAACACCGTGTCGCCGACGTTGGGCAAGGGCCCGTCACCCCTGGTGTCGAACAAGACCTGCACGCCGGCCTCGCTGACCTCGACGCCCTCTTTCGCCGCGTTCTCGTCGAGGAACGCTTGCCCGGCCGCGGCGTTCGTCTCGGCCTTCTGCATCATCTGCTCCATCATCTCCTGCTGCTGCCGCATCTGCGCCTGCTGCATCATCTGCCCGAACGCCATCAGCGTCTCCTGGGCCTGCGGTGGAGACAGCCGTAGGTCGCTCTTGGCCAGCGCGTCGCGCAGACCCGCGGTGAACGCGTCGGCGTCGAAGTTCTGATCCACCAAGCCGAACTGCTCGCTCATCCAGCCGGCCGTGTCCGCCCCGATTGCGTACGACGCCCGCGCAGCGAAGGAGTCAAACCCCTCGGCGTCCGGGCCGTCGGCGTACGGATCGGCGGGGGTCTGTTCAGCCTCGACGGCGCTGGCGTCCGCGGCGGCTTCGGCAGCGGCCTCGGGTGCTTCCGTCGCGACCTCGGCGTGGTCATCGGCAAAAGCCGGCAACGCACCCAGCGACAACACCGGTAACACCAACACAACAAACGCAACAGGCTTGATCAACGTCACGGCATTCCTTCCAGACAAACTCGGGTCTCAATCACGATCAAGCGGCATGATAAGCGCCCCGTCGACGCCCCGTATGATGCGGGGGTGAAGCTCACTTCGCCGGCCCCCCACGACGCCGCGCTCTACTTCGCCTACGGCTCGAACATGGAGCCCGTGCAGATGCGCCGCCGTTGCCCGGGGTCGGCGGCGCTCGGGCCGGCGCGGGTCCGCGGCTACGGACTGTGTTTCCCGGTCACGTCGTCGGGCGACTGGGCGGGCGGGGTCGCGTCGATCGAGCCGGCTGCCGACGCCGTCGTCGAAGGCGTCTTGTACCGAGTGACGGACACCGACCTGGCCTCGCTCGACCGGTACGAAGCCGTCGCCGAGGGCATGTACGCCCGAGGCCCGGCCGAGGCGGTGACGTTCGACGGGGAGACCCACGACGCCGTGACCTACTTCGCCGACCCAGCCTTCAACGCCGCGAGCCCGCCGTCACGCCGCTACCTTTCGGCACTGCTGATCGGGGCGTCCTACCACGGCCTCTCCGCCGGCTATATCGCAAAACTCCGCTCGACGCCGACGTGTGACTGAACCTAACCTGATCCCACCATGCAGCAACGCTCCTTCGCCCTCATCACCCTCGCCGCCGGTGTCCTGCTCTGCGCGATCGGCTTTGGTGCCGGCATGCTCAGCGAGAGCACCAGCCTCACGCGGTTCATCCCGCTGCTGTTCGGGGTGCCGATCCTCCTGTGCGGCGTCGTTGCCCTCGCCAACGCCAAGTTCCGCAAGCACGCCGTCCACGTCGCACTGGTCTTTGCGCTCATCGCACTGCTCGGATCGGCGGGCAAGATCCCCGACACGGTCCGCAGCGACGGCTCGGCACTGGCGCTGGCGTCGCAGGTGCTCATGCTGATCGTCTCCGCCGGCTACATCGCGCTGGGCATCAAGTCGTTCGTCAACGCCCGCGCGAAACGCAAGGCCCAGGAAGCGCTGGCCAAGAAGGCATGAGCGGCGAACACGCCCAGCCGCCCCCCGCGCCCGACGCGCTCGACGCCGTCCTCGCCGACGCCTGGCAACAACTCGCCCACGGCGCCGCCTCCGCGAAGCACGGCTTCCACCTGCCGACCCTCGCCACGGTCACGCCCGGCGGCAAACCGGCGTCGCGCATCGTGGTCCTCCGCGCCGTCGACGCGGTGGTACGCGGTGTCGTCGCGCACACCGATCTGCGCAGCCCGAAGGTCGAACACCTGCAGCACCAGGGCTTCGCGAGTTGGGTGTTCTACGACGCGCCGCGGCGCATCCAGGTCCGCCTCGCCGGGCAGACCGAAGTGCTCTCGCAAGGCGCCGTCGCCGACGAACGCTGGCAACAGAGCAACGACAGCAGCCGACGCTGCTACCTCGCCCCCGCCGCGCCCGGCACGCCGACCGACTACCCCAGCCCGAACCTGCCGGCCCACGTCCGCGACCGCGTCCCTACGGCCGACGAAACCGAACCCGGCCGTGCGAACTTCGCGGTGATCCGCACGGTCGCCGCGACAATCGACGTCCTCTACCTGCATCACACCGGCCACCGGCGCGCCGGTTTCCAGTGGGACGCCGACGGGTCGCCTCGGCTTGGTTCGTGGGTCGAAGTCTGAGCCGGCGTTCGTGCTGAAAAAACGTCGACGGCTCAACCACGAGTCAAAGCCGCTCGATCGTCGTTGGATCGGTCTTCAGTTGAAGCAGCGCGCCGCGCTGTTGAACCTCGCCGGTGATCGCGACCGGCTCGGCCACGAACGGCAGCAACGCTTCGAGCCCCTCGCCGCCGATCGCGCCGCCCGCCTCGTCGACCAGCAGGTAGTACGTCCGTTCGCCGTGGCGGTCCGTCGTCATGAACATGGGCGGGATCCCTCCGCGGATGCACAGCGTCGCGCACGCCTTGTGGACCTTGCCCTCGCCCGGTTTCATCGCGCCGAAGTAGCACTTGGGGTCGATGATCTCTCCGCTGAGCCGGTGCTCGCCCAGCGATTCTGTCGGCAGCAATGCCGACGTGCCCTCCGCCGCGGCGACATCCGTCTCGGGCGTTTCGATGGCCAGCAAAACCGCACCGCTGCCGCCGCGCTCGATCGGGAACCCGGTCACGGTGACCGGCCCCGTTCGGCCCCCAAGGCCGAGCCCGCCGCCGCCCATCTTCCCCATCGTGACCAGCAACACGTCGCGCGCCGGCGCGTCGTCGTCGCCCGTCACCCGCAACGCCGAATATGGCTCGTTCACCAACACGCCCGTGATCACCACCGACTCCGTCAGGTCCCACGTGCCGTCGCCCGGGTCGTTCTGCATCGCCGTCATCGCCCCGGCCAACACCAGCGCGCCAGCCACCAACCCCGGCACGAGCAGCAACAGGAACCGCCGGTACCGCGCCGGCAACGGCAGGTACCCGACATAGAAGTCGTCACGCGTCATCGCCCAACGCTCCTTCCGCCGCGCCGCCGCCGCTGTTCACCTGGGCCGGCGTCACCTCGGTGCCCGGCGGCAGCGCTTCGGGGTTGACCTGGACCTTGCCGGCCACGACCCGCACCGCGTACGTCGGGACGCTCTCCGTGTAGGGCGGCGGGGACTGCCCGTTGTGCGGCCGGTACTGGTACCCGTGCCACGGACACGTCACGCAGCCGTCGACGACCGCGCCCTCGCCCAACGGGCCGTTCTGGTGGGCGCAGACGTTGCCGATCGCGCTGATCTTGCCGTCGTAACGGAACACCGCGATGCGCTCGCGGTCCTTGAGGCAGACCGTCTTCGCTCGGCCCTCGGGGATCGCGTCCGCCGGGCCAACCTCGACCCACTCGCCGATCGCTTCGCCGTCGGAGCCTTCGCGCCGCCACTCTTGGACGCCCGCCACGAGGTGCAGCAGAGCAATCGCCAGAGCGCTGCCGCCGAGCAGCGCCGCGTACATCGGGTGGACGTCGTCCTGCAGGAACCCGAGCGTCACGTGCAGCACGATCAGGCTGTACGCCATGTACACCAGCGTGTGCAGGTTCTTCCAGACGCGTGGCGACAGGTTCTTGAGCCAGAAGTCGTGGCTCGTCGCCGCCATCAGGAACAGGATCACCAACGCCGCCACGCCCAGCGGCTGGTACGGGAACCCCGCTAACCACCCCCGCCAACCCTGCCCCGCGTCAGGCAGGTAGTTCGCGTTGCTCACGAACACCGAGCGGATCGGGTCGATCACGCCGAACCCGTGGTACCAGAACAACGCGAGCCCGCCGTGCACGAACGCGACCAGGAACATGGTCACGCCGAGGTGTCGACGGTTGTACAGCAGCGGGTTGAACCGCGGTGAAAGACGCGCCAACGGCCCGATCGCGAGGATCATGGTCAGCAGCGTCAACGCGCAGGTGCTGGTGGCCCGCAGCAGCAGCGTCACCGGGTGCGCCGCCCCGTCGCCCGACCAACGCAGCATCCCGACCACGACGAACACCGCGATGAAGGCTACGACCGACAGAGCAAGCACCGCGTCGTAGACGCGCTTGTGCCGGTTCCACTGCACCGCGCGGTACGCCACGCTCACGGCGACACCTCCGCCGCCTCATCCGCCGCAGCGCGGATCACACCCGTGTCTTGACTGGGCTTCGCGTCTTCCACCGGCGGCGTCCGGCGGACCGACAGCCCCAACGCGAAACCGGCCAGGATCACCGGCCCAATCACCAGCCACAGCACCAGATGGCGACGCCGTTGTTGCCGAATCACGCCCCACCCCCCGCGACGGCCCGCCGCCAACGTCCCAACATCCACGGCCAAAACGCCGCGACGCCCGGGAAGATCAACACCCGGAAGCCCAGCGGAGCGCCGCGCGCAGCCGGGTCCACCCGCGCTACGCCGCGCGTCACAAACAGAATCGCGAAGAGCACCCCGAGCACGGCGTACACCAAGACCCCGACCAGGACCGCGTTGAGAACCAGCATGACAACACGCCGCCGAGAAATGCAGACCGAGAGCAGTCTAACCCGACGCGGGTGAATCCGCGCCCCCCGGAGTCGTGTCCTCTGGAGCAGGCAGCGGGGTTTACGCATTGAAGCCTTCTTTTAACGCGTGTTTCTCGTATACTTTCGTGCCCGCCGTGACGCCGCGAGCGTCGAACCTCCGGAGTGAGATTGACGACGCATCCGAACCGACCTGGCGCCGTGCTTGGCGTTGCCCATGGTCTGGCCGCTTGGCCCGCAACCGCTGTCTCCGAGGTCTGCCTCGGAGGCCAGTACGGCTCGGCGGCAACGTGACCGCGATTGACCGGCTGGTTTTGACATGCTGAAGGAGATTGAAATGAAAGCCTGCACCCCTGCCACAACTTCGCGGCGCATGATCGTGCCACCGGTCTTGTCGGCGTTGATCGTCGCGGCCCCCGCCTGGGCCGTAACGATCTTCGATACGCCCGGCGACTTCGACGTCACCACCGCCCTCGACGACGTGGTGATCTCCAACGGCGCGAGCGTCACCTTCCTGCCCGGCGGCAGCGCGACCGCTCCGCCAACAGCCAACTCGTTCGACGGCCCCGGCGTTGAACTCCAAGCCAACTCCAGCCTGACGGTGGCCGGCGGCGCGATCGTCGGCCCCGATCGGATCAGCGGGTTTTTCGCCACCGACAACGGCATCAGGGGGTTGGACGACGGCGGCCGCACGCTGGTCATCTCCTCGGGCAGCGTGACCGGCGGCTTCGGGGACGACGCGATCTGGCTCAACGGCGTGGACGTCACGGTCACGGGCGGCACCGTCGCCGGCGGCGTCGACAACCAAGGCGTCGGCGGCTTCGCCTTGAACCTAGGCGACAGCACCGTCGACATCTCCGGCGGCGACTTCATCGGGCAGCAGACCACCACCCTCAACTTCTTCCAAACCGGCGGCACGATCAGCGGCGGGACCTTCACCACCCTCGATCAACGCCAGATCCTCGCTCACGGCGCCTTCGACACACCCGTCACGCTCAACATCACCGGAGGCGAGTGGGAACTCGACACCATCGTCTCCGTGGGCGGCCCCGCCACGCTCAACTTCTTCGGCACCGACTTCCAAGTCGAGACCACCGACATCAACGGTCGCCAACAGGACGTGCTCACCGGGTCGCTCCAGGACGGCAACGAGATCCGGTTCGTGCTCAACGTCTTCAACAATGGCACGATCAACCTCATCCCCGAACCGACGTCGGCGGCGCTGCTGACCGTAGCCGGCATGGTGCTGCTACGCCGCTCGAACCACAGGAGGGAAAAAGGATGACACGCAACACGATCACGATCGCTTGTCTCGCTCCGCTCGCGCTGCTGGGCGGGATGACCGCCCCGGCGTCGGCCGTCCCCGTCGACTTCCTTGGCGGCAACGCCACCGTCACCGACGGCCCCGCGTCCGCCACCTTCAACGCCAGCCTCATCGGCGACTACCAACTCGGCAACTTCGTCGTGGCCGGCGTCGACCACCTCTTCGAGCAGCGGTTCTTCATCCGCTTCGACGCGGGGCCCGACGCCGGGCTGCTCGACCCGGGCAACACGCTGAGTCAATCCACCGACGAGATCAGCGACCTGCTCCCGCCCCTCACGGCCACCGCCGACGACGACACCAACACCTTCGCCCACACCTTCGCCGATCGGGGCAACTCTCTCACCGCCTCGTGGGACCTCCAACTCACGTCGCTGAGCGCGGTCAGCGCGCGGATCGACGAGACCCTGACCTTCACCAACGCCACCGCGACCGACTTCGTCCTGCTGGACCTGTTCGAGTACGAGGACTGGGACGTCGGCACCAGCGGGGGTGACGACACCGCCGTGCTGGCCCCCGACGGCACGGTGACCGTCACCGACCCCACTGCCACGGTCACGGTCCTCTCCTCGCCCGCCCCCGATTTTGCCCGCGTCGCCTCCGCCAGCACCGGCAACGTCGAAACCTCGAATCAGGACGCGGCGGGCAACCTCATCGTGCTCACCGGCCCGGTCGGCCCGCAAGACGTCGCCGCGGCGTTCCAGTGGAACGACGTCCTGCTCGCGCCCGGCGAGAGCTTCACGCTGACCAAGGTCAAGTCCGTCACCGTCCCCGAGCCGGCGTCGGCGGCGCTGCTGGGCCTGGGCGGGCTGGCTTTGCGTGCACGCCGCCACTCGGCTCTCCGGTAGCTCATCCGTACGCCCCAACACCGAACTTGCCGCCGAGGCTGCATCCCATAAAGCGAACAGGCGTCGCTATGTCCGCCGCGATGATCGCGGCCGTCGCAGCCGCGACCACTCGCGCAAGCCCGATCCTGTAGGCCTTCAGGACGACAGGCTCCACCTAGCTCGACCAGGCGGGCGTCAGCGACGCAACGGCACGACGGATCCCCGGCCAACAAGTCCGCGACCACGCGGGCCAAGCACCACAACCGTTCCGATGACACCGAGACCCGGCGGACCGTCGAGGCCCTGCCCGAGTTGGTAGGTTCAGGTTTGACTGCGAGTTTGACTGCCCCTGTGGCGGAAACAATGGGAAGCCATGGGGCGAAGCAAGGGGATGTCGCTAGCGCCAGTAGCGGCAACAATGACCGGGGTGGGATTCGAACCCACAACCAGCGGCTTAAAAGGCCGATGCTCTACCGTTGAGCTACCCAGTCCTGACCGCAGTCTAGCAGCCCCGGCTAGCCGGTACGATCCGGCGATGACCGACGACGCACCGTCGACGCCGCACCCGTTGCGCTTCGCCCATGCCGACGCCGAGCGCGGGCCGAGCGTGGCGGGCGTCGCGGAGATCGGCGTCAACCACGACGGCCACGCCGGCCGCGCCGCCGAACTCATCCGCGCCGCCGACGACGCCGGGGCCGACGCGGTCAAGTTCCAGTGCTTCCACCCCGACCGCCTGCTCGGCCAGGACGCGGCGCTGGCCGAGTATCAGCAGGGCCAGGCCGAGAGCGCCCGCGCGTTGCTCGAGCCGTTGGCATTGTCGATCGACGAGCTGTCGGCACTGCGTGACGCCGCGCAGCGAGCCGGGCTGGCGTTTGTCGTCACACCGTTCAGCCCCGAGGATGTGGCCGACTTGCGATCGCTGCGACTCGACGCCGTGAAGACCGCCTCGCCGGACGCGGTGAACCCGGTGTTGATGGACGAAGTCGCCAAACTCGGCGTTCCGCTGCTCGCGTCGACCGGGACCTGCGACCTCGATGAGTTGGACCACGCTGCGAGGGTCGTGCAACGAGTCGGCGGCGCTCTGTTGCACTGCGTGAGCGCGTACCCCACGCCGGACGACCAGGCGGCGCTCGGCGGCGTCGCTGCGCTGCGAGAACGTTTCGGTCTGCCGACCGGGTACTCGGACCACACGGCGTCGGTCCACACCGGCGCGTGGGCGGTGTGTGCCGGCGCGTGTGTGCTGGAGAAACACCTGACGCACGACCGCGCCGCGCCGGGGCCGGACCACGCCGCGTCGCTCGAGCCTGATCAGCTCCGGGAGTACATCAGCCACGCCCGCGCCGCGGCCACCGCCCACGGCCCGATCCGCAAGGCCTGCACCGACGTTGAACGGGGCGTGCGCACGGTCTCACGCCAGTCGCTGGCCTACCGACGCGACCTGCCAGCCGGGCACGTACTCACGCTCGACGACCTGACCACCCGCCGCCCCGGCAGCGGCGTCCCGGCGGCACAGCGCGACGCGGTCGTCGGGCGCACCCTCACCCAAGCCGTGCACGTCGGCGAAGCGCTGAGCGAGACCCACACCAACGCGACGTAGGGCCGAAACCCTCCGGCGTTCGCTGCACGAGGACGGTTCATGCGCAGGCCATCGCGTTCCCGCCCCCGGGTAGAGCCGGCGTCCCCGCGGGGAGCGCGGCGGGTGGGGCGACGCCTCGCCGGACGGACCCCCGGAAGCCCTTGTTTCCGGGTATGCGACGTGCCCGGGCCTGCGTTTCGTGGTCTTGCGACAGCGGCCGGCTGAACGACCCGAACTTCGAGTTCCCTCACCCAATCCGCCGCGACCGACTCGCCGCGTTGCCCGCCGGGCGCCTCCGCCGTTCCGCGAAGTGATCCCGAAGAGTCCCGTCCGAACGCGAGGGCCGGACCGGGCGTCGGGGATCGGGTGTTGGCATCGGTCATGCGCCGAAGCCCGACGCCCGAGACCCGACGCCCGATCTCAGGCTCTTTCTTTGACAAGTGAAGCAGGGGCGTGATCGTCCCAAATCAAATGAACAACCCACGGCCGGTTGGGGCCGCGGGCTTCGGCTTCGGGTAGTCCACACGTACTGAGAACTCAACGCGGCCGGCTCAGCGACGCCTCAACGCCATGCCCGTGAGCGCGAGCAGCGCCAGCGCGCCGGCCGGCTCGGGGACGGTGCTTCCGGCAAAGCTCGGGGCCGACGTGCTGCCCCAGTTCTGCAGGACACCGTCGAGCTCGTTCTGGTCGACCTGCCCGTCGAATGGGCCGCCGCCGACGAGCGCGTTCGGGTCGCCGGTGAAGTTCCCGGTGCCCCAGTTCTGGAGCACGATGTCGAGGTCGCCCTGTTCGAC
>JANQPR010000215.1 GCA_028285385.1 Phycisphaera sp.
GGCATCGCGTCGCCAACGGCCATCTGCACAATGAAGATCAGCGGGATCGGGACGATCAGCCGCCAACCCCAGGTGTCGATTGCGCGGACCGCGCGCGGCAGCCTCGCCGGCTGATCCATAAACACGCCCGCCACTACGAGCGCGAAGCCGGCGTAATAAAAGACCGCTGCGTCACGCAACGCGTCCACCCCGTAGGCCCCGAGGTAAGGCAGCGTCCGCAGTGCGCACCATACGCCCAGCGCGACGATCAACGCGCCCGTCGCCGTCCCCAGCACCGAACGCCACGGCCGGCACAACAGCAGCACCGCCGAGCCCGCCGCCAGCGTCAGCTCGCCCACGAAGATCGGTGGGTAGGGCAGCAACGCGAACCCGCGCCCCAGCACGATGTACCCCGTGTGCAACACGCCGAACGCCAGCAGCCACCAGCCCGCGGTCGTCAGCGACAACGCGGACAGCCACGCTGGCCGGCGCGACGCCTCCTTGGCCGACGCCGTTCCCAGGCCGTGCGCCGGCGCGGGCCACGCCTCGGCGACGGGAGACACGCTCGACGGGTTCAGCCGGCTCACGAGACCATCTCCTGCCCGACGGCGAGCAACTCGGCTTCGGCGGGGACGTCGTCTTCGGCCGCCGCGGCGCCGATCGGACGCCGACCGATCGCGCTCTCCCGCAGGCGTGTCGTGTAAACGAACAGCATCACCACGACGTTGACCGTCTGGGCCAGCAGCATCCCCAACACCATGCCCCACAATCCGACCCACCACAACAAGGGGAAACCCACGACCACGACCGCGATCGCCGACGCCACCGCGCCCGGCAACAGCAGCCCCGGCCGGTCCAGCGCCCGGAACATCGCCGAGACGATGCAGTTCAGCGAGATCACCACCGGCAGCAGCCCCATCAGCCACAACACCCACGCCTCATCGACGAACTTGCCCGCGTACAGCAGCCCGACCACCGCCTCGCTGAAATACCCCAGCACCGGCCAGCACAACAACGGGCCGACCATCACGAGCGCCGCGACCGCCGCCGCCGACCGCTCGAACCCCGGCGTGCCCTTCCGCCGCACCAGTACCGGCAGCATCAGCATCGACAACGCCCACGTCGCCAACACGAACGGCGTGATCAGGTTGATCATCGCCTTGAGCGCGCCGCCCGCCGCGTACCCCATGACCGCCGGCACCACGATCAGCGGCAGGTGCTCCGGCACGAACCGGATGAAGTTCGTCAGCGTCGCCCAGCGGCCGAACCGCCAGTGCCTGGACCGCGCGTGCCGCCAGCGTCTCGTCTTTTCCCAGATCACGGACCAGAGCGCGAGCCGCTGCATCAGCCACACGCTGGCGACGAGCGCCGATCCGCCCAGCACGGCGACCGCCGACGGCAGCGACAGCCACCCCAGCGCCCGCACCGCGAACAACCCCGCCACAACACAGCCGACGTAGATCGCGCCGGCGATGCCCGCGGGCTTGGGGTCGGCGTTGATGTAGCACGCGTCCCGCAAAACCCACGGCAGCAGCAGCGTGAACTGGGCCCCCGCGAAGACCAGCAACGCGCCCGCAAGCTTGAACTCGCCGAGCGCCGCCTGAACGCCCGCGATCGCCAGCAGCACCGCCGCGTAGAACGCGCACAGCTTCAGGTGCAGCCGGAACATGCTGCCCAGGTACCCGGGCAACCGGCGGTGGTACCGCTTCGAACCGTAAACCATCATCGGTTCGATGATCACCGACGTGTGCACGACGGCGGACAACAGGTAGACCGCGAACGCCGTGGTGAACGCGCCGTATACCGGCTCGGGCAGCCAGCGCGCGAGGAACACGTGCGTCAGGAAGTTGCCTCCGGCGAACAGGCCCATGTCGAGCATGCCCCAGAAGCCCTTGCCGATCCACCCTTGGCGGAGCCACTTCGCCGCGCCGCGGCGAATGACACCGCGCTCGGTGATCACCGGCGCCTCTGGCTCGGGCTGGACGGCCATGCCGCTCATGTCACACGCACCCACTCACGCCGTCAACCACCCGTGTCCACCGGCCGCGCGGCCGCGACGCTCGCCGCCCCGCGCACCCGGGGGCCCAGCAGCAACCGCTTGCCGCACAGCGCAAGGAATGCCGAGTTGGTCCCGACATACCGCTTCCACAAACGCTTCGGTTCCTGGATCAAGCGGAACAGCCATTCGAGCCCGCGCTGCTGCATCCAGGGCGGGGCCATCTTCAGCGTCCCCGCGTGGAAGTCGAACGCGGCGCCCACCGCGAGCTGCACGGCCTGGATCTTGCCGGCGTGCTCGTGGATGAACTGCTCCTGCTTCGGGCAGCCCAGCCCGATGAACACGAGTTTCGCGCCGCTGTCGTTGATGCGTTGCACCATCGCGGCGTCTTCTTCTTCCGTGAGCTTGCGGAAGGGAGGCGACTCCGCCCCGCGGATATCGAGAGACGGGAACGCGGCTTTGAGCCGGATCTCCAGCTTGCTGATCACGGTGGACGTGCTGCCGTAGAGGTACACGCCGACGCTGTTCTCGCTCGCCCACCGGCAGAGCTTCCACATGGTGTGGGGCCCGTAGACGCGCTCGTCGAGACGGTCGCCATGGAACCACCGCAGCGCCCACCGTAACGGCTGGCCGTCGGGGTTCACCAGATCGATCTCGTTGAGCGCGGCACGGAAGTCGTTGTCGTACACGGCCGTGACCACGCCGTGCACCGCGGTGAAGGCGACGGTCTTGGCGTCGCCGCGCTGGGCCCAGCGGGTGATGCGTTCCATCGCGCGGGGCGGGTCGACGGCGTCGAGGTGCACGCCGAACAGGTGACGCTTGGTCGAGTGCCCAAGGCGATCGGTGTCCCGATCCGTGGGCTGCGGGAGCGCGTCGATGTTCGCTACGGTTTGTGTCATCAGGGTCTCAAGGGTTCTGAGCCAACGAGCGTCGGCGGTTGGTTCCGGGTCTCAGCAGGCGCCGTCGCGTCGCACCACGGCGGGGACGGTCGCGAGCAGGATCTTGATGTCACGCCACAGCCCACGCTTACGGATGTAGCCCAGGTCCATGCGGGCCCACTCGTCGAAGCTGACCCGCGACCGGCCGCGCACCTGCCATACACAGGTCAGCCCCGGGTGCACGCTGTGCCGGGCGTCCTGCCAGGCCTCGCACTCGTCGGCCTCGTGCACCGGCAGCGGACGCGGGCCGACCAGCGTCATGTCGCCCTTGAGTACGTTGAGCAGTTGCGGGAGCTCGTCGACGCTGGTGCCGCGGAGGAACCTGCCGACGCGGGTCACGCGCGGGTCGTTATACATCTTGAACGCCGGGCCGTCCTGCTCGCTGAGTTCGGCGAGTTCGGCCCGCTGGGCCTCGGCGCCGTCGTGCATGGTGCGGAACTTATAGATGCGGAACGGCCTGCGGCCCGCGCCCCGGCGGAGCTGGGTGAACAGCACCGGGCCCGGGCTCTCCCACTTGATGGCGGCGGCGGCGGCGACCAGGATCGGCGAGGCGATCACCAGCGCGGTCGACGCGACCGCGAGGTCGACGGTGCGCTTCCACCACGGCAGGCGTAGCGGGAAGTGCGACACAAGGCACTGCCGGAGCTCGACCGGGTCAGTGTCGGTTGTGGCCGCCGTCGCGTTGAGCCGGAACACCTCGGCGGCGACGCGGATCGGCGCGGCGGGGGTGTGCGGGCCGGTGTCGCCGTTTGCGTGCCCGTTGCTTGAGCCGTTGGATTGGTGGCCGTACCCGTTGCCGCCCGTGTGTGGCGGGTCGTCGTGGCGGTCGTCGCTGGCGTCGTGCTCGGCGACCTTGGTGAGCTTTGCGGGCTCCTTCTTTTTGGATGCGTAGCGGAACACCGCGAAGCTCAGCGCGTAGCCGTCGTCGGCGACGCGGCGTTGCACCTGCCGGGCCAGCACCTCGGCGCCCAACGCGTCGGTGTCGGGCAGCAGGGCGAAGGCACGATGCCCGTTGATGATGCCGACCTCGTCGGTGATGCGTAGCCGGCGTTCGAGCACGGAGATCAGCTTGCGCATGCGGGGGCGTTTCAGCCACACTCCGCCGGGCAGGCTGAAGACGACGAGCGACAGTTGCCCGCCGCCACGGTCGATGCGCGACCGCTCACGGACCAGCACGTGCAGCAGCCGGTGCACCTCGCGCTGCGTGGGTTTGGCGTAGGCGTGGCGTAGTGCCGGCGGGAGCAGTTGTCCCGCGGCGCTGACGGCGCGTCGCTTGGCGGGGGTCACGGGTTGTGGTTTGGGTGGGGGCGGGGTCATTCTCCCTCGGTCCTTCCTTGGGCCGTAGACACAGCTGGCCGTGTCACTCTCTCTCGGGTTCAACGCACGTGGTTTGGGTTCGCAAACGGGTGGTCAAGCGGTCGCGGGTTCGCCGGCGAGGCAGGCTTCGAGGATGTCGCAGATCGCGTCAACGTCGTCGACGGTCAGAAGCGGGTGCAGCGGTAGCGTGACTTCTCGCGCGGCGGCGTCGTTGGTCCGGGGCAGGTCGGGCTCGGCGCTAAGGTGGGCGCGGATGTGGCTGAACTCGTGCACCGGCGGGTAGTGGAACGTGGTCTGCACGCCCGCGGCCTGCAGGCGCTCGCGCAGCGCTCCGCGGTCGGCGGCGTCGCTGAGCATGACGCCGAAGAAGTGGTGGGCGCTGTCGTCGAGCCGGTCGGCGAAGGGGATGGTGAACGCGGGGTTCCCGCCGAGGCGCTCGCGGTAACGACCGACGAGTCCGCGGCGTTTAGCGTTGTTGGCGTCGAGCTTGTCGAGTTGGATCGCGCCGATGGCGGCGGTGATCTCGGTCGCGCGGTAGTTGAAGCCGAACTGCACGACGTCGTACTGGGACGCCCGGCCGGAGGCCTTGTCCCAACTCGTCTTGGTCATGCCGTGCGACCGCCCGAGCCGGACGCGTTGGGCGATCCGTTCGTCGCGGGTGACGACCATGCCGCCCTCGCCGGTGACGAGGTTCTTGTTGGCGAAGAAGCTGAAGCAGCCGACGTGCCCGATGGTCCCGGCGTGCCTGCCGCGGTGGGGCGAGCGGTCCGGTCCGCGGTAGACCGCGCCGATGGCGTGGCAGGCGTCTTCGACGACCGCGATGCCGTGCCGTTCGGATACCGCCATCACGCGGTCCATGTCGGCGGGGAAGCCGGCCATGTGCACGACGACGGCGGCCTTGGTGTTCGGCGTGATCTTCGCTTCGAGGTCGGCCGGGTCGAGGTTGAGGTCGTCCCGCGAAGCGATGTCGACGAACACCGGCGTCGCGCCGCAGTAGAGCACGGCGTTGACCGAGGCGACGAACGTGTACGACGGCACCAACACCTCGTCGCCCGGCCCGACGTCGAGCGCGAGCAAGGCGAGGTGCAACGCGGCGGTGCAGTTGGACACGAGCACGGCGTGCGGCACGC
>JANQPR010000238.1 GCA_028285385.1 Phycisphaera sp.
CAGCAACGCGACCGCGTCATTGCTGACGTCGAACAGCACCGCGTGGGTCTGGGTCTGCTCGCGGATCGGCGTGTACGCCTCGGCGGCGGTGACTTCTTCGCCGAGCTCGGCCATGCGTTCCTGCCGGCGCTTCTCCGAGACCAGCGCCGCGACCTGCTCGGTTCGGCGGACGATCTGCTGCCGGGTCGCTTCCAACTCGTCGCGCGGCGTGCCGCTCAGGTCGGCCAGCAGCTGCCACATCTGCTCTAGCTGCTCGTCGTAGGCGGGCAGGAACTCGGCGGCCTTCGCGTCGCGCTCGTAGCCGGACATCTCTTTCCAGCTGTCCCAGCCGACCGTGAGCCGGGCCGCGGTCTGGGCCTGTTCGAGGACCCACTCCTGCGTGAGCAGCGTGTAGTGGACGTGCACGTCCCAACTCGGCTCGTCAAGGGCGAGCACGGCGCCGGTGCGGTCGAGGATGCGGCCGCGCACCGTCGGGATCGTCGTCACCTGTTGCAGCGGCCGCTCGGCCTTGGCGCGGTAGTAGTCGTGTCGCTCGCCGGTGGTCAGTCGTGCCGCCCGCAGTCCCAACGCCCCGAGCAGCACGGTCGCGATCAACGCCAGCAGCAGCAGCCGGCGGTGGAACATGCTCGGGATGGTCCGGCGGAGCCAGCGACGCATGGGCGAAAGAGGTCAGTGGTGAGTGGCCAGTGGTCAGTCTTCCGTGGACAGGCGTCAGTAGACCGGACTTGCCCAGCAGGAGCAATTGGAGAAGCAAAGACAGCCGTTACTGACGCGGGCTCCGCGTCAGTTCCTGTCGGCTGCGTTCTGAGTACTGACTACTTCGGTCCTCGGTTCACTCCGCCGCTTCATCAGTGAGCACGACGAGCTTGTTGTCCTTGACCTGGGCGAAGCCGCCCTTGATGCGCAGCTTCTGCTGTGCGCCGTTCACGGGCGTGATCTGCAGGGCGCCCTCGCCGAGCTGGACCATCATCGGGGCGTGCAGGTGCAGGACGCCCATCTGGCCGTCGTGGGCGGGTAGGACCACCGACGAGACGGAGTCGTCGAAAACCTCGGCTTCGGGGGTGACCACGGTGCAGTGGAACGGGCTGGGCATGCGGCGGGGCTCCTCGTCCAGCCGAGCAGGATAACAGAAGCTCAAGCGGTTACAGCAGCCGCTTCCCGCACTCGGCCGTGCGGGCGGGCGTCGCTTCAACCCGGCCGGACGGGGATGCCGTTCTGCTCGGCGCTGGCCCGCGCTGCGTCGAGCACGGCGATGACCCGGCGTGCTTCGTCGGCGCCCGTCCGGGGCGTCGCGCGGGTTCGGCAACACTCCAGGAAGTGCTCGGCCTCGGCCCGCAGCGGCTCGCCTTCGGCCAGCGGTTCGAACGCCGGTTCGGGCAGCCCGGCGCGGCCCGACCGGCCGTCCTGCACCGCGTTGTGGCCGTCGTACCAACAGACCTTCTCTGGCCAGTCCTGCGTGTCGTCGAAGGCGGCGCTGCCCGACTCGCCCAGGACCGTCAGCCGAGCCTCCTTCTGCACGCTCACCCAGCTCGCGTGGATCGTCGCGCTGGCGTCGGGGTCGGTGAAGCGCAGTGTGAGTGTCGCGGCGTCGGCGACGGCGGGGCTCAGCACGCGGTGCGTCTGCGCGGCGACGGTGATCGGCAACCGGTGCCCGGCGGCGGCGAGCACCAGCGACACGTCGTGCGGCGCAAAGTTCCACAGCACGTCGCGCTCGGTGTAGACCTTGCCGAGGTTCTGCCGGCGGGCTTCGAGGTAACGCACCGGACCCAGGCGGTTGGACTCGATGCCATGGAGCAGCGCGACGAACGCCGGGTGGTACCGCAGCAGGTGCCCGGTCATGAGCACGCGCTGACGCTCCGCCGCGAGCGTGCGCAACGCTTCCGCCTCGGCGAGGTCGTGGCACAGCGGCTTTTCGACGTACACGTCCTTCCCGGCTTCAAGCGATTGCTGGGCTAACGGGGCGTGCGTCGGGGGCGGGGACGCGATCACGACGGCGTCGACGCCGGCGTCCAGCAGGTCGCCAAAGTCAGTCGTCGCAGACAGCCCCGGGTACCGCTCGGCGATCCGTTGCCGGGCGGCTTCGTCGGCGTCGCACACCGCGGCCAATGCGCCGAGTTCATGGAACACCCGGGCGAGGTTGCGTCCCCAGTAGCCGAGCCCGACGAGCCCGACCCGCGGTGGCGGGGCGCTCGCGTTTGCTTCGCTGTTCTCGGCATCGGACTTCACGCCGCGGCCTCGGCTGTACCGGCTTGAACGGCGTCGTGCAACGCTTCGATCACCCGATCAGCCTGGGCGTCCGTCAGTCGGGGGTGGATCGGCAGGCAGAGAACCTCCCGCGCGGCCTGCTCGGCGTGCGGACACGGCCCACCGCGGTACGCCTCGTCATGCAACGCCGCCTGGTCATACACCGGCCGGGGGTAGTGCACCGACGACGGGACATCCAACTCTCGCAGACGTTGCTGCACGCCTTCACGGTCCGGTACGCGGATCGTGTACTGCGCCCAACTCGAGGTGTTGCCTTCGGCGACGCGTGGCGCGACCAACCCCGGCACGTCGGCCAAGCCCGCGGCGTACCGGTCGGCGACGCGCTGCCGGTCGGCGAGGTCGGCGTCGAGGTGCCGGAGCTTCACCCGCAGCACCGCGGCCTGGAGCGCGTCCAGCCGGCTGTTCCACCCGAGCATGCGGTGGTCATACCGCCCGGCGTCGCCGTGGTGACGCAGCAGCTTTAAACGCTCGGCGAGCCGGTCGTCGTCGGTGAAGCATGCCCCGCCGTCGCCGAAGCAGCCGAGCGGTTTAGTCGGGAAGAAACTGGTGGCGGCGAGCCGGCTGACCGCGCCGCTGCGTTTGCCGTGCCGCGTGCCGCCGAAACTCTGCGCCGCGTCCTCGATGACGTACACGCCGCGCGGGTTGGCCACGGCCTGCATCGCCTCGATCTCCGGGACCTGGCCGTACAGCCCGACCGCGAGCACGGCCTTGGTTCTGTCGGTCAGCGCCGCCTCGATCTGCGACGCGTCCAGATTGAAGGTCACCGGGTCGATGTCGACAAAGACAGGCGTGGCGCCGACGTTGTAGATCACCTCCGTTGTCGCAAAGAAGGTGAACGGCGTGGTGATCACCTCGTCGCCCCGGCCGACGCCGAGCGCCCGCAGCGTCAGGATCAGCGCGTCGGTCCCGTTGCCGCAGGTGACCGCGTGGTTGACGCCGACGTAAGCGGAGAGGTCTTCTTCAACGGCGGCGACGGTCTTGCCCAGCACAAAGGCGCCGGACTCGATCACGGCCGCCATCGCGGCGTCGTACTCGGCCTTCCTCTCCCGGTACTCGCCGGGCAGGTCCAGCAGTTGAATCGGGTTGCTTCCGGGCATCGGCGGTACTCCATCACCGCGGTCTCACAGGCCGTGCGCGCTACGCAAATAGTATGGCAACCGCGACCCGGCCTCCAGCGCCCGGCAGCGGTTTGGGTCACGCGACCACCGCGGCGTGCAGGTGGTCTCGCAGGAACCGGCCCGTGTAGCTGCCGGTGTCGTCGGCGGACTCGGCGAGGTCTTCCGGCGTCCCGTGCGCCACGACGGTGCCGCCGCGGTCGCCGCCCTCGGGGCCGAGGTCGATCAGCCAGTCGCTGCACTTGATCACGTCGAGGTTGTGCTCGATCAGGACGATCGTGTTCCCGCCGACCTCGGTGAACCCGTCGGAGGCGTTGCGGTTGCCCTCGTCGCAGAGGCGGTTGAGCACGCCGATGAGCTTGCGGACGTCCTCGAAGTGCAGCCCGGTCGTGGGCTCGTCGAGGATGTACAGCGTCCGGCCGGTCGACCGCTTGCCGAGTTCGGTGGCGAGCTTCACGCGCTGCGCCTCGCCGCCCGAGAGCGTGGTACTCGGCTGGCCGAGTTGCACGTACGAGAGCCCGACGTCGTTGAGCGCCGCGAGCATGCGTTGCACGTCCGGGAAGGCGTCGAAGAAGCCGAGCGCCTCCTCGACGGTCATGTGCAGCACGTCGGCGACGGTCTTGCCGCGGTAGGTGATCTCCAGCGTCTCGCGGTTGTACCGCTTGCCCCGGCAGACGTCGCACTCCACGAACACGTCCGGCAGGAAGTGCATCTCGATCTTCTTGGTGCCCTGGCCCTGGCACGCCTCGCACCGGCCGCCCTTGACGTTGAAGCTGAACCGCCCGGGCTTGTACCCGCGGATCTTCGCCTCTTTCGTCTTGGCGAACAGGTCGCGGATCAGGTCGAACACGCCCGTGTACGTCGCGGGGTTGCTCCGCGGCGTCCGGCCGATCGGCGACTGGTCCACCTCGATGATGCGGTCGATCTGGTTGACGCCCGTGAGCTTGTCGTGCTCGCCGGGCTTGATGCGCGAGCCGAGCAGCGCGCGCTTGGCCGCTTTGAGCAAGACCTGGTTGACGAGCGTCGACTTGCCCGAGCCGGACACGCCGGTGACGGTGACGATGCCGCCGAGCGGGATGGCGACGTCGATGCCGCCGAGGTTGTTCGCGCGGGCGCCCACGACGGTCAGCGGCTTGTCGTGGTTCAGGCCGCGTCGGTGTTCGGGGACGGCGATCTCTTCGTCGCCGCGCAGGTACGCGGCGGTGAGGCAGTCGCGGTCCTGGATCACCTCGTCGGTCGGGCCGGAGGACACGACGGTGCCGCCGTGCTTCCCCGGGCCGGGGCCGATGTCGACGAGGTAGTCGGCGGCGCGGATGGTGTCCTCGTCGTGCTCGACGACGACGACGGTGTTGCCGATGTCGGCCAGGTGGCGGAGGGTGCGGATCAGTCGCTCGTTGTCGCGCTGGTGCAGCCCGATGGTCGGCTCGTCGAGGACGTAGCAGCAGCCGACGAGCCCCGAGCCGACCTGGGTCGCGAGGCGGATGCGTTGGGCCTCGCCGCCGGAGAGCGTGCCGGTCGCGCGGGAGAGGTTGAGGTAACCGAGCCCCACGGAAAGCATGAACCCCAGCCGGGCGCGGACCTCCTTGAGGATCGGCGCGGCGATCTGCTCGCCCTCGCGGTTGAGCTCAATCGCCTCGAAGAACGCGGCGGCCTGCTCGATCGTCATCTTTACGACGTCGTCGATGTTGACGCGCTGGCCATCCGGGCCTTGGATGAACACGTGCAGTGCCGCGGGTCGCAGCCGGGCGCCGCCGCACGCCTCGCACGGGGTGTCGGCGAGGTAGGCAGCGAGCTTGTGCTTGACCCACTCGCTGTCGGTCTCTTCGAACCGGCGGTGCAGGTTGGGGATCACGCCCTCGAACGCGGTGCCGAACTCGTTCTCGTCCCGCGTATTGGTGCCGTGCAGCAGGATGCGCTGGATGCGCTTGGTAAGTTTCTTGAACGGCGTGCTCGCCTTGATGCCGAAGTCCTTGCAGAAGCGGCGGGTGAGGCGGTTGTAGTACCGCTTCATCATCGTGCCGGTCGCGCCCCACGCCTCGACCGCGCCCTCTTCCAGCGACAGCTCGCCGTTGGGCACGACGAGCTCGGCGTCGAACTCCTGCCGGATGCCAAGCCCCGCGCACACGTCGCAAGCCCCGTAGGGCGAGTTGAACGAGAACAACCTCGGTTCCAGGTCTTCGAGTGCGCACTCGGGGTGTTCCGGGCAGGAGTAGTGCTCGCTGAACAGCCGGTCGTCCCAGCCGCCTTTATCGTTCTGCGTCGCGACGATCACGAGCCCGTCCGCGAGCTTCAGCGACAGCTCGATCGAGTCGGCGACGCGCGACCGCAGCTCGTTCGTGCCGTCGTCGGCGTCCTTCTCGTGCCGGACCACGACGCGGTCTATCACGGCCTCGACGTCGTGCCGCTGGTAGCGCTGCGTCTTGGTCGTCCACGGGGTGCCCGCCTTGCTCTCGTTCACCTCGCGCAGGTCGAGCACCTCGCCGTCCGCGCGGGCGCGGACAAACCCTTGCCGACCCATCCCGGCGAACACCTCCTTGTGGTGCCCCTTCTTTCCCCGTACCAACGGCGCGAGCAACATCAGCTTCGTGCCCGCGGGCAGGGCCATGACGTGGTCCACGATCTGCGTCGCGGACTGCGCCGCGATCGGTCGGCCGCACGCCTTGCCTTTCTCGTCACGGTGCCAGCACGTCGGCTGGCCGACCCGCGCGAAGAGCAGACGCAGGTAGTCGTAGATCTCCGTGGTGGTTGCGACGGTCGATCGGGGGTTGTGCGAGCTGCCCCGCTGCTCGATCGCGATCGTCGGCGGCAGGCCCTCGATGCTCTCGACGTCGGGCTTCTGGAGTTGGTCGAGGAACTGCCGCGCGTACGCCGACAGCGACTCCATGTACTTGCGCTGCCCCTCGGCGTAGATCGTGTCGAAGGCGAGGGTCGACTTGCCCGAGCCGGACAGCCCGGTGACGACGACGAGCTGATCCCGGGGGATATCGAGGTCGAGGTTCTTGAGGTTGTGCTCGCGCGCCCCGCGGACACGGATGGAGTTCAACGGCATGCCGGAGTGTACGCCGAGAGAAGTGCCCGGCTGCCCGGGCGCGTAAGCCGTTCACCCGCCGGAGGATAGCGAGCGTTTTGCGGGGTGGGCCGGAGCGCGGTCGTGTCAAACTGGGGAAAAAACACTTTGGTTCTCTGCACGGATCGGGTATACGCGGGTAGGGGGGCGGCGTCTTTTTGGTTGGGGCGTCGCTGGAAGATGAGGCGAGTCTGGCCGGCCCGAGCGTGCTCGGGACATATCCGCGTCGGCCGAAGCGAAGAAGGGAGCAGTGTGTTGAGCGGTATCACCCGAACCGGCGGGGGGCGTGTGGCGTGCGCGTGGGCGATTGGTCTTTCCATCCTTGGGGCCGGGACGCTCGCCGTTGCGCCGGCCAACGGGCTCAACATCGTCCTCAACTTCGAGGACACGATGTCTTCCTCGCCGAGCTTCGACCCGTTCACGGGCACCAACGCCCCGACCGGGCTGCGGCGGATGTTTGAGTTCGCCGAGGATTTCTACGAGGACGTGTTCGAGACGCCGCACACGCTGACGATCAACTACTGGTACGCCGACCTGAACGACAACCTGCTCGGGCTGCACAACCCCGTGAGCCAGTCGGGCGGGCGGGTGAACGAGTCGAACATCCGCATCGACACGAACCGGGCAAACGGCAACCTGACCAACTGGTTCATCGACCCGACCCCGGACACCGACAACGAATACAACATGCAGCAGACGCTGTGGCGGGACCTGACCGGTACGCAGCAGACGGACTGGTACAACTTCAGCGGCACCACGATCGACACCTTCGAGGTCGGGTTCGAGGGCAACGCGACCGCGGCGGCCGCGCAGAACGCCGCGGACATGCTCTCGGTCGTGCTGCACGAGGTCGGGCACGCGTTGGGGATGTCGTCCGGCAACAACTCGACCGTCGCCGAGACCGCCGACGGGGACTACGACTACGACAGCGTCAACATCTTCGGCCGGACGCTCGCCATCGAGACCGCGAACAACTCCGGCGACGACAACCTCAACATCGCCCACGTCGAGAACACCGACGCGCTGATGACGCCGAGCCTGCCCAATAGCACGCGTCGGCTGCCCAGCCACTCGGACCTGCTCGCGATGGCGGCGGTGCACAACTACACCGCCATAGACATCCCCCGCCGGGAGTTCTACGGCGGCGGGAACTGGAACAGCTCCGGCAACTGGACCGGCGACACGGTCCCCGGGGGCCTCGACGACGTGTTCGTCCGCGACTCCCAGGGGCCCGGTGTCACGCTGACCGCGAGCCTCAGCGCGCAGGGCAACGGGCGCGACCTCGAGCTCAGCGAGGGGGCCAACGTCGACACCAACGCCTTCCTGCTCAACCTCAGCGGCGACGCGCTGATCACTGGGTTCAACACCGACCTGTTCATCAACCCCGGCGGCGAGCTCGACGCCGACGAGGTCGACATCGAAGACCAGGCCGAGATCGAGATGTCCGGGGGCACGCTCGACGCCCGCCGGGTGACCATCGACGCGGGGACGCAGATCGAGTCCACCGCCGGCGGCAGCGCGACGGTCCAGATCAGCGAGCGGCTCGTCAACAACGGCACGCTCCGCGCGTCCGGCGACTCGTTGCTGTTCTTCTCGACCACCACGCCCACGCCCTGGGACGCCGACGGCACAACCGGCAACGGCAACATCAACGCCAGCAACGGGCGGGTCTGGTTCGACACCGGGGCGATGACCGACGGCTTCGGCGGCGAGATCACGGTCGGCGATGGGCAGTTCTTCCGGTTCGACGCGCCGTGGACCCTCGACGGCGGCGGCGTCGTCGACCTTAACGGCGGCGCCGGGACCGCGGACCGGGCCCGGATCATCGGCGGCGTGCTCACCGCGACCGGCTCCGCGACCATCGAGGCGGCCGGTCAGGCCGAGTTCGACAACGCCGTCGTCCTCGGGCCCAACGTCGAGCTCGACGTCGCCGACGGCGCGAACCTCGAGTTCAACTCGACCGCCGACGTGGACGGCACCGACATGACCATCGCCCGCGGTGGCGTGGTCGAGTTCCAGGGCACGACCGACCTGACCGGTGTTTCGACCGTCACCCCGACCTTCACGATCGGCAGCACCCAGGACGCTCGTATCGAACTCGAGGGGCAGACCAACTACGCGAGCTACACGCTCAACAAGGCCGGCGGCGTCGAGCTGATCGTGCAGCAGACCGGCGACGCCCGCTTCGTCGGCACCAACACCATCAACGCCGACATCTTCGACATGGACGGGAACATCGGCAACAACACGCTGACCTTCGGCGACGGGATCAACTCCGGGTCGCTGATCCTGAACGTCGACGGCATCGACACGTCGAATGAGATCTTCAACGGCACGATCGACCTGTCCAACGCGGGGTTCTCCGGCAAGCTGACGGTCAACCTCACCGAGCCGACCACGCGTTGGCGGATGGCGGGCGTCATGGAGCTGTCAGGCAACGCGTTCTTCTTTCTGGAACGGTTCGAGGGCACGCGGTTCGAAGTCACCGGCGACATCAACGTGTCCAACAGCCTGGTGTCGATCGACGCCGACGTGGACCTGCTCGACACCGCGGACGTGGCCTTCGCCGGAACCACGTCCAACCTCGGCTTCCGGGGCTTCACCCAGATCACGGCGGGCGTGTCGTTCAGCGGACCGGGCACCGTGACCGCACAGAGCGGCAGCGAGCTCTTCCTGCTCGACGGCGTCAACCTCTTCAACGCCTCACTGCGCAACGACGGGTCGCTCTCGATCTCGGGTACCGGGGCGGCGACTGTGGATGACTTCGCCCAAGGCAACGGCGGGCAGTGGAACGTCAACCTCGCCGGGTCGAGTTCGACGTTGTACGACGTGCTGGTCTCCGACGACGAGATCAGCATCGACGGCACGCTGTCGTTGTCGCTGACCGGCGGCTACCTGCCCAACCTCTACACAACGACGCACACGATCCTCAACGGGATCTTCGGGGCGAGCCTGGCGGGTATCTTCGACGACGTGCTCGGCGTCGTGCAGGACGGGTTCGGGCTCGCGGTGCTGTACACGTCGCAGGACATCCGCGTGCGGGCGGCGCTGCTGGGCGACGCGAACCTGAACCAGCAGGTCGAGCAGGGCGACCTCGACGCGGTCCTACAAAACTGGGGCCTCAGCAACTTCTCGGGGGCCAGCGTCTCGTGGGTCACGGGGGACCTCAACGGCAACGGCACGGTCGAGCAGGGCGACCTCGACCTCGTCCTTCAGAACTGGGGCGACGCGAATGCGCCGGACTTCCGCGGGGTCATCGTGCCCGAGCCGGCGGCGAGTGGGTTGGCGGCATTGCTGCTGCTCACTCGGCGTAGGACGGACCGCGTTGCGTGGCAACGCGGCTGAGCCGGGAGTGCGCTTGTTGGTTTTGCATCGCGTCAGCGTTGGATCGGCCCGACGAAGTCGGGTCGGGTGACGCCGAGTCCGGCACGGTTGCGGGCGCGGGGCGTGTGCGTGTCGCGCAGGTTGTCCGCGGCGGGGGGTTCTTCCGTCGTGCTGCTTGAGCCATCGCCGCCGTTGCTGGACGGGTCGACGAACCGGCCGATCACGCCGCCGACGAGGTCGACGTAGTACAGGTACCCGTCCGGGCCCATGGACATCTCGGTGACGGCGCCGACGGGTTGCGCGGCCTGCACGACCTGTTGCAGGCTGCCGTCGGGGTTGAGGATGGCGGCGCTGATGTCCGGGCGGTTGAAGTTGGTAAAGAACAGGGCGTTGGTGTAGCCGCCGTAGAGGTCGCCGGTGTAGAAGTCGCCCATGACGATGGAGCTGCTGCCGCCGACGTGGCTGGTGGCAAAGAGCGGGGGCGTGGCGTCTGGGTTGGAGGCGTAGAAGGCCTGGGCCTCGGGGAGATCGCGGTAGCCGCCGGTCTGGGCGTTGCCGGAGGGCGCGCCTTCGTAGAACGGCCAGCCGAAGTTCTCGCCGCCGGTGGCGCGGTTCATCTCTTCCCAGGTGTTCCAGCCGACGTCGCCGATGAACACGTCGTCGGTCCCGGGCTGCACGGCGATGCGGAACGGGTTGCGCAGGCCGTAGGCGAAGACCTTGGAGCGGTTCTCGCCGAGGTCGGCGGTGGCGAAGGGGTTGTCGGCGTAGCCCTGCCCGGTGAGCGGGTCGATGCGGAGGACCTTGCCGGAGAGGTTGTCGATGTCCTGCACGCGGACGGTGCGTTCGTCGACCGCGCCGTACGACGTGCCGTCGCCGACGGAGACGTAGAGGCTGCCGTCGGAGCCGAAGTCGAGCGCACCGATGGTGTGGGACTGGCTGTCGGTGGCGACGTAGTCGCGGATGGGGTCGCCGTTCTCGTCGTAGCCGGAGGGCGGCAGAGAGAAGTCGCCGGTGGAGTCGAGGTCGGGCCGGGTGGTGTTCTCCCAGTTGGAGTTGGTGCCGAGGATGACGACTTCGGAGCCGGGGACGGCGGTGGTGAAGTTGGTCGCGGCGTCGGCGGTGAAGCGCGAGAGCCGGGCGGGGCGGTTCCCGCGTTGGTCGGGCGCGGCGAGGCCGGAGTTGCCGATGGTCTCGGGCGGGTCGTACGTGTAGAGCACGTAGACGTACGGGTTGTTGATGAAGTCGGGGTGTGCGGCGATGCCGAGCATCCCGCGGTCGCGGACGTTGTTGGTTTCGGCGGAGAAGTCGACGAACGGCGTGGCGAGCGTGGTGCCGTTGTCGATGACGCGGACGATGCCGTTCTTCTGGGCGACGTAGATCAGGTTGCCCGGGCCGAAGTCCATCGCGGTCGGCTGGTTGAGCCCGGTGGCGAAGACCTCGCCCTCGAGCTGCGGCAGCCCGGCGATGTTAATCGGCGTGATGTCGTCGCTGAACAGCGCCGCGGTCGGGATGATCTCTTCGGACTCGCCGGGGACGGTCCAGTACAACTCGGCGACGGCGCCGCCTTGCTGCTCGAAGTAGTCCATCTGGATGTCGACGCGGGTGTTGGCGGTGAGCGCAATGCTGCCGGCGTCGAAGGTTGGGGCGTGCAGCGTCCAGTTGTCGATCAAGAGCTGGCGGTTGACCCAGAGGCGGACGCCGTCGTCGCTGCGGGTGCGGAAGGTGTAGGTGCCGGTCTCCGGGACCTCGAGCGTGCCGGTCCAGCGGATGCTGAAGAAGTCGTCGCCGACGGCCGGGTCGGGGCCGCCGCTACCGAAGTTGAAGTCGACCTGCGGGTCGACGCGGGTGAGTTCGAGGTCGGTCAGGTCGTTGCTGTCGAAGATCTCGGCGTTGAGCCCGTCGCCTACCTCGACGGTGTCGTCGTCGAGGATGGTGACCAGTCCGGTGCGCGGCGTGCCGAGCGCGGCGCCGCCCTCGACGCGGTTGAGCGAGACCGAGAACGTCTCGTCGCCCTCGGCGTCGGGGTCGTCGGCGATCGGGATGACGACGGTGACGGAGGTCTGCCCGTCGGCGAACACGGCGTTGCCGGCGACGCCTGTGTAGTCCTGCCCGTCGGTCGCGGTGCCCTCGACGGTGACGTACTCGGCGGAGACGACGCCGTCGCTGCCGTCGGTGCGGACGACGGTGAAGCTGACGGTGCCGGCGTCTTCGTTGACGAAGAACGTGTCGTTCCCGAGCGCAAGTGTGCCACGGTTGACCGGGGTGACGGTGACGCTGACGGTCGCGGTGTCGCTGCCGCCGTTGCCGTCGGCGATGGTGTAGGTGAAGCTGTCGGGCCCGCTGTACCCGGCCGAGGGCGTGTAGAGCACGTTGTCGGCGCCGATGGCGACCGAGCCGTTCGTGCCCTGGGTGACGGCCGTAATCGTCAGGTCGTCGCCGTCGGGATCGTCGTCGTTGGAGAGGACGTCGATGGTCGCGGTGCCGGCGTCCTGCTCGAGCGTCGCGGTGTCGTCGACGGCGTCGGGGTCGTTGTTCGGCGCGGCCGTGACGGTGAGGATCGCGGTCGCGGTGTCGAACCCGCCGTTGCCGTCGGCGATGCGGTACTCGAAGTGGTCCTGGCCGATGAACCCGGCGTTGGGCGTGTACTCGACGCGGTCGTTGACAATATTCGCCGTGCCGAAGGTCACGGGGAACGTGATTGAGTCGATGGTGAGCGGGTCGCCGTCGGGGTCGCTGTCGTTGCCGAGAACGTCCAGCAGCAAGGCCTGCCCGTCGTTTGGCACGTCGAACGCGTCCTGCCCGGCGAAGGGCGTCGCGTTGCCGCCCGGGTCCGGCGCGACCTGGATCACGGCCGTCGCCGAGTCGCTGCCGCCGCGGCCGTCGGTGATGATGTAGGCGAAGTAGTCCTGCCCGGTGAAC
>JANQPR010000047.1 GCA_028285385.1 Phycisphaera sp.
ACCACGAAACGCAGGCCCGGGCACGTCACATCCATCCGGCGAGGCGTCGCCCCACCCGCCGCGCTCCCCGCGGGGGCACCGGCTCTACCCGGGGGCGGAACACGACAAGCCTGCGCAGAATCACGGTTTCACCGCTCCCGCTAACCGCGCCACGCCACCCGCAACACCGACGGCGACCCGTGCCATGCGGTCATAGTCGAGTGTGTCCGGCGTGTCGGTCGGCTCGTGGTAGTGCGGGTTCCGGAACCAGCTCGTGTCGGTGACCATCACGGCGGGGTAGCCCTCGTCCCAGAACGGGCCGTGGTCCGACAGCCAGAGGTCGACCAGCCGACGCGGGACGGGGACGGAAGTGGCCGGGAACTTCGCCGCGGTCTTGAAACCACGGGTGAAGGCGTGCTGGCGTTTGATCGAGGGCATGTCGCCGACGATCGCGATGAAGTCGCCGCGCGGCCGGAGGAAACGCCGCATCGCCGCGGGGAGTTCGTCCGGGTACGTCTGGCTGCCGGCGTCGGTGCGGTAGTACCCGACCATCTCCAAGCAGACCATCAGGTGGATGTCGTCGCCGCGCTCCCGGCAGCGGCGGGCGTAGACCTTGCTGCCCATCGTTGAGTTGCTGAAGTGTGGCGGCTCCTCGTTGGCGAACGCGACAAACCGGACGGTCCGCTTGTACCGCCGTGCGCGCAGCAGGTCGCAGACGGCAAGCATCATCGCCACGGCCGACGCGTTGTCGTCGGCCCCCGGCGTGGAGGCGACCGTGTCGTAGTGCGCCCCGAGCAGGACGATCTCGCCGGGCTTGGTCGTGCCCGGCCACTCGACGACCAGGTTCTTCGCCTCCCATCGGGCGGTTGCGTAACACTCACGCCGGACGTCCTGGCCCAACTCAGCCCACTGCCGTTCGAGGTAGGCGACCGTGGCGTCGAGCGACGACGCTCGGCTGTCGTGCCGCACGCCGATCAACCCGGCCAACGTGTCGACGTGGCGCACCAGCGTCGCGCGCACCGCGACCTCCTCGGCCGACAGCGGCGGATCAATGGGCGTGTTCGAATGTGCGGCGGCCATCGACGGATGATCCGCCGAGCCGGGGACGCCCGCAAGGGACGGCTAAACTGAACATGATGCAGAGTCACCGACCCCGTCTCGCCTTCGGTTTCGCTGCCCTGCTCGTTGCAGTCGTCGCCTCTGGCTGCAAACGGGAGGCAGAAGACGCCGGGTACGACATCGACGCGCAGACAGAGCTTGCCAAGCAGGCCGGCATCGACGCCGGCCTCGCTGCCACTGAAGTCGACCCGGCTCGGTTCGCGATCAACGAGAGCAAGGACGACACCAGCACGCATTTGATGCGACTGGACCGAAAAGTCCTCTCGCAGCGCTTCGGCTCGGAGGGCGTCTACAACTTTCACGGCAACGGTCAATCACTCGGACACATCATCACCGGCAAACCCAACTCGCCGGAGATCATTGTTAACAAGGGTTCGGCGGCGACTGTGATCATGTCGCCACGGTCCGATGGCGAGTGGAAACTCTTCATCCACAACAGCGATGGCCCGCCCGAGGCCATCTACTTTGACCAACACACTGCGCGGCCGGCCAACGAAACGGAGTACCACGCGATCTACATCGAACACCAAGCGGCGGTGGCGGGCTGGGACAAGCTGATGGAGCCCATTACCGAGAAGCTCGAACGAGCGGCCGCGGAGAAAGGGCGTTGACGCTCAGATCGTCGCCTCGGTCACGCGCAGGATCTCGTCGACGGTCGTCAGGCCGGCGGCGACTTTCTGGAAGCCGTCGGCGCGCAGGGTGGTCATGCCCTGCTCGACGCACATCCGGCGGAACTCGGTGACGGACGGGTTGCGGGCGATCGCGTCGCGGAGGTTGTCGTTGATCACGAGCAGCTCGTACAGGCCCAGACGACCGGCGTAGCCGGTGCCGCGGCACTTGTCGCAGCCATCGCCCTTGAACAGCGGGCCGGAGATGCCCTGCATCGCGAGCGCGTCGGCGATGTCGCCGTCGGGCATGAACTCGGCCTTGCAGTGCGGGCAGATCTTGCGGACCAGGCGTTGCGCCAAGCAGGCGTTAACCGCCCCGCCGATGAGGAACGGCTCGACGCCGATGTTGATCAGGCGGGTGATGGACGACGGCGCGTCGTTGGTGTGCAGGGTGCTGAGCACGAGGTGGCCGGTGAGCGACGCCTGGATGGCGGTCTTGGCGGTCTCGAAGTCGCGGATCTCACCGACCATGATGACGTCGGGGTCCTGACGCAGCAGCGCGCGGAGGGCGGCGGCGAAGGACATGCCGATCTTCTCGTTGACCGGGGTCTGGTTGATGCCGTTGAGGTGGTACTCGACGGGGTCCTCGGCGGTGGAGATGTTGAGCTTGATGCGGTCCATCTTGCCCAGCGAGGCGTAGAGCGTGGTCGTCTTACCCGAGCCGGTGGGCCCGGTGACGAGCACGATGCCGTGGGGGTTCTTGATCTGGTTGGTCCAGATCTGCAGGGCGTCGTCGGAGAAGCCGAGGTCTTCGAGCTCGACCTGGATGGACTTGGTGTCGAGGATACGCATGACGACCTTCTCGCCCTGGACCATGGGGAGGGTCGAGACGCGGAGGTCGAGTTTTCGGCCGTGGACCATCGCGCGGATGCGGCCGTCCTGCGGGACGCGGCGCTCGGCGATGTCGAGGTTGGCCATGATCTTGATGCGGGAGACGATGGCGGCCTTCATCGAGGGCGGGGGCGACTGCGTCTCGAACATGACGCCGTCGATGCGGAAGCGGATCTGGAGCTTCTTCTCCTGCGGCTCGATGTGGATGTCGGACGCGCCTTCCTTGACGGCGTTGAAGATCAGGAAGTTGACGTAACGGATGACGGGCGACTCGCCGGCCATCTTCTCGAGGTCGAGGTCTTCCTCGCCGGCCTCGACGACCTCGACGTCGTCCTCGTCGACGCCGGCGATGAGGTCGTCCATCGCGATGTCGGCGGTCTCGTTGCCCTCTTCCTCCTTGAACTCGGCGACGATGGACTCGATGTCGGTGAGGGGGACGACGACGGCCTTGACGTTGGTGCCGAGCTTGTGGCGGACCTCGTCGAGGGTGATCAGGTCGTCGGGGTCGACGACGCCGACGACGAGGCGGGTGCCCTGGGTGCGGAGGGGCAGGACGCCGTGCTCGACGCAGTAGTCCGGGCTGAGCTTGTGGAAGTGCTTGGTGGCTTCGAGGTCGTCGGGGGTGACGCGCTCGAAGCGCATGCCGGCCTCGTCGGCGACGGCCTTGGCGATCGCGGTCTCGTCGCAGCTGCCCGACTCGCGGAGCACCTCGGCCAACGGCCGGCCGGGGGTCTTGGCCAGCAGCGTGCGGGCGTTCGTGAGCGCGGCGTTGTCGATGAGCTTGGCGGCGAGCAGCACCGCGCCGACATCGCCCGCCCGGGTGAGCGCGCGGGTGTCGCCGGCGAAGTCGGGGTCGGCGGCGGGCGACGGCGGCGCGTCCTCGGGTAGAGCCGAGTCGGACACGTCGTCGGCCTCGGGGGGCGAGGCGTCGGCGGCGTCGATCGTGACCTCGGGTGCGTCGGCGTCCGTTCCGGCATCGTGCCCGTCGGCGCCGTCGATGTCCTGCAGGTCGTCGTCGAAGTTCAGGATGTCGTCGAGGCTCACGGCGGTCGTCTCCCGTTGTCCTTCAACTCAACCCGCGCCCGGCGTTGCGCGGCTTACCGACGGCCGGTGTCCACCGCGGCCTCCGCCTGGATCTCCAAGATGAAGCGCGGGTCGCCGGGGCGCGTCTCGAAGTCGACGGGCAGCAGCCCGACCCGGCCGGCCTTGATCCCCGCGACGCGGAAGCTGCCGATGCGGGCACCCAGCCGGTAGAACTCGCCGTCGATCACGGCGACGCTGCGCCGGCCGCTGCCCATGATGCTCTGCAACTCGAGTTGGCGGAACTCGCCTTCCAGCCGGCGGAGCGTCTCGATTCGTTGCTTCTCGGCAAAGTCGGTCGGGTTCGCCTCGTCGGCGCTGGCGATGTAGATCAGCTCGAACGGGTTCTTCTGCACCTCTTCGAGGGGCACGGCCTTCTCGGGGTAGTCGGTGGCGATCTTGCTCACGATCGTGTCGGTATCGGCGAACATGCCCGCGAGGTTCTTGGGGTGTTGCGCGTCGTTGGGGTCGACGAGTTCGGGGTTGTCGGCCTTGCGGATAAAGCTCTGGACGATGCTGAGTTGCTCGGTGGCGGCCTGGACGGTGTTGCCCCCGGTCGTGAGCCGCATGCCGAACAGCACGCCGCCGGCGATGACCGCGACGATCGCGATGAGCAACGCCGACTGCGTCGCGATGCGCTTGTTCTCGTCGGCGGAGTCGAAGGCCAGGTCGTCGTCGCCGGCGGAAGCGCTGGCGCCCCCGCCGCCGCCCAGCGCACCCAGCAGCGGCATGGTGTGTTGCGACTCGTCCTCGGCGGTCGGGTCACGGGCGAAGTCGAGCGCGGTCTCGTCGGGTTGCTTCTTGAACATGGCGGGCTCGTTTTCATCCCGGCGGGTTTAGGCCGGTGGGGTCTCTCGGTTCCGGTGCCTCTCTGCGAGTCGTTGCGTTGCTGGCGTGGTTTCCGGGGTCGGCGATTAGGCCTTGGGCGTCTCGTTGTCGCTGCGGAAGAAGATGCTCAGGCGCAGCTCGGTCTTGACGTCGCCGGTCGTGTGTTTACTGACCTTGCTGATCTTGATGCGCGGCATCTTGGTGATGCGGGGCAGCTCTTCGATGCGCTTGATGAAGCTGTAGTAGCCGTCGAAGTTGCCCTCGATCTCGATCTTGATGGGCAGCTCGTTGTACTGGGCGGCCTTGATCGGCTTGTCGGGGACGACGCTCTTGGCCTTGAGGCTCTCCTCCTCGGCGATCTGCCAGATATCGCGGAGGATGATCTCGACGTCCCGCGCGTAGGGCAGGCGCTGCTCGAAGGCGTCGTGCGCGTCGCGGAGGCGCTGGGTCTCGGCGTCGAAGTCGGGGTACTTGCTCTTGGCGGCCTGGAGCTCGGCGAGGGTCGCCGCCTTGGTCGCCGTGTCGGCGCGGTACTTCTCGATGTCGGCGTCCATGGGCTTGAGGACGACGAAGTACGCGCCGACCATCACGCCGACCAGGACGAGCAGGTAGAGCAGTTCGCGGATGCCGAATCGCATGGGAAACTCCGGGGGGCCCCGTCGCGGCTGCGCGGCGAGGGTATTGGGGGCTCAAACGGGTTAGCGGGTCTTGATGCCTTCGGGGGTGATCTCGAGCGTCTCGCTCATCGGGTTGCCGTCGATGTCACGGTTGCGGCGCGTCGGCTCGAGCTCGGCCATGGTCACGTCCTTGGCGAGCCGGAGCTCGACCTGGAAGCGGCGCATCTCGGCCTCGTTGACGACGTAGGCCTCGGCGTAGGACAGGTTCACGTCGGTGAAGAGCGGGTGCGCGCCCAGGGCGGACATGTAGTCCGACACCTCGACGTCGGTCGGCGCGACGCCGGTCATCGTGATCGTCACCGTCGTGTCGGGGATCTCGATCTTGGGCGCCTTGGCGGCCTCTTCGCGGAGCTTGTCTTTCTGCAGCGAGGACTTGGGCCGGGCGTTCTTCTTCTCGACCTTGGTCTGCAGGTCCAGCTCGGTCAGCGACAGCGACGCGGGCATGTGGTTGACCAGCTCGGCCAGGACGTTGGACTTGTTCACCGGGTCGATCAGCGCGCTGGTGATCGACGCCTTCATCAACATCTCCTGGTGCTGCTTCTGGAGCTGCGTGGCCTGCTCGATCTTGGCGGCCTCGGCCTCGACCTGGAGGTTCGCCTCGAGCAGGCCCTTGGCGGCGACCTGCTTCTGGCGGAGCTTGACGAAGTATGCGCCCAGGACGCCGGTGAGCACAACGGCGAACAGCGTCACGCAGACGATGTTGCTCCGCCGGGCGAGCTTGCGGGCGAGGTAGTCTTCGGGCAGGAAGCTGGCGTTGGTGGACATCACGGTTCCCCAAACAAGTCAGGTTGCGGTCGGGATCAAGGGGTCGGTCGTCGTGGCGCGTCGCCGCGCCGGTCGTGGTTCGGTTACAGGTTGGCTTCGCTCAGGCACAGCCCGGTCGCCACGGCCCAACCGGGTTGCGGGCGCTCGGGGTCGACGCCGAGCGTCGCCTCGGGCGGCGTGGCCTTGTACAGCCCGGCGAACGGGTCGCCGAGTTGGCCGGGGATGCCCAGCGACTCGGCGATGTGCCGGCAGAGTTTCATCTGCGTCGCCTCGCCGCCGAACACGACCAGCCGGCCGATCGGCAGCCCCGAGTGGCGCCCGCGGTGGTGCCGGAGCACCAGGCGGAGCTCGTCAACGAGCGTCTCGGTGACTTCGCAGTCGATGGTGTCCACCGCCGAGGCGGCGTCGACCACCGCGGCCCGCACGCCGCCGACCGCGTCGTCGGAGCTACGCCCCTTGACGCGCATCTGCCGGGCCTCAATGAAGCCGAGCTTGGTCGCCCGGGCGTACTGCTGGTTCCAGTGGTCGCCGCCGGCGTGGATCGTCTTGGCGAGCAGGATCTTCTGGCCACGCGCGATCAGCACCTTCGTCGTCGCAGCCCCCAGGTCGACGAAGCACACCGCCTCGTCTTCGTTCTCGAGCAGGTCGCTGAAGCAGCGCAGCACGCAAGTCGCCTCGGGGTGCATGCCCACGACCTCGAGCCGGCAACGCCCCGCGAGCTGCAGGTATTGCATCACGACGTCGCGCTTGGCGGCGAGGCAGACGACGTCGCTACGCGCCGCGCCGCGGCGGTGGTGGTCGCCGGCGTGGAAGTTCTTGATGATCATCCGGTTCGGCTCGACGTTGAGCCGTTCGCGGAGCTGCAGCTCGATCAGCGAGTCGATGTCTTCGGGGTCGCAACGGGCGACCATAAAGTTGTGGATGAGGGTCTGGAACCCCGGGATGGCGCAGATCGCGCGGCGGCCGCGGAACGGCTGGTTGCGCAGCATGCCTTTGATCGAGTCCTCGATGAACGCCAGCCGGGCCCCCAGGTCCGTGCGCGCGTCTTCCGGGACGACGGCGGCGGCGGCGGCGACGAGCTGCGGCGTGTCGTCGGGGACGATCTGCAGCAGCTTGACCGCGTCGGCACCCAGGTCGATGGCGATGGGCGAGACGCGTCCCTTGCTGGTGATGCCGAAGGCCATGCGGCTGCCTGCCTGCCCGGGGAACGACACGGACGGACCCGCGCCCGCGGCGCAGGCCGGGACGCCGCCCCGAAACCGGAACGGGGCTGGACTCGGACATCGGTGGTTTTCGGGGTGTGGTTAAGGCTCAGTCGGCGTCTGGCGGGCCGATCAGGCCATTGCGTGGTCGATGCCAGAAGGCAGGCCGACGGGCGCGGCCAATGGCCTGAGCACCGATCGCCGTGTGCGACGTGCGGGTCAGACCGGTTATGCCGACGCCACGGCTTATCGGACCGCCGCGGCGGCCGGCCGCCCCCGCCCCGCCGCCTATCATCGCGGCCATGCGTGACCTGACGCCGGCCAGAATCGTCGAGGAACTCGACCGCTACGTGATCGGGCAGCGCGACGCCAAGCGGGCCGTCGCGGTCGCGGTCCGCAACCGCTGGCGCCGCCGGTCCCTCGAGGCGGACATGGCCCGCGAGGTCGCGCCCAAGAACATCATCATGGCCGGGCCGACCGGCGTAGGGAAGACCGAGATCGCCCGCCGGCTGGCGACCCTGGTTGACGCGCCGTTCATCAAGGTCGAGGCCAGCAAGTTCACGGAGGTCGGGTACCACGGCCGGGACGTCGAGTCGATGGTCCGCGACCTGGTCGACCGCGCGGTGACGCTCGTCCGGGAAGAGCACGCCGAGGCCGTGAAAGAGAAGGCCGCCGCCGCCGTCAACGACCGGCTCGTTGCGCTGCTGCTGCCCGATCAGCGCACCGACCGCGCCGGGATGTACACCGCCACCGAGGAGTCGGGCGAGGCGAGGCAACGGCTCAACGACACGCTCCGCACGAAACTCGAAGCCGGCGAGTTCGAAGAAAAAACGATCGAGCTCACGACCAGGAAGCGCCCCGCGACCAAGGTCATGTTCGCGAACATGGGCCTGGACCAGATGGACCCGGACATGGCCAACATGTTTGAGAAGCTCGTGCCCGAGCAGCGCGTCGAGCGCAAGGTCACCGTCGCCGAGGCCCGACGCATCTTGACCGAGGAGGAAACCGAGAAGCTGCTGGACCAAGAGAAGATCGCCGCCGCCGCCGTCGACCGCGCGAGCAACGACGGCATCGTCTTCCTCGACGAGATCGACAAGATCGCCACGCCCGGCAGCGGGGACAAGGGCGGCGCTTCCGGGGGCAGCGGCTCGCCGGACGTTTCCCGCCAGGGCGTGCAGCGTGACCTGCTGCCGATCGTCGAGGGCAGCGCGGTGACGACGCGCTACGGCGTCGTGCACACCGACCACATCCTGTTCATCGCGGCGGGCGCGTTCCACGTCGCGAAGCCGTCGGACCTGATCCCGGAGCTCCAGGGCCGCTTCCCGATCCGGGTCGAGCTCTCGAGCCTGACCCGCGACGACTTCGTGCGGATCCTGACGGAGCCGCAGAACTCGCTGGTGCGGCAGTACACCGCGCTGCTCGCGACCGAGTCGGTCACGCTGGACTTCG
>JANQPR010000050.1 GCA_028285385.1 Phycisphaera sp.
GCCCAAGCCGCGTTCGACGAAGAAGCGAGCCGCCTCCCGCGCCGACGGCCCGAGCATCCACGCCAGTGCCATCGCCTGTTGCGCGTACGCCGGCCCGCTAGTGGCCGACTTATCCATCGCGGCGATCGGGTCGCCCGATCGCAGGTACGCCGGGAGGTGCGCCCAGTACGGCTCGCCGAGCTCTCGGTACGGCCCGGCGATCAGTGCGTCGCCGAAAGGCGTGCGGCGCGGCTGCGGCGCGTCGTCCGTCACGACGCCGACCGACGCGAGCACCGCCAGCACGTCGCGCACCGGCCCGGGCTGAAGCCCCAGCGCCGCCGCGATGTCGTCCAAGGACTTCTGGCCGTCAACCGCGTCGAGCAAGCCGGCGTCCAACGCCGTGCGGTACACCGACGACGCTCCGTGGTGACCCATCAGCGCGAAGTAGTCCGCGATCATCCCTTCCTCGGGCTCAGCGCTCGCTTTGTTCTGTATGGACATCTCTCGTCTCGGAGTCAGGCCGTCGCACCATCCGGCTTCACCGCGAGCGACACGGTGAAGATCCCCCAGCGGTCGATCAGCATTTCCACCTTACGGAAGCCCGCCTCGGTGACGAGCGCATCCAGTTCCTCCGTCGTTCGGCGGCGCATCACCCAGTTCCGGTCCTCGCGGTTGTTCAGGCAGCGCGCGATCATCTCGACCTGTGGGTGCCACGGCTGTCCGGTGTACACGAGGAACCCGCCGGGCCGCACCGCCGCCGACAGCCCGCGCAGCGACGCCCGCACCGGGCCGTTATGAGGGAACAGTTCGTAAAGACCGGACACCACCGCGACGTCCGGCGTGGGTTTAGCGGCAGCCAACAACACTTCGTCAAACGCGTCGCCGACTCCGGTCTTCACGCGCTCGCTCAACCCCCGCGCTTGCGCCGCGGCGGCCGCGTCTCGCAGCGCGTCGGCGTTCGCGTCACGCAGCAGGGCGGTTTCGTCTGACTCGCGGGGTTCGGCACCGCCGTCTCCGGCCAGCGCGTCGAGCGAGTACCGGCCGCAACCCGCGGCGATGTCCAGCAGGTGCGCCGGTCGACCCGTCGCCTCCCGCGAGGCGTCCAGCGCCCGGCGGATCAGCGTCCGCAGGTGCTCGCGCCGCTGCCGGATGCCCTGCCAACCGACCGCGTCGAGGTACGCCCGGTCGAGCAGCCTGCCCACGCCCAGCCGGCCCGACGCTTGGTTTTCGTAGACGTATTCCAGTGACCGGCCCGAGTCGAACCCCGTCCGCCAACCGAGCGCAACGCCGTCGCTCAGCCGGCCAACCGTCCGCAGCACCGCGCGCTGCCCCGCGAAGCCCCAACGCTTCGGCGATACCACGGGCAACGGCGTCGTCAAGGCCTCGTACTCGTCACGCGTGAACCCTTCGCGGTCGGCGGCAACAGCGCGATCGATCCGCGCCCGACCGTTCGCGTCCGGTAGCGTGCCTTGCCGGTCCCACACGTCGCGCACAAAATCAACCGACTCACGCAATACCGCGTCACGGTCTTCCTCGTGCAGAAGGTCGTGGTACATCCCCGGGAACCACCGCAGCCGTTTGTGCTCACTACGCAGGCCGTCGTAGAAGCGGCGTTGGGCTTTCGTGTCCACTACCCAGTCGGCCCCGGCGACCATCACCAACGCCGGCGTCGTGATCACGCCGGCGTCCTGCACCAGTCGCCGCCCGGTGTCGTGCACGTCGAGCAGGATGTTCGTCGCGATCTGCTTGGTGATCTGCGGGTCGTCGGCGTAACGCTTCGCCTCACGGCGGTCGTGCGTGAGCATCCGCGGTTTGACGTAGCTCTGCACGAACGACGGCGCGTCTCGTCCGCGCCGCAGCCGTTGCATCAGCCGCAACCCCGGGATCGCGGCCGGCACGTACAGCCGGATGTGGAACGCCGGCGCCGCCAGCACCATGCCCGCCAACGCTGGCGCGTGGTCGTGGACCCACGCCGCGACCAACACCGCCCCGACACTGTGCCCGAACGCGACCGTTCTTTCCCGTTGCACGCCGTGCTCGGCCTCGAGGTGCCGCAAGAACCACTCCGCATCGCGCACCAGGTCCGCGAACGACTCGGCGTGCCCGCGCTCGCCCGGCGATCGGCCGTGTCCCCGCGCGTCCCACGCGAACACGGGCTCGACCACGCCCATCGCCCGCAGCGAACCCACCACGTCGGTCAGCCGGCCCGAGTGCTCGTGCCCGCGATGGAACAGCACCAACGCCCGGCCGACGCCCTCGGAAGTCCAGCCCCCGGGAGCCCCGCCGCGGGTATCGGTATTACCCGCTTCGGCAGCCGGCCAGTGGCGGTAGAAGAGCTCGGTCCCGTCGTGCGTCCGGAAGGTGTGCTCGTTCATCGCCGGATGCTACGGACGGCCCGCCGGTCGGGTTTCCACCACGTTTTCCCGCCCGCTCACGATTCGTGAACCTTGGCTTGACGGGCGAAGCAGACTCTGCTCTAATCGCTCTTCCGCCCAAGCGAACCGGAAACGGCTCGCCGGCGGGTCGTCGGCCCGGCCCCATCGGCCCGGAGTCGGCGGGGGCAGGTTGCCTCAAACCCGCTCCTCCTCGCCGTGGAACCGGCCAGAAAATCAGGGCTTCAGCCGAGCTTGACACGGCTTCGGGCATCCGTATGATGCTCCGCCGCTCGCCGCCCGGGAGCGCCTCTTCGAGGCTTTCTCGGCCCCGCGGACGGCGGGTATAACGCCCGGATTCATCGCAGGCTGCGGGGTTAACACCCCGGCGAGTCGGCTTCGGATCGTGTTCTTTGACAAGTGAACAGTTGGGTACGCCGCGAGGATGTGACCCGTGCCGAGGCATTCCACTACGCCAACGCCGGGCAATCAAGATCCGCCGACCACGCCTTCACACGCCGGTCGGCAAACTTGGACACATCCTTGTGGGAACCTGATTTGATGTCCAACATCAAGTCGGTGTTCAGGATGTGAGCCAACCCCATCCCCCTCGGGATTTGCCGTCCCGGGGCGTGTGCTCTCGCTTGCGAGAACGCACGAAGACCGCCCGAAGTCCGGAGCTGATCCGGCTCGGGTACAACAGGTCAACTTTTCTTTCAAAGACAACCGCCGTCGTGTCTGGTTTCCAGCGCGACGGCCGTCAATGAAACTCAATCGAAGAGTTTGATCCTGGCTCAGATCGAACGCTGGCGGCATGGCTAAAACATGCAAGTCGAACGCGAAAGTCACTTCGGTGGCGAGTAGAGTGGCGAAAGGGCGAGGAATGCCTATCTAACGTGCCCCCGAGTCGGGGATAGCAGAGGGAAACTTCTGGTAATACCCGATGACCCCGGTAGTCCGCATGGTCGGCCGGGCAAAGATTCATCGCTCGGGGATCGGGATAGGTCCTATCAGCTTGTTGGTGAGGTAACGGCTCACCAAGGCGAAGACGGGTAGCTGGTGTGAGAGCACGACCAGCCGCATCGGGACTGAGACACTGCCCGGACTCCTACGGGAGGCTGCAGTAACGAATATT
>JANQPR010000142.1 GCA_028285385.1 Phycisphaera sp.
CCGCGGCGGACGTTAGCCCCCAGTTCTGGAGCACCGCGTCGAGGTCGCCCTGTTCGACCTGGCCGTTGAGGTTTGTGTCGCCGATCAGCGCGGCGATAACCGCGGCGTTCGTCGCGCCATACGTCACGGCCAGCGCGGTAGTGTCGTCCACGACCACTCCGTTGACGCCGGCGAAGACGCCGACGACTGCGCCGGCCTCGACCACGGCCGTCGTCTCGCCCAGCGGCGGCACGAACCCGCCGAGCCGCGACAGTTCCAAGACGCCGCCAAGGGTGACGCGCCCGCCGACGCGCAGCACGTCGGCACCGTGGGTGGCGAGTTCGACGAGCAGCGCGGCCGTCGAGCCGAACTCGGCGTCGTGTTCGACGGTGAACTCCCCGACGCTCGCGCCCGGCGCGACGCCGCCGCCGAAATGCACGGTCCCGCTGCCGAACACGCCGCCGTCGCCGCTGACCGTGCCGTTGATCGTGACCTCGCCGATTACGTTGACGGCCTCGCCCGCAGGGATCGTCACTTCACCGTTGATGGTGGAGTCGATGAGCACCAGGTCGCCCCGGTTCTCGACGCCGTTGGTGGTGGTGACGACGGACCGGTTCGCGAGGGTGAGGCCCTCGTTGTGCAGCCGGTCGGCGTCGAGGGTTGCGTCGGCGAGATGAACCTCCCCGGTCAGCCAGACCTGCAGCAGGCCACCGATGTCCAGCGAGCCGTCGGCCCCGACGTCGATCGTTCCCCACGGCGTCAGCGGCCCGGCCCCGGACAGTGGGGGCGCGGTGCCGTTGCCGCCCACGTACACGTCGCCGGTGTTGACCCACGACGCGTCCTGGAGACGCACCGTTCCGGAGCCCTCTTCACCGAACGGGTCGTAGGTGTCGTCTGCATGTCCCACGTAGGCGGTCGCGGTGGCGAGAGTGCCCTGGTTACGGACCGCAAGGACGCCAACACTCATGTCGCCGTTGCCGCCCAGCCCGAGCACACCGCCCACCGACATCGCGCCGCGGTTGATCTCGACCCTCGCCTGAGAACCGTAGCCTCGGCCCAGTCTTGCGTTCCCCGAGACCGCGACCGAAGCGCCGAAATCGATCGCGAGCGTGGCGTCACCGCCATCGAACCGATCCCCCTCGCCCTGCCCGATCTCCAGGTCGCCCGAGACCGTCCAGGTGGAGCCTGTGCCAACGACCCGCATGTCAGCCGAGCCGTACTCGAAGCTGAGCGACGTCTTGCCCGTGGCCAGCGCGGCGCCTCCCGAAACGAGCGCCGAACTGCTGCCCTCGAAGGCAAACCACGTTCGGCCGGCAACGTCGAGCCGGCTGCCCGGCCCGGTCACTTCGACGGAGCCGAAGGCGTATTCCCCGACGTTCAAGTCCGGCGTGGTGACGACGCCCCCTTCCTCGACCCTCAGGTAGCCCCGCGGGTACAGCCCACCCTCGTCATTGGCCCCGACCCATAGCCGGGTGGAGACGTCGAGCCGTGAAGACGCGCCCGTGACCGTGAGCTCCCCGGACGAGTCGTCGACCACATCCGCTACGCGGACTTGGTCGGCCGAAACGGTCGCGCCGCCACGAATCGTCATGGTCCCAGCAAGGTCCATTCCGCCCACGAGCAACGTGTCGGCGATGCTGGCCGTGGTCCCGTCACCCGACAGGTCCACGCGACTGGTCGACTCCAAGTCGGGCACGCCCGACACGTTGGTGCCCACCGTCAGGTTCTGGGCCTGGAGCGCAGCGCCGCCGCTCAGCCCGAGCGTCCCCTCCCCGCCGTCGATCCCCACGCGGATCGTGTCCGCGTTCAACGAGCTGCCTGACCCTTCCGCGGTCAGAGTTCCCGTGACGCCGTCGCCCGGGGCGACATCGATGGTCCCACCCACGAGTTGGCCGTGAGCCCGTGCCGCCACATGCGCAACCGCGCCGCTGCCGCCGACCGTGAAGGCCCCCGGGGTGACGATTCGGGCTGGGAGCAAAGCGGAACCCCCAAAGTCGAGCGTGTCGAGCGCGACCCCGGCCGTCCCCGCCAGGCTTCGGGCCGACATCTCACCGGGCCCGACCGCGTCCAACGCGAAGCGCTGACCCGGGTTGACCCCGGCGCTGCCCGCGGGGCCCAGCCACAACCGGTAGTCACCGGCGGGCAGCGGGTCGACGGTGATGTCGCCGCCCTGCGCCGCCACGCCCGGCCAAGACAGCAGCGCGTCGCGGTTGGGCAGCGGGAACGCGTTGTTGTTCGAACCGACCTGCACGTCCGCGGCGTCAAACAGCCGCAGCGTCGGGTTGAAGCTCCCGCCTGGGATCGCCTCCCCCGCTGCGTTCGTGCCGCCGTAGTGGCTGAAGGTTTGGAAGTAGAACTCGGTCGCGCTGCCGATGGCCTGATCCAGCGTCAGCCCGATGTCGAGCGCGTCCGTCTCGTCCTGGAAAGTTCCGGTCAGCGAGTAGTAACCCGCCGTCGCTTCCGTGACGCCCAACGCGAACCCAACGCCGACCGCGATTGGGCCGGCGCAGGCCGCGCACAGCGACCGCCGTTGCCGATGACAACAAGCCCCGTGGACCGTATACATTTGTCGCTCCCCTTTGCGCTACGAAGCCAGGAACGGATTCACAAACGCGCGTCGGTCACGCTGACCGAAACACGATTCGAGCCTCCATTTTAGCTGTCGACTCCGATCGCCAAAGCCGTTCGAGGAAAAGCCCTAGGGGCTGCGCTCTGGGCTCAGAAGGTGTCTTGGTCACGCCACCCATGGATGAAGACCGCAGCCGTGTCAGTCCGGATAGGTCACGGCTTTGAGCATCATCGCCCCGTACTTCTCCCACAGCGCGTCGTCCGGCAGGTCGGTGTCGGACTTCAGGAACTCGGCCGTGATCGTCGGTGTCTGCCGGTCGACACCCAGCCACGAGCCCAGCGAACCCGGCCGGCTACCGAGTTTTTTCACCGGCAAGCCGCTCACCTCGGCGAGCGCCTCCGCGAGCGGCAGCGTCTCGGCTTCCGGGCCGTCGTAGTCGATGCACTTGAGCGGCTGGTGCAGCGTGATCACCCGCGCCGGCTGCGGCAGCGACACGAGCAGGTGGTACAGCGCTCGGCTCTCCGGCTCGGACAGCGGCGCTTCGCCGTGGCGGTCGCGCCTCGTGTTGTGGTTGTCGGCCGGGAAGTTGCGGTTCAGGTCGATGCCGTTGACGTTGAACCGCCGACCGGAGGCAAGCCCGTCCGGGTTCGCGTTCTCGACGATGACCACGCGTCGCCCGTTCAGCAACGCCGGGTCGCGCTCAAGCTCAAAGACCAGCCGTTTGACCAACGGCACGCCCGCCGGCTCGCTGCCGTGGATGCCCGCGATGAAGACGATCAGCTCGGGCCCGTCGCCGAGCTCGTAGACGCGGATGTCCCGCCCCTCGACGGACTGCCCGATCACCCGGGCAGGGGTCTCGAAGCGATAGTGGCCGTCGTTGTCTTTCGCGCCCGGCATGCCGGCCAACTTACACCCACCGACAAGCGACACAGCAACGAGCAAACACACACCGAAAAGCGACCGCATGCCGAGCCTCCACGGGGACAGGAAAACCGCGGCAGGATAGCGGGATAGATGGATCGAGCGGCGGCACCGGTCAGGCGCGGCGACGCAGCGCCACGCCGAGCGCGGGCAACACGACCGCAGCGAACGCCGGCTCCGGCACCGCGGCCAGCGCGAGGACGTTGTCGAACCCCAGCGGCCCGATGCCCACGGCGTTGCCGGTCGCCTTGTCGATGGCGACGAGCGTGTCGGTCACGTTGTCGACGCCGAAAAGCCGGCTCGGGTCGTCGGTGTCGAAGGTCACGCCCAGCAGCCCGCCGAGATTCAACGGCCCGACCGCGGTGCCGTCGCCGCTGAACGGGTTGATCGTGAGCAGCTCGTCGGACGAGTTGTCGACGCCGTAGAGCGTGCTGTCCGCCGGGTCGAAGGTGAGCCCGGTGACGACCTCGAACCCGGTGTCGCCGACGGGGGTGGTGTCGCCGTTCGAGGTGTCGATGGTGAGCAGTTGGTCGGTGACCGCCTCGACGCCGTAGAGCGTGTTGGTCGTCGGGTCGAAGGCCAGCCCGTTGACCAGCGATGCGCCGAGTTGGCCGATCAGGGTCGGCGTGCCGTCGGTGGGGTCTATCGACAACAGGACGTTGTCCGCCGGCGCCTGCACGTTCAGCCCGGAGTTCACGGCGTAGAGCGTCCCGGTGTTGGGGTCGTACGCCAACGCGTTAACGGTGTCGTAGCCGGTGATGTCGCCCAGCGGCGTTGCGTTCCCGGTGACCGGGTCGATCGAAAGCAGGGCGTTGTCGATGGTGTCGAACAGGTCCAGCCCGCTGCTAACGCCGAATAACGGCTCGTTCGCGCGGGCGGGAGCGAACGGGAGCGTAGCGAGGGCCACCAATACCGAGCACAACGCAAAACGACGCAGCGACATGGGGCCTTCTCCTTATGACAAAAGGCCAAGCATAACGCGGGGCTTGCGGGTTACTCGCCTTGCCGCGGGAAAACCCTTTTCGATGTGGAGTGTCCGTGTTCCGACGTTTTACACCGACGACACCGCGTGAGCGCGAACACCGCCACGACCAGCGCCGCCGCGCCGGGCTCGGGGACGCGTGACGAGTCGAAGCCGCCGAAGTCCGGCGCGGTCGTGACGCCCCAGTTCTGGAGGACGGCGTCGAGGTCGGCTTGATCCACCGCGCCGTCGCCGCTGAGGTCGCCGTTCGCCCATGCCCCGCCGGGCATCCCCGCGGAGACGGCCTGCCCCCAGTTCTGCAGCACCGCGTCGAGGTCGCCCTGCTCGACCTGCCCGTTCAGGTTCGCGTCGCCGATCGTCCCGCCCAACACCGTGGTGAGCAGGTGTGCGGTGTCGCCGGCATCCGTGTTGCCGTCGCCGTTTAGGTCACAAGACTCCTCGGCGTCGACGCCGAACAACGCGGCGTAGAGCGTCGGGTCGTCCAGCGCAACGCGGAGCCAGTCGAGGTCGAGCGAATCGAGGACGCCGTCAAAGTTGACGTCGCCCTGCGCGGGTGCCTGGTCGGTCTCGACGACGGTGAGCGTCTGGTTCGCCTCGGTGCCGTGGAGGTGCTGCACGAGCCCGCTGGGCCACTCGATCGTGACCAGGTCGACGTTGCCTTCGAAGATGCCCAGCCCGAAGTGCGCGGTGTGTTCGTTCTGGCTGAGGAAGCTGCTGCCGCCGTCGACCTCCCAGACCTGCCGGGTGTCGGGGTCGGCGAGGTCGGCGGTGACGGTGATGAACGCGCCGATGCCGTCGCGGTTGGAGGCCGTGCCCTCGGTGTGCAGGCGGAGGTAGGCACCCGAGCCGGCCGGGCCTGGCATTTCCATCGTGTTGTTACGGTAGAGGACCGGCGCGCCCTCGTGGTTGACAACCACGAGGTCGAGGTCGCCGTCGCCGTCGTAGTCGAGGTGGGCCAGTCCCCGGCCCTGCGCGGTGTCGGTGATGCCCGCGGCGTCGGAGACGTCGGTGAACACGCCGCCGTCGTTGGTCCAGAAGTAGGTGCGGTCGTCGGCCCAGCCGATCCCGTTCCAGCCGTTCGTGGCGATCAGGTCGGCGTCGGCGTCGTTGTCGGCGTCGAAGAAAGTCGTGCCCCAGGACCAGCGCGAGTCGCGCACGCCGGCCTCCTGCGTCACGTCGGTGAAGGTACGGCCGCCGTTGTTGCGGTAGAGCCGGTTCCACCCGCCGGCCCCGCCGGGGTTCTCCGGGGCGTTGGTGATGTTGGTGATGAACCAGTCGAGGTCGCCGTCACCGTCGTAGTCGGCGAAGGCGGTGCCCATGCCGTTGAAGTCGGTGCCGACGCCCGCGGGCAGCGTGCCGTCGGTAAACGTGCCGTCGCCGTTGTTCCAGAACAGTTGGCTGGTCATGAAGTCCGAGGCGATGGTCAGGTCGAGGTGGCCGTCGCGGTCCAGGTCAACGAAGCGCGGCGCGAAGCGGTAGGCGGTGTCCTTGCGGTAGACGTCCAGGCCGGCGGCAACGGTGACGTCGTCGAAGAACCCGGGCTGGGTGGCGCCGCGGTTGAGGAACAGGCGGGACTGGTTGTCGGCAGCGGGGTGGCCCCAGTCGCCGACCATCAGGTCGAGGTAGCCGTCGTTGTTGTAGTCGCCGAAGCTGCTGCCCTGCCCGTTGCGGGCCTTGCCGTTGGCCAGCGCGACGTTGCGCAGCGTGCCGGCGTCGGTGAACGCGCCGCTGCCGTCGTTGAGGTAGAGGTAGTTGCGGGTGTCGCCCGCGCCGCCGGTCATGTAGAGGTCGAGGTCGCCGTCGTTGTCGATGTCGCCGGACACGACGCCGTTGGTCAGCGTCGCGGCGGAGAACCCCGCGGTCGTGGTGCGCGGCTCGAACACGCCGCCGCCGAGGTTCCGGTAGAGGATGTCGGTGTCGCCCAGCCGGGTGAAGACCAGGTCGGTGAGCCCGTCGTTGTTAAAGTCGCCCGCGGCGACGCCGCCGGTCATGAACGCCGTGCCCGGCAGCGTCGCGTTGCCCGCCGGGGTGGACTGCACGTGGCTGATCCCCGCCGCCGTGGTGACGTCGGTGAACGTCACGGCTCTCGCTCTCGGCGAAACCGGGATTGCAAGCAATGCCACCGCCGCGACGCCGGCGCGTCGGGTCGCCACACACGGTGCGTCGCCACGGGTCTGGATCGCGGTCATCTCCTCTCCAATCGGTCCCGCCGGGTGGATGGGAATCGACCGCGACGCGTCGGGCGGCCGGTGAAGTCGGTTGACCGAGTCGGCAGACCAACACGGCCGGACCAAACGGCCGAGAGAGGCGGCCGAACAAGCGACATGAACGCCGAAATTCTACCGCGCACCCCGTGTTCGGGCCGGGGAAAAGTCAGGCAATCTGACCCCGCCGACCCCGCCACGACACGATCAGCGGCAACAGCGCGCCAAGCACCGCCGGCTCGGGCACACGCGACGCGTCAAACCCGCCGAAGTTCGGCGTGGACGCGACGCCCCAGTTCTGCAGCACCGCGTCGAGGTCGCCCTGTTCGACATGGCCGTTGCCGTTGAGGTCACCGACCGCCCACGCGACGCCGTCCGCTGCAGCGGTGCTGCCCCAGTTCTGGAGCACGGCGTCGAGGTCGCCCTGCTCGACCTGCCCGTTGAGGTTCGCGTCGCCGGTGAGAACGCGCTGCAGCAGCACGGCGGTGTCGGTGTAGGTCAGCAGCAGCGTTCTGCTTCCGAACTGCTCGAACACTTCGCCTTCTTCGAACCGGCCGACGATCGCTACCGCTTCGACCAGCGCGATCGGGTCGTAGTCGTCCCACGGGTCGTTGGGGCCGTCCAGCCCGAGCGAGCCCGCTAGGAGCGCCGTACCGGTGACAGTGAGCTTGGCAGAGGAGTCGGGGACAAACTCGGCGGCCGTGGGCAGGATGGTGAGCTTGCCGCCGGCGTTGAGCGTGTAGTCGCCCTCGACGGTCGAGCGGTCGCCGTAGTCCACTCTGAAGTCGCCGCCGTGCTGTTCGAGGTCGCCGATGAAGCGCTCTACGTACAGTTCACCGCCTTCGAACTCGAACGTGCCGCCGCGTTCGTTGTAGATCTCGTTGGCCTCGATGTGTCCGTCGTTGAGCGTGACGGTCGCCCCCGCGAAAAAGCGGACGGCCCCGGCGGCATCGAGTCCGCCGTAGACGTTGGAGCCCGTCGCGGTGCCGATGGTGAACTGGACCGTCCCGCCGTCGAACGTTTCGTTGGTGTCCGGGTCGATGAAGCCGGCAATGAATAGCTCGCCGGTCTGCTCCCAGTACCCCGCTTGGTCGAGCAGCACGTTGACTTGGGCGGTGGCGTCGGCGGCGCCCAGGGCGGCGATCCCGCCGACCGACAGCGTTGCACGATCGAATGTGCCTGGACCGCCGGTGACGCGGATGTCCGTCTGCCCGCCGAAAAAGCTAGCGAAAAGAGAGTCATTGACGGCGACCGTGCTGTCGTCGCCCTCAACGACGATCGTCGTATCGCCGGTGTCGCTGTAGATCCCTACCGAGCCGAGCAGCAGGTCGGTGTCGAGCGTGCCGCCGTTGCGGACGGTGAGCCGACCGGTGCCCTCGGGCTGGGTGGCGAGGCCCAGGCCGAGGTTGATCCGGTCGGTAATGGTGACGGAAGCGTTCGCGCCGTCGATGAGTAGTTCGGGTTCGGAGGTCGCGTCGCCGTAGAGCGAGATGGCCCCGGTGTTGAGTTGGGCGGGGCTTTGGGCGGCGCCGGCCGCGACCTCGATGAAGCCACTGCCGACAGCGTTGATAAACCCGGGCACCTCGGCCGTGCCGCCGGGCCCGACCTCGAAGCGCCCGGTGGTGACGGGGTTGAAGACGTTCGAGCCCGTGCCGCCGATGAACACCGCGCCGCCGCGGTAGACGCCGCCGTTGCGGACCTTGACCGTGCCGTTGCCGTCGGGCCCGACCTGCGTGATCCGAGAGTCGAACACCGCGTCGTTGTTCTGGATATCGACGGTGCCGCTGCCGGTTGCGCCTTGCCCGATGACGGTGTTGCGGACGCGGACCTCGCCCCCGCCGGCGACGAGCAGGATTCCGTCTTGGGTGTCGCCCAGGACCAGGGATTGCGGGGTGTTCTGATAGAGCCTCCCGCCGTTGGATATGACCAGCAGTGGTTGGCCCACGCCGTTGACAACGAAGTCCTCGTCCACGGGGTGGCTGAGGAAGCCCTGTTCAACGCCGATGATGCCGTCGTTCCAGTCGATCGTCGCGCCCGGGTGCAGGTGCAGACCGCGGGTGACGAACGGAGCGAGGTTGAGGTCCAGCGTGGCGTTCGGGAATAGCGTGGTCTGGCTGGCGACGTTGAACTGCTGACTACTCCCCACGCGAAGCGTCACTTCGCCCGCACCGCCCCCCAACGTGAGCGAGCGCACGACGACGGAGAAGATGTCGGGTGCTTGCACGACGGCGTTCCCGGCGGGCTGGATGAAGGCGTCGGCGGAAGAGTTGGGCAGGAAACCGTCGGACCAGTTCGACGTGGTCGCCCAGTCTCCGTTGCCGGCGATCCAGCCGTTGCCCGCCGCGGGGTCGAGGTACTCCAGGGTTAGGCGGGGTTCGAAGTTGTTGACCGGGGCAAGGGTGGTGGACGCGCCAGTGTTCTCCTGCAGGACAAACAGGCCGGGGTTCTGGCCGGTGGCGAGCGTCGCGAAGATCGGCCCGGGGTCCAGGTCGAGCACGGCATTGCTCGCGAAGGGGTCGACCTGCCACCGCGCGGTCAGGTCGAACGGACTGTCAAACGCGGTGCCGTTGTCGGTGAAGAAGTCGACCGCGCCGTCGCCGGGGAAGCTGTGGAACGAAAGCACGGAGTCGCCGACGACGGACTGGTAGTCCACGTCCAACGTCACACCCACGAGCACCGCCCCGGCGGGCAGGCCGAAGCCGAACGGGCTGAACTCCAGGTGTGCCCGGCGATCGACCGTGCCGTTGATCGCGACTGGGATGGAGGACGGGCTCGGGGTGAACCCGGTGGATAAGCCGTCGCGATCCACCGCGGCGGCGGCGGTCGCGTAGGACTGCAGGAACTGGCCGGAGGCTGTGCCGGTCGGTAACACCACCGTCGCCGCCATCGCCGGGGCCATGCCAACCGGCAGCGCACGCCGAGCCACCCGGGCCAAGCGGACACGGCTCCGGTGAACACCCGCGGAAGACATCATGTACATCCTCTGACTCCTCTTCGAACACTACATCCACGCAAGACAACGTCGAGCATAGTGCTCCAAACGCGGATCGCCAAGGGGTGTTGGATCTGCCGCGAACTGGCTAGGGGTTGGCTTCAACCCCGCCGAATCACCAGCGTGTCGTTCTGGCCGCCGAAGCCGAAGCTGTTGGACAGCACCGTGTTGACGTCAGTCTTACGCGCTTCGTTCGGGACGTAGTCCAGGTCGCACTCGGGCGCGGGGGTGTGCAGGTTCGCGGTCGGGGGGATCGTCTTGTCGCGGATGGCGAGCACCGCGGCGATCGCCTGCACCGCGCCGGCGGCGGCGATCAGGTGGCCGAGCATCGACTTCACCGAGCTGATCGGCGGGACTTTCGACTTGTCCTCATTCTCCGGCAGGAAGACGCGCTTGATCGCTTTGGTCTCGATCTTGTCGTTCTCCTGCGTGCCCGTGCCGTGTGCGGCGATCCAGTCGACGTCGCCCGGCGTGATGCCCGCGCCGTCGAGCGCTTGTTCCATGGCCAGCGCCGCGCCCCGGCCGTCGGGGTGAATGTCGGTGATACGGTACGCGTCGGCGGTGCTGCCGTAGCCGGCGACCTCGGCGAGGATGGCCGCGCCCCGCGCCTTGGCGTGCGCTTCGGTTTCGAGGATGAGGATGCCCGCGCCCTCGCCCATGACGAACCCGTCGCGGTCGGCGGAGAAGGGGCGCGACGCGGTGGCCGGTTCGTCGTTGCGGTTCGACAGCGCGGTGAGCCGGTTGAACCCGGTGACGCCGAGCGGGTGGATCATGGTGTGGCAGCCGCCGGTGATCATGACGTCGGCATCGCCACGCATCAGGATCTCGCGGGCCTCGCCGATGGCCTGGGTCGAGGCGGCGCAGGCGGTGAGGCAGTTGTACGCCGGGCCGCGGGCGTCGAACTCCATCGCGAGGTGCGCGAGCGGCATGTTCGGCTCCTGCTCCGCCTCGCGCGCCGCGTCGAACGCGGTCGGACCCGACTTCGCGGCGGCGGCCCAGCGCTGGCCGTCGACGGTGTTGGCGTCCGCGTCCCACGCGGCGAGGTTCGTGCCGACGTAAGGAACAAAGTCGAGCGTGCCCTCGCCGGCGCCGAGGTACAGCCCGAGGCGGTCGCGGTCCAGGCCGTCGAACGCGTCGAGGCCGGCCTGCTTCCACGCCTGCGCCGCGGCGCCCAGCGCGTAGGACGTGTTGAGCCCGACGTGCTCGTGCAGCTCGGGGTGCCGGACGTACTGCCGGTAGTCGTAGTTGCGCACCTCGGCGGAGAACGTCGTGGGGAACGTCGAGGCGTCGAAGTGCGACGTGCGGTCGATCCCGGTCTTGCCGGTCGTGAGCCCGGCCCAGACGGTATCGAGGTCGTGCCCGAGCGGCGTGACCCAGCCCATTCCGGTGATGACGACCTTCGGAGGTTGCTGGCTCATGTCGTTCAACCTTCTACCCGGCTCAACACCGCCGCCGTGTTCTGGCCGCCGACGCTCGTGGCGAACACCAGCGCGTGGCCAAAGTGATTTGGTTGCGTTGCGCCGAAGCCGTCGAGCGGTTGGTCGCGGTTCAGGATCGGCGGGAGTTTCTGTTCGTGCAGCGCGACGGCCGCAATCGCCAGCTCGTACCCGCCGGCGCCGGCGTGGAGGTTGCCAACGCACGCCTTGGGCGTGTACACGGGCGTATCGTCCAACGCGTTGCCGAACACGCTCCGCAATGCCTTCGCCTCTGCGGCGTCCCACGCCGGGTCGCCCAGACCGAACGGCACAACGAATGAGACCTGCTCGGGCGCGACGCCGGCCTCGCGCAGCGCGTTGCGGATCGCCGCGGCGATGGCCCGCCCCTCGGCGTCCGGCGTGCGGTTGCCGTCGGAGCGGTTGACGGTCTGTGACGCGGCGAAGCCGGACAGTCTGGCGTACGCGCGCTTCTCACCGTCGCGCTCGCCGAACGTCTCGGCCGACTCCAGCACGACGATCCCGCCGCCCTCGCCGATCACGCCCCCGGCCGCGTTCCGGTCGAACGGCTTCACGCACCCGCCCGGGTCCTCGCTCGCGGGGTCACCCACGAAACGCCCGGTCAAGACTTGTCGGTAAAACGCCATCGGGTTGATCGGGCTCACCGCGCCGCCGCAGTAGCACACGTCCGCGTGCCCGCGCTGGATCACGCGCAGCGACTCCCCCACGCTCAGCCCGCCCGACGCCTCGCCGCAGGTGATCGTGTTGCTCGGCCCCTGGGCGTCGTGCAGGATCGTCACGTGACACGCCAGCATGTTCGGCAGGTACTTCAGCAGCCACAGCGGCGTGAGCTGCTGCATCCCCTCCGCGCCCCAGTGGTGCAGGTCAAACCCACCCACCCCGGGCAACTGCGCGTCCGGGTGGGTGGAACTGCCCGTGTCGCAGGAGGTCGCGAGCGCCGCGGTGAGCTCGTCGGCGTCGGCGGCGATCAACCCGGCGCCGATGTGACACCCGGTGCGCTGCGGCGCATGCGTCCGTTCTCCATCCGCATCCGTCCCCGGCGTGGTCAGCCCCGCGTCGCGTACGGCTAGGTCGGCGGCGATCACCGCCAACTCGATGTCCCGGGCCATCACCTTCGTTGCCTTGCGGTAGTGCTTGGGCACGAAGTCGCGCAGCTTGTACTCGGGCACCTCGCCGGCGACCGCCGACCCCATGCCCGACGCATCAAATCCGCGCACCGGCGCGATGCCGCTGCGCCCGGCGCACAGCGCGTCCCAGTTGGCGGCCTTGCCCAGCCCCAGCGCGCTGACGGGCCCGACGCCGGTGATGTACACGTCTCGGCTCATGAGCCGGGCAGTTTACGTTGCCCGGCCAGATGGTTTCCGTGTCTGGGGTCAGGGCGTCGGCGACGGGCGACGGCGCGTGCGGAACAGGACCATGGCGGCACCACACAGCACCGCCGCGCCGGGCTCGGGCACGAGCGTGAGGATCAGCGTCGCGTCGGGATCAACGTAGCCGTCTTCGAAGACAAAACGAGAGGGGTCGGTGCCGAGCAGGAAGCTGAAGCTCCTGCCGTCCAGCAGTTGGCCTGAGAGCCGGGCATCGCGGTCGGCCAGGACCACGGGGTCGTTGAGTGCGAGCCCAGTGATGGGGACCCCGTCCAGCGCGAACTCGGTGCCGATCAGGTTGACCGTGCTCCCCGCGTAGGCGATGAGGTCCATGGAAGGGTTGTCGATATCGCCCCCGGAGACGTTCAGTCGGCCCCCCGGGTTGGCGATCAGCCCGGCGGAGAAGCGGCCGCCAGAGATGTGCAGGGTGCTGCCGGCGTTCACGGCCGTCCCGAAGGAGCCGACGCGAAAGACCCGCGGGTCGTCGGGGTCGATGGTCACCCCGAACCGGCCGCCGGTGATGTGGACCGCGGAGTCGCCGTAGACGCCCAAGCCGGGTGCGAAAACGCCTCCGGAGATGGTGAGTTCCGAGTCGGCGACTTCGAGCGCCGCGGCGACGACCCCACCGGTGATGTTCAGGGCGGCGCCCACGGCCGTGAAAGGCTCGGCGATCTCGCCACCGTCCCGGAGGGTCAGTGTCTGCCCCGCCCGCAGGCCCTTGGGCACGGCGTCCGAGGGCGCGTCGATCACGATGGGGGTGGGGTCGGCCGCGGGAAGCGTTTGCCGCACCAGCGACACCGCGTCGAGGCGGTCGGTGACGGACTCCGCCGCAACCCCAAAGACCGGATCGATCGCGATCCCCGAGGCGTTGGTGGTGGGCGAGAAGAGGAACGGCGAGCCGTCAAGCAGCGTGCCGGTCAGGTAGTCGCGTTCCCCTAGCGTCACGGCCGGTCCCGTGTAGGCCGTGCCGTTGAGCCTGAACTCCCCGCCGATCAGCCGGGCGTCGCTGCCGGGCAGGGCCTTGAAGCCGATGGCCTGCGTGCCCCCGGCCAGGTTCACGGTGCTGCCCGCGTGTGCGGTGAAGTCCAGAGCGATGGTGCCGCCGCTGACGTTCAAGGTGCTGCCCGCATACGCATTGAAGGAACCACCGAGACTTCCGCCCGAGAGGTTGACCTCGACGTTGGTGCTGGACCCGTCCTGGGCACCTGCGGCGAACCCCGTGCCGACTTCGCCGCCCAGGGACACGTTGAGTTGGGTGTCCGACCCGATGGACTCGTCGTCGCCGATCACCGTTGGCGGGGCGTTGATCACCGTGGCGAAGTTGGCGGGGTCGGTTGAGGCGGCGGCGGCCGACGGGAGAACTAGCGCAGCGGCCATGACATATGCCCGGCCGACGACGGGCAGGGGGGGCGAGAACAGCATGCGTGAGGCACCTTTCACCGACGCAATAACCCAGAAATAAGCACTCAGAGGAAACGCCCCCGTGTGTGTTGGCCCGGTTGCGCGCCGAAAGACAACATAATAACGATATCATGCGGTCGTTAATCCACCTAGAGCTTTTTGTCTGGCGGCTGGCCTGCCGCTTGGGGAGGAGTGTTTTGCCGCTAGGCCGCGTCCCCTTTGGCGTTTCGGCACCGGTGATCGCGGTGCCGTCACGGTTGCGTGGCCGGGCCGATCCTCCAGCAGTTCCACGCGTGGCGTTTTGGCCCGTGGGTGCCCCGCTACGCTGTCGCCGATGCTCACGCACCGCGTCATCCCGTGTCTCGACGTCAAGGAAGGACGCGTTGTCAAAGGGGTCAACTTCGTCGATATCCGTGACGCGGGGGACCCGGTCGAGGTGGCGGCGGCGTACGACGCGCAGGGGGCGGACGAGCTGGTGTTCCTCGACATCAACGCCAGCCACGAGGGCCGGGGGATCATGCTCGACGTCGTGCGTCAGGTGGCGGAGCGTTGCTTCATGCCGTTCACGGTCGGCGGCGGGATCCGCACGATCGACGACGTGACGCAGTTGGTGCAGGCCGGTGCCGAGAAGGTGAGCATCAACACCGCCGCCGTGCTCGATCCGCGGATCGTTAGGCAGACGGCGCAGCGGTTCGGCCGGTGCGCGACGGTCGTGAACATCGACCCCAAGCGCGTGCCGGTGGAGGAACTCGTTCCGCGCCTGAAGAACACCGACACGCCGACCGAGTCAACGACGCGCCCGGGCACAGCGTTCGAGGTCCACACGCACGGCGGACGCCAAGGCACCGGGCTGGACCCGATCGCGTACGCCCGGCAGGTCGTCGAACTCGGCGCGGGTGAGATCGTGCTCACCTCCATGGACGCCGACGGCGTCAAGACCGGCTACGACATCGAGATCACCAAACTCATCAGCGACGCCGTCGACGTCCCGGTCGTCGCGTCGGGCGGATGCGGCAACCCGCAACACATGATCGAGGTGCTGCAGCAGACCCGGGCGGACGCCGTGCTCGCCGCGAGCATCTTCCACTACGGCGAGTACTCGATCGCCGAGACGAAACAAGCGATGCACGACGCGGGATTGCCGGTGCGGATGGTCAACGCGTCGGTCGCCGATGGCGCAACCCGCTGAACGCCAGCAGACAAGCCACGCCGGCGACGGTCGGCTCGGGCAGACCGGAACCGGCGAAGTCCGGCGTGGCCACGCCGCCCCAGTGTTGCAACACTTGGTCCAACTCGGCCTGGTCGATCACGCCGGCGGGCTTGTCGTTGAACCAGAAGAACGGCACGCCGGTGAGGCCGGTGTCGACGCCCCAGTTCTGCAGCACCAGGTCCAGGTCGCCCTGCTCGACGTGGCCGTTGGCGTTGTAGTCGCCGGGGAGGTCGGCGTCGCTGAGGAGGGTGAGGGTCAGCGTGGAGTCGGAGCCCAAAGTCCGGTCCTCGGGGCCGGAGTCAAACAGCGAGCCGTCGGCCAACACCGCCTGCACCGGCACCGACGGGTCGGGCACCACGAAGGCTTGCCCGACCTGGAGGTCGGTGAGGGCGACGCCATCGACAACAAACGAGGTGCCAAACAGGTTGAGCGTGCTGCCCGAAGTCACACCGAACTCTCCCGGGAGCTCTCCGCCCGAGAGGTTGATCGTGCTGCCGAACCAACCTCCAAGCACCACGCCGACCGAGCCGCCGGAGAGGTTGGCGGTGCTGTCGATGCCGACGACCACCGCTTCGAGGCTGCCGCCGGAAAGGTTGAGGATGGCCTGGTTGCCGAAGTTGATGGCGAGATCCCCGCCGACGACGGTGAGCCCCTCCACGGTGCCGCCGGTGACGTTGATGTATCCCACCTCGCGGGCATCGAGGCTGACTCGCGAGTAGTCTTCTTTCTCGATCAACGCGCCGTCGTGGATGTTGATCGTGCCGCCGTAGCTGGCGTAAATAGCCTCGTCGATCTGCCCGCCGTAGACGTTGACGGTCCCGCCGAGCGTTGCAAACGGGCCGCGCACCGCCGTGCCGCCGTAGAGGTTGATGGTGCTGGGCTCGGAGCCGCGGGTGTTGCCGTTGATGATGTCGTCGATGGTGAAGGTGTTAATGACTTCCCATCCCCGCACCACGCCGGCCGACAATCCGTCGGTCTCTCCGCCGTGGACGTTGACCGTGCTGCCCGGCCCCGCAAAGAAGTTGCTGCCGATGCTGCCGCCGCTGAGGTTGACCTCGATATTCGTGCTGTCGCCGGCGGGCACTCCCGCAACAAAACGTTCGCCGACCGATCCGCCCTCGGAGACATTCATCTGCGTGTCCGACCCGATGGACTCGTCGTCCCCGATCACCGCCGGCGGGATGTCGATCACCGTTGTGAAGTTGGACGGGTCGGACTGCGCCCACGCCGAAGCGGAGGGCAGCAGTAGGCAGGCGACGAAGACGGTTCGGCGGCAAGGCCCCGGCATCCAGCCAGCCTAACGCGACCCGGCAGAGCGGCCAATGGTTTCTTGACCCAATGGTGTGCGGCGGGGGGTTGCGGGCGGCGCGGCGTCCGGACATTCACCCGCGGCGGCGCTGGAAAGCGAGGCCCACGGCCAAGCCGAGGCCGAAGACCCCGGCGGGCTCGGGCACACCCGCCATCGCACCACCCGGTGCCGCCACGTTCCCCCAGTGCTGCAGCACCTGATCCAACTCGGCTTGGTCCACAGTGCCGAAGGGTTGGCGCTTGTTCCACCCGGGCAGTGGAGACACGGGGTCGACAACCGTGCCCCAGTTCTGGAGTACGAGGTCGAGGTCGCCCTGCTCGACCTGCCCGTTGCCGTTGAAGTCGCCGGGGATGGTGGGCGTGCCGTAGACGAAATGGGCGCCGGCGATGTCGTCGGGGTGGAGTTCCCGGTTCATCGCGGTGCAGCAGGGCGGCGCTTGCGGGTTGCCGAACTCGCCGACGTACATCACTCTGCGGTCGGGGTCGTCGCCGTTCCAGGGCGGGTGGGCGAGCCCGATCGCGGCGTGTCCGAGTTCGTGGAGGAACAGGCCCTCGAGGTCGTCGCCGAAGTTGAAGAAGTCGACGGGCGTGACGTCTTCAGTGCCGGACGCGATGTGGAAGGGCGTCTGGTTGCCGCCAAACTTGTTGCCCCGCAGGTTGAAGAAGACGTCGCCGGACTCGGGGAAGTCGTCGACGGGGTTGGGGAATCCGGGCGGCCCGAAGCCGATCGCGCCGGTGCCCTCGAAGAAGTGGCCGGGCAGCGGGTCGAACGCGGCGATGCGGATGTTCGGCGTGGTCGAGCCTTGTTGCCCGAGCGTCGTGCCGGGGTCGGTGACTTCGACGAACTGCACGTCGGCGACGGCAGACCAAGTGTCGAACGCGCTGCGGATCGCCGCGTCGAACGCGCCTAGGCCGTGGTTGGTGTCGATCAGGCCGCGGAGCTGCGAGAGGTTGGACGTACCGACGACGCCGACGTCGTCGGGCGAGCCGACCGGGTCGATGCGCAGCAACGGGTCGACCGCGGTGCCGTCGGGCACGAAGCCCCAGGTAACGACCGCGCCGGTGCCGACGGTCGGCGAACCCCACTTCGACGCGGCGCCCTGCCCGATGTGCACGAACGGCTCGGCGGCGCACGGCAACGCCACCGCCCCCGCGGCCACGCATACCAACCACAACCAACGACGACTGCACACGCGACGCAACGCTCCGCTCCTCGACAGGCAACGCTCCATTGTAAGAGTCGGCCGGTGCGACGAAACGCGGGGCATCCCTGAGGATCCATGCGTCTTGAGTGGGTCAGCCGTTCAAGTTGCCCCTCCATCGCGAGCGGCAACTTGACCCTCGGGCGGGAACGTCAAGTTGCCCTGGACATTCCACGCCGGATGCTCGCCAAGCCGCCCATGACTCAGAACTCGCTCACCGCAGCAGCCCGCGCACGACTTCGCCGAAGCCGATGCGGTCGACCTCCGCCTGCGCCTGTTGCACCGGGTCGAACTCCTGCACGGCCGGTTTGCTGACCAGCGCGACCTCGGTGTCGTCGCTGACCTTCCGCAGGCCCACCGACCCGTCGCCCGAGACGGACACGACCCACCGCCCGTCGGTCAGCGACCGGTACGCGACCTTGCCGTGTCGGGCCGACGCGTCGTCCCAGTCGATCGTGTTGAGCGCCGGGTCGATCAGCGTGCCCTGGTTCGGCGGGGTGTGCTCGTCGAAGACCCGGCGGATCCACAGCTTGCCATCCAGCACCGCGTAGTCGATGAACACCTCGCCCGCGGGGTCGTACGGCGTGTCGAAGGCCTCGAGCACGCCGCCGCCGGTCGCTTCGTCGCCGCTGCGCACCAGCACGCGGACCGTGCCGTCGCTGACGAGCAGCTCGGTGACGGCCGCACGGGTCACGGCGTCGTTGTACTTCTGGGTCAACTCGGCGTGTTGTTCGTGCAGCTCGGCGAGGCGTTGGCGGTACACGGTGGCAGCGATGGAATCGCGCGCGACGCGGTACCCCAACAACGCCGCGACGACGACGAGGACCACGACGGCAACGGAGACGGGGCGCAGCAGCGCGCGGGACGGGCCGGGCATATTGGGGGGTTATCGACGAGGCGGGCGGCGCCGCTACAGTCCCGGCGATGCGACGGCGTGGCTGGCGACAGACCGTGGACACCCACCAGTGGTGGTTCGGTGTCGCGGCGGTGGCGCTGGCGTTGCTGGTGCTGCCCCGGGCCTGTGAGACGGGCAAAGACGCGGTGCGGTCGTACCGGATGTCGCATTGGACCGACCTGATCGACGAGAAGGCGGCGGACGCCGGGCTCGACGCGGCGCTGGTCCGCGCGGTCGTGCTCGCCGAGAGCAGCGGCAACCCCCACGCCCATTCCAAGGCCAGCGCCCGCGGCCTCATGCAGATCACCCCCATCACGCACAAAGACGCCATGCAGCGCTTCGGCCTGGACGACGGCGACCTGTTTGACCCGGCGTACAACCTCACCGTCGGCACGCGCTACCTCGCCCACCTCCTGCAGCGCTTCGACGGCGACGTGACGCTCGCGCTCGCCGCCTACCACATGGGCCCGACGCGGGTGAGCAAGCTCCGCCGAGAACACCCGCAGCTGCCGCCCCAGCAACTCGTCGAACAGCACGCCGGCCCGAAGACGCGGGCCTACGTCAAGCGCGTGCAGCAGGAGGCGGGGTCGTGAGTCTTGAGAAAGATGGCGGAGGTCGTGCTTTCGCTCGGGGCTAAGCCCTGGACGCCGGACCGACCTGCCGCAGCGAGACTCGTACTTGCCCCTTGCCCCGGAAGGGCAACTTGACGCTCGGCCGGGACGGCAAGTTGCGGCCCAAATATGTTAAATATATTTGACATGATGTAGAATATATGTCACATTGTGTTCGCATCACCTGACACTCTCCCCAAGAATCCGCCCCTCAGAAGGGCTCTCGCCGCCCCCTGAACCCTGAACCCTGAACCCTGAACCCTGAACCCTGAACCCTGAACCCTGAACCCTGAACCCTGAACCCTGAACCCTGAACCCTGAACCCCGTTGTGCCCGGACCGTTCCCCATGAGCCCCGAAGAACGCGCCTGTGTCGTTGCCATCGTCACCAACCTGCTGGTCAACGGCTACGCCGTGGTCCGCGTGGTGCAGCTCTACCTCGACGGCGCCCTGGCCGGGGACGACGCGGTAACCGTCTGGGCCCGGGCGGTGATCTGGGTGGTGCCGGCGGCGATCGTGTTGACCATCGTCCTGAACGTGTTGCTCGCGAAGGCGAACCGCGACCGGGCGCTGCCCCACGTCGTGGACGAGCGCGACCGGCAGTTCCAGTTGCGCGGCATGGGCGTCACGCTCGTGGTCGTGGGCCTGGGGTACGTCGCGATGCTCGGGACCTTCGCGCTCGGCTGGGCGGCGATCGTCGGGTTGAACGTGCTGCTGTTCGCCTTCGCGTTCGGCGATTTGTCCGGGAACGCCGTCCGCCTGGCCAGCTACCGGATCGGGGGTTGACGTGGCCAAGCTCCGGATCACCAACACGATCCGTCGGCTTCGTTTCGAGAACGACGAGATGACGCAGCAAGCGCTCGCCGAGAAGGTCGGCTGCACCCGGCAGACGATCGCCGCGATCGAGAAGGCGAAGTACTCGCCCAGCCTCGAGCTCGCGCTGCTGATCGCCCGCGCCCTGGGGCGGCCGCTGGACGAGGTCTTCATGGTCGAAGACGACGAATGCCCGCCGGGCGACGAAGGCTGACGAAAGGTCAGCTTCCGGGGGCCAAGACCGTTGAGTGTTTCGATTGCCGAGGGCGGTCGTGGTTTGTTTCCTTCCCCTGATGTGGAGACCTGTTTGATGAGTACGGTGAGTAAATCGAGTGTGTTGTGGTCGGCGACGGCGGCGACGGGCCTGGCCGGAACGTTGGCGTTGACGGGTTGCGCGTCGCACAACTACGACTTCGCTGCGGTGGCTGGGGCCTCGCCCGACGACCCGGGCCGCGTCGCGCAGCTCGTGGCCGACCTGGATCGGCAGGAGCAATCCAGCGAGGAGTCGGACGACACGCTCTATGACGTCAGCGTGTTCCCGCTGGTGCACTCGGAGCTGCACGTGTTCGCCCGAGACGACGACGCCGACACGCCCGCCGCGTTCGTCGAGGCCGACGTCGCCGCCTGCCTGCCGTTGTTCGGCGTGGTCGACGCGACGGTGACCCACTACGACGACGACCACCGGTTGCTCAGCCGGCATGAGCTCGACTCGACGCTGTGGGGCGCGTTCCGCAACCACCGCGAGACCATCTCGACCCACGCGGGCCAACGGCAGACGACGCACCACACGTTCCTCTGGCTGTTCACTTGGTGCGGTGAGGAGAGGTGGGCCACGCCCGAGGAGGTCGCAGTGGTGAACGAAGAAGCGACCCCTCATGCTGACGCGTCGTGAGCGGTTGACTCCAGCCACCCATCGACAACTAAATCCCCCGAGCAAGGCCGCAACCCCGGTTGGCGTGCCTTGTTGTTCCCTCACCTGCGCGTCGCCCACCAGTCCCCTAGTTGGGTCAGCAGTCGCTCGAACACCACGCCCGGCTCGGCGGTCGCGTCGAGGATCAGGTGCTTCTCCGGCTCGCGCTTCGCCTGATCGTGATACCCCCGGCGGACCTTCGCGTGGTAGGCGGCGCCCTTCTGCTCCATCCGGTCCAGCAGGGGGTTCAGGCGGGACGCGGCGGTGCGTTCGTCGACGTCGAACACGACGACCAGGTCGGGCCAGGTGTTGCCCAGGGCGACCTGTCCGACAGCGATGATGTCGTCGATCGGCGTGCCGCCGGCGGCGCCCTGGTAGGCGAGAGTGGAGCTGATGAAGCGGTCGGCGAGGACGAGGCAGCCTTGTTCGAGCGCGGGGCGGACGCGTTCGGCGATGAGTTGGGCGCGGCTGGCCATGAACAGGAGCATCTCGCAGGCCGGGGCCATGTCGCCGTCCTCGTCGTCGCGGTAGTGCAGGAGCAGGTCGCGGACCTGTTCGCCGATGGCGGTGCCACCGGGCTCGCGGACCTCGCAGACGTCCAGGCCGTGGGCCTCGCAGAGCGTGACGAAACGCCGGAACTGGGTGGTCTTGCCCGAGCCGTCGGGCCCGTCGAAGACGACGAACTTGCCGCGCAGGTGTTCGAGCCAGGGCAGGTCCGTCAGGTCGCGAGAGACGTCCGAGTCCATCGGCGGGAGGATAGAGCATCCGCGTCCTACGATGCGGCGGCATGAACGACGCCTACCTCCAGCCGTACCGCGACGCGCAGGATGAGCACGGGCACGGGTTCGACGTGACGCTCTGGGCCCGGCCGGACACGCAGACCCGCCGCTTCGCCGTGTTCGCCGAGTCGGTGTTTCTGCCGGGCAAGCGCATCCTCGATGCCGGTTGCAGCCGGGGCGACCTGGCGGCGTGGTTGCTCGAACACGGGAACGAGTACGAGCGCTACGTCGGCGTCGACGGGTTGGACGACGTGATCGCGTTCGCGAACGAGCGCGGGCTGCCGCGCGCCGAGTTCCACGCGGGAGACTTCGTGAAAGACGGTGCGCTGCTTTCGGTGGGCGACCCGCAGGTCACGCTGATCTCCGGCACGCTGAACACGATGGACGACGCCACGGCGCTGGCGGTGCTAGACGCGGCGTGGGCGGGGTGTTCCGAGACGCTGGCGTTCAACTTCCTGTCGGACCGTGCGGGCCCCGACGCCGTGCCGCAGGAGTACCCCGCGCGTCGGCTGCCGACGATGCAACTGCTGGACTGGGCGCTGTCGCGCACCTCGGACGTGGTGCTGCGTCAGGATTACTTCGATCATGGGCACGACGCGACGATCGTGATGCGGCGAGCGAGCGATGATTGATGAGTGACGAATGAAGACATCAGGCCCTTCTGCCGTGCGGGACGCTGATGAGGAAATCACCACGGATCAATCATCACTCATCGATCACTTCAGCAGCGCCCCGGCCGTGTGCCCACCAAACCCGGCGGCGAACACCGCGTGGCAGCCGTCGTCGATCGCGTGGCCTTCGTTCCGCAATGGCAACGGCGCCGGACGCATCGGCCGCTCCAGCCAAGGCATCGGTGGGCGGCGCTTCGCCCGCACACACAGGCACGCGATCACCAGCGACAGCAGCCCGGCGCTGCCCAGCGTGTGCCCGAGCGCGCCCTTGCTGGCGTAGACCGCGACCGGGGCGTGCGCCTGGGTCATCTCCCGCTGCGCGTTGAGGGTATCGGCGAGGGTCCGCAACTCCGTCGGGTCGTGTTCGGCTGTGCCGGGGGCGTGTGGGTGCAGGGCGGTGATCTTGCGGCCGGCGAATAGTTGCGTGGCGACGTGCCGCAGCGCCGCCATGTCCCGCGGCGGGCGGATGACGTCGCCGGCCTCGGCGGCGCAGCGCGTGTCGATCAGTTCCACGGCCCCGTGCGGGGGGTCGGCGTCGGCGGGAAAGGCCTGCAGCAACACCGCGACGCCCGCCTCGGCCAGCATGAAGCCCGACCGCCGGCCATCCAACGGCCGGGCGCGGTAGTCGGCGACGGTCAGCGGCGCCAACACGCCCAGCCGGCGGTAGCTGTGCACAAACATCGGCGTCAACGCCGCCTCGGCGGTGAGCACGAGTGCTTCGTTCGCTCGGCCGTGCAACAGCGCTCGGCGCGCCCGGTCCAGCGCGGTCAAGGACGACGCGCACGCCGCGACGGCGTGCGTGCGCGGTTCGAGGCCGAGGCGTTGGCGGAGGTGGTGGGCGAGGTGCTCGTGCGGGCCGTGAGTGACGGCGTGCAGGTCGTTCGCCGTGACGCGCTGATGGTGCGCGTGCTTCGCCGCCTTCTCCAAAGCGACGACAGCGCCCTTGCTGCAGCCGAGAAACGTGGGCAGGCCCAATGCCTCGACGCCGGCTTGGGTAATCGCCTCGCGCGCCGCACGCTCGGCGAGTTCGACGGCCGGGTCCACCGGGTGATGCCGGGCCGACGCGACCCCG
>JANQPR010000053.1 GCA_028285385.1 Phycisphaera sp.
CATCACGCGCATCTCCGGGGAGCAGGCCGGGCGGGGCCGGGGGCGGGAAGCGGGTCGGTCGGGCGGCGAGGTGGAGGCCGGTGGGGAGGCCGGCGTGCCGCGGGGTTGCGGCGATCGCGCCCGGGAAACCCGTCGAGCCCGCGAGTATCGACGGCCCGGGGGCGGGGGTCAAGCCCAGCGGGACGCGTAAGCCGAGGCGGGTTGCGTGGTTGCGGCGGGGGCGGAAGGGCTTGAGCGGCCGAGAAAGAACAACCCACGGACGTGGCCCGTGGGTGTCGGTTCGCGTTTCGCTGATCGTGGGGCCGGCGGTCAGGCCGTCGACGACAGCGCGGCCCGCTTGCCCGCGATCGTGGCGATCAGTTTCTTGTGCGGGTCGGCGAACTTCTGGACGCCCTCGGACATCAGCGTGTCCTCGAGGTGTTGCAGGTCGACCGTGTCGTTCAGCTCCTTCACGATCGCGTCGGCGGGCAGCGTCTTGCTCTGGGCGGTGTAGGTCTTGCCCATCTCCTGCACGGCGGCGTTCGTCTCCGGCGGGTTGGTCTGGATGTCCGAGCCGGCCAACGCCTCGACGTAGTAGTCCTCGGCCTGCCAGCCGAGCTTCTTGCCGGTCGAGGCCCAGATCATCTCCTGCTGCAGCGGCAGGTCGAGGCCCTTCCAGAACGCGGCGTTGTCCAGGCCGATCTGCTTGGCGTTGACGATGCCCATGAGGCCCTGCGCGTCGTCGCTGAGCTGCGAGACGTCCTTCTCGGTGTAGACGTCGACGCGGCTGATGAAGATGGAGTACACGCTCTTGAACGAGTCGAGCTTGCCGTAGCGTTGCCGGCCGCGCCACACAGCTTCACGCGCGGCGTGATACTGCCGGGGGGTGAAGATCAGCGTGACGTTCAGCGTGATCCCCGCGGCGGCGAGTTCTTCCAGCGCGCCCAGGCCGGCTTCGGTCGCGGGGACTTTGATCATGCGGTTGTCGTGTCCTTCGCTCCACTGCTTGCCCAGTTCGATGTACCGCTGGATCTTCTGGCCGAGCGGGGCGTCGTTGTCGGGGTCTTCGAGCAGCGGGTCGAGCTCGAACGAGACCCAGCCGTCGTTGCCCCCGGAAGACTGCCAGACGTCATGGAAGTGCGCCTGGGCGTCCTTGACGAGTTTGTCGGTCATGGCCCAGGCGATCGCTTCGTCGTCCTCGCCCTGGTCGATGAAAGCCTGGATGTCGTCGTCGAAGCGGCCGGTGTCGATGAGCCCGGCGATGATGGCGGGGTTCGAGGTCGCGCCGGTGATGCCGAGCTTCCTGTTCTCGACGACCTCGTCGGGGTCGACGGAATCGAGCCAGAGCCGGGTGCCGCAGTCGATGAGCGATTGGAGGGGGGCGGTCATGCGGGTCCTTTCGTTCGGGAAGGGGCGGGCAGGCCGGGGACGGGTCCCGGAATATTGAGAGGATACGCGGGGCGCGCGAACGCTCGGTAAGCGTGCCCTCGGACCGACCCGGAACTGCGCGTGTGTCGGCGGGGTGGCGGCGGTTACCGCGCCGCGGCGACGGGCGAGCCGGTGTAGCGGTTCAGGAACCCGGCGAGTTGAGACGCGTTGCCGCCGTGGGTCCGGGCGACCTCGTTGCCGTTGGCGTCGGCGACGATGAGCACTGGGATGCCCTGGACGCCGAAGTCGGAGGCGGCGAGGTTCTCCGCCTCGCCGGGGCTGGTCAGGTCGACCTTCACCGGGACGAAGTTCGACTCGATGTGGTCGGCGATCGCGTCGTCGGACAACGGCCCGGATTTGAGCCGGCGGCAGGGCGGACACCAGTCGGCGGTGAAGAACAGCAGCACGGGCTTGTTTTGCGCGGCGGAGGCGCTGAACGCATCGGGCACGTCGTGTCCCCACGCCACCGCGGTCCCGCCGCCCGCGCCGGCACCGGAACCGGGCAGCCAACCGGTTTGGCCGAACGCGAAGTAGCCCGCCACGGCCAACGCGGCCAACACAACGACGACCTTCAAGAGTGAAGGCCCGGCGGCTTTGGCTTCGGGCAGTTCGGGCGTGTTCTCGAACGACGGGCGTGTCGACTGGGGTTCGGTGTCCATGCCGGAGTAATCGACCCGGCGGCGGGGTTATTTCAGGTTCGACCCGTGCGGCGCGGGGAAACGTGCGGACCGATAACGCGGTGACAGAAAAGCCAACGTGGGTCAGTTGAGTTGTGGCACAACGCCGCTAACGCCCGCCCGCATCGATACGGGATTGAAGCTCAACTGACCGCGACGATGACGAGCACGATCAGCAGGAACACCGCGGCGGCCCAGCCGGCGACCGCGGCCCAAAGCACCGGCCCCGCCGCGCCCGAGCCCGGCTGGTGGTGCACCACGTCGATGCTGGCGGAGTCGGCGGAGGCGCCCTCGAGCGCCGAGAGCGCGTTGACGTCGAAGACCCGGCGGGCCTGCAGCGGCGGCTCGCCACGCTCGATGGCCTGGAGGTCTTCGAGCAGGTCGGCCGTGGAGCTGTAACGCTTGTTGCGGTCCTTGGCGAGGCAGACCTCGACGACCTCGGCGATGCCGGACGTCAGGTTGGGGTTGATGTGGTCCGGCGGGGTGAGGGTGTCGTTGAGGTGCTTGCGCATCACGGCGGAGGGGTTGGGCCCGTCGAAGGGGACCTGCCCGGTGACCATGTGGTACAGCGTCGCGCCCAGGGAGTAGATGTCGGCGCGGAAGTCGACGCCGACTTCGCCGCGGACCTGTTCGGGGGAGATGTAGTACGGCGTGCCGTACGCCTTGCCGGCCTCGGCCTCGGCGGCCTCGCGGTCGCTGATCGCCCGGGCCAGGCCCATGTCGGCGAGCTTGGTGCGGCCCGAGTCGTCGGAGATCATGATGTTTTTGGGCTTGACGTCGCGGTGGATGAAGCCGCGCTCGTGGGCGTGGTTGAGCGCGTTGGCGACCTCGATCCCGATCCGCACGGCGCTGGCCTCGTCGTACGGCCCCTTGGACGTGATGTCCTCGAACACGGTGCGGCCGTCCACGAACTCCATCACGAAGTAGTGGAACTCGCCGGCCTTGCCGACGTCGTAGGCCTGCACGATGTTGGGGTGGTTCAGTTTTGCGGCCGCCCGGCCCTCGGCGTAGAACCGCTCAACGAAGTCGGGGTTCTTGGTGAACTTCTGCGGCAGGACCTTGATCGCGACGATGCGGTCCAGCGAGAGCTGCCGGGCCTTGTAGACCGTCGCCATCGCGCCGGCGCCGAGCTTCTTGAGGATCTGGTACCCGGGGATCTGCTGCCCGCTGGCCTTCTCCATCTCCGGGCGCAGGCGGGCGAGCTGGCCCTCGGTGATGACGCCCTCCTCGACCAACAGCGAGGCGAGGGACTTGCCCTTGGTGTCGCTCTCGTCGATGGACTGGCGCTGCAGCTCCTTGCACCGCTGGACGTCCTGGGCGGTGCCCAAGCCGCGCTCGACCACGATCCGCCCGACCACCGAGTCGAAGTTTTCGTGGTTGACGTCGGCCATCGCGGTGCCGGGGCCTCGGAGGAAAGGGCGGCAGAATCGTCGTCACGGCCGGGGGCCAGGGAACCCCGCCCCGGGTCGATCCGCGGAACGTATCAGAGCCGTTCTCGCGGTGTCAATCATCGGGCAACGGCTCGGCCGCGTGTGGCATCCCGGTCTCTACCTTCGGACGGGCGGGGCAGGGTCTTGATTCGCTCGGCGTCGCGTCGGTCTAGGATGCGGGCGATGAACCGCGGCCTGCCCCAAGCGCTGCTTGCCTCGGACCGACCCGGCACGCTGGACGCGACGCTGCGCGACCGGCTCGGCGTCGTCGAGCGGCGCTTCCGCGCGGAGCTGCACAGCGACCTGGACTGCGTCAACGACCTGGCCGGGCACGTCGAGCACTACCACGGCAAGATGCTCCGGCCGATGCTGACGATCCTCGCGTCGCAGGCCGGTGGTGGCAATGCGGCGGAGCGTCCGGGAGTCGCCGAGCGCGTCGACCTGCTGGCCACCGTGTTCGAGATGGTGCACATGTCGACGCTCGTGCACGACGACGTGCTCGACGAGGCCGACATCCGCCGACGCGGGCAGACGATCAACCGCCTGCACGGCAACGAGACCGCCGTAATGCTCGGCGACTACCTGATCAGCCATTCGTACCACCTCTGCTGCGCGCTCGACGACGCGCGGATCGCCCGGGCGGTCGCGGCGACGACGAACACCGTCTGCGAGGGCGAGCTGTTGCAGCTCTCGCGCCGGGGGGACTTCGCGCTGACCCCCCGGGTGTACTTCGAGATCGTCCGCCGGAAGACCGCGGCGCTCACCGCGGCGTGCTGTCGGCTGCCGCGGCTGGTGGTCGGCGATGGCTTCACGGACGCCGCGGGCGAGGCGCTGTCGGACTACGGCGAGAAGGTCGGGATCGCGTTCCAGATCGTCGACGACGTGCTGGACCTGGTTGGTGACGAAGCGACGGTCGGCAAGACGCTCGGCCGGGACTTGGCCAAGGGCAAGATGACGCTGCCGGTGATCCACTGGGTCGGGGCGGAACAGGGGGCAGCCCGTGACGCGGCGCTGCGGATGCTGAGTGACGCCGCGGCGGGTCGGGAAACCCCCGAGCTCCGCGAGCGCATCCGGGGTTCGGGGGCGGTGCAGCGGGCCACTCAGAACGCCGCGGCGCTGGTGCAGGACGCCCGGGAGCGGTTGCTGAACGGCTTGCCGGAAGGTGACGCTCGTCAACGGCTGCTGGACCTCGCGGCGGCGTTGCTCGAAAGGCGGCACTGAGTTTTTGTGTCCTTTTGCCCATATTCTCGTGTTTAGTCTCGCCCTCGAAACCGTCGATAGTCACAATGCGTAGAGTTTGTGGAGACACCGCCGCGGTCTGGAGTGGGGTTCCGGCGTTGATCCGGAGCACGGCGGACGCACGGGAGCGAGGGAGCGCACCGGTTCGGGCCTGCTGCCATGACCGCACCTTCGAAACGGGTCCTCATCTTTGAAGGCAACACGGCGTCGGCGCAAGCCATCGCCGACGCGTTGCGGCCGCTGTTCGACGTGGAGGTCGCCGCCGACCTCGACGCCGCGACGGCGGCGCTGCGGACCCAGCGCTTCAACGCCGTGTTCGCCGACGCCGGCGACTTCCTCCCGCTTGAGCGCGCGCTCGTTGAGGAAAAGTCGGCGCTGGTGCTCAACACCATCGGCGAGGGCGTGTGCATCGTCGACGCCGACGCCCGGATGACCTGGGCCAACAACCGGATGCGCGGCTTCAACGCCGAGACGACCGAGCACGTCAAGCGCATCTGCCGGCAGGCGATGTCGATCTTCAACAACCAAGCGGGTGCGATTGATTCGGCCGCGCAGGCACGCAGCAAGAAGTTCACGTTCCAGGAGGGCGACCACTACTTCGAGGTGATCTGTTCGCCGGTGACGGACGACGAGGGCAGGGTGAGCCAAGTCGTCGGCGTCGTGTGGGACGCGACGTCGGGCAAGCGGCTGCAGGCGAAGATCGACGCCATCGACGCGTCCGGCCGGGAGTTGGCGCGGATCGACAACGACGCGGTCTCGAAGCTGCGCCCCGCCGAGCGCCTGAAGCTGCTGCAGGACAAGATCGTCGGGTTCAGCAAGGACCTGATGCACTTCGACCACTTCGCGATCCGCCGGCTGGACAAACGCAGCAACAAGCTCGAGGTCGTCATCGCCGAGGGCCTGCCGCCCGAGGCGTTGGAGATCGACCTCTACGCCCAGCCCGAGGGCAACGGCATCTCCGGGTACGTCGCCGCCACCGGGCGGAGCTACATCTGCCACGACGTCGAGAAGGACCCGCGCTACGTCATCGGGCTTCATCATTCCAAGAGCTCGCTGACCGTGCCGTTGAACCTGTTCGGCGAGGTGGTCGGCGTCTACAACATCGAGAGCGAGGACATCGGCGCGTTCAACGAGGACGACCGGCAGTTCGCGGAGATCTTCGGCCGGTACGTCGCGGTGGCGATGAACATCCTGGACCTGCTCGTGGTCGAGCGGTGCAACACGTCGACGGCGATCACGGACAGCGTCGTCGCCGAGATGAGCGCGCCGTTGAACGACATCGTCGCCGAGGCCGAGTCGCTGCGGGAGGAGTACATCGGGGACGACGCGATGCGTGGCCGGCTGGACCGGATCACGGCCCACGTCGCGCAGATCCGCCGGGCGATCGACGAGGTCAAGGCCGGGCCGCAACGCGTCATCGGCGGTGACGAGGTCCCCGAAGACCAACGCGACGAGCAGCTCGACGGCAAGCGCATCCTCGTCGCCGACGACGAGCCGAACATCCGCAAGGTCGTCCGCGACGTGCTCACCAAGTACGGCTGCACCGTCGCCACCGCCAAGGACGGCTACGAGGCCTGCTCGCTCCTCGAGCAGAAGCCGCCGGCCTACGACCTGGTCATCTCCGACATCAAGATGCCCTACCGCAACGGGTACGAAGTCTTCGCCTCCGCGCAGCGTTGTCACGAGGGCATGCCCGTGCTGCTGATGACCGGCTTCGGCTACGACCCGCACCACTCGATCGTCCGCGCCTCGCAGGACGGGCTGTC
>JANQPR010000091.1 GCA_028285385.1 Phycisphaera sp.
GTCCGGGCGGTGTTGCAATCACGTCGGCCCAACGGGCCGGACTCGGAAGGGTTTTGCGTGATGATCACCAGCGCGAACCCCGTCGCGGCGAACGACAGGCCCAGCGCCAGCGCGACGCTGCTCTTGCCCGCGCCGGGGTTCGCGCTGGTGATCATCACGCAAAACCCTTCCGAGTCCGGCCCGTTGGGCCGACGTGATTGCAACACCGCCCGGACGCCGTGGACCCCCATCGAGGCGCTGAGGCGTTCGTCGGCCGTGGTCTGCCCCGACCCCATGGCGGGGAGCAGCGCCAACACCCGGTCGCTGCCGTAGCGCAACGCGGCGTCGTCGTACCCGCGGAACCGGCGGTCGATCAGCCCGAAGAACAGACACGCCGCGACGCCGAGCCCGCCCCCCATCGCCGCGCCAAGCACCGCGTGCTGTGCCCGCCGGTTCGCGTTGAAGGGCCGGCCGGGCAGCTTGCCGCCGTCCTCCACCCGCACCGGTTCGAGCGACGCGGTCTCCGCCCGCAGCGTCGCGATCGCCGAGGCGGTCGCGGCGAGCCGTTCACGGTTGGCTTCGATCTGTTTCGTCAGGGCGTCGCAGTCCATCCAGCGCTGGTAGAGCGCCTGCGCGGCCGCCTCGTCCGCGCGGATCAGCTCCCGCAGCGACTCGACCTGTTCGTTCGTTGGCCCGGGCGCCGCCGCGGTGGCCGGGGCGATCGGTTCGGCGTGGGTGGCGGCCAGCCGATTCAGGACATCCCGTTGCACCGCAACCGATCGCGCCAGCCGCTGCGCCTCGGGGTGGTTCCGCCCATAGTCGGTCTGGAGTTGCTTCAGTTCGACTTCGTCGAGAAGGAGCTGGTACCGCAGTTGCTCGATCTGGTCCGCGGCGTCGACGGGGGCCGTCGGTTCGAAGCCGTCCGCCCGCGACAACTCGATCGCTTGCGCGAGGACGGTTTGACGTTGCTCGATGCGTTCGCGGAGGCGATGCCGTGCCGCCTCGAGTTCTGACAGCCCCATCCCTCCGCCGGCCGACGCCAGCTGCTCCCGCAGGGCTTGCTGCTTCGCGAGCAGGTCGGCCTCGGCTTGTTGTTGTGTTTCAAGCCGGCGGCGCTTGTGCTCTTCCGCGTTGCGGGCCAGCTGTTCCGTGTACGTCTGGATGACCGCCCGCAACCCGGCGTAGGCCGACTCGGGGTCGGGCGCTTCGAAGGAGACGTAGATCACCTGGCCGTGACGCCGGTCCTTGCTGACGCTGAGCCAGCTGCCGAACGCGGCCGGCCCGATCTCGGACTGGGCCATCGGGCACGCAGACCAGACGGGCAACGCCATGGCGTCGCTCAGGAAGGCGTGGCTCTTGATCCGGCTCATCTCGGCGGCGAGGAACCCGTCGATCGACTTGCCGATGTTCATCTTCAACGCGTCCGGCTGCATGCTCACCGCGCCGCTGCTGCGGAAGACCGGCGTGGTCGCGGAATAGCCGAGGATGCCCCCGACGACGGCCAACCCGGTCGCGATGACGATCAACCGGCCGATCCGCCCGTGCGTCCAGCGGCGCAGTTGACTCACCAGGTCCAGCGTCTCGGAGCGGTTGGGCGAGGCCTCCGGCCGAGGAGCCGGCCCATTGCTTGGGCGAGCGACGCCGTTTGGTTCGTTGGAAGACGTCATGACATCCCTTTCGCAGCGGCGACCACGGACATCCTTGGCCGATCTGGCGAGGACGAGAAGGCCTCGAGAAAACGGTGACTGTCGAGAGACGGGCGGTGCTTCACGCCACGCCGACGGTGTTCGCGCTGGGGACGCGGTCGGGCACGTCGAGTTGCGCGTTTCGCTTCGGCGACAGCAGCCCGTCGTACACGCCGATCAGTTCCGGCGCGCTGTGCTCCCAGGCCAGGCGGTCCGCGAAGCGTTGGCGGCCGAAGGCCGACATCCGTTCGCGTGCCGATTCGTCCTCGAGCAACTCATCGATCGCTTCCGCCATCGACGCCGGGTCGTTGTCGGCGACGTAACGAGCGGCGTCCAGAGCGCTTCGCCGGGTCTCCACCCCGTCGAAGGCGACGATCGGGACCCCCATGCTCATGTACTCGATCACTTTGTTGAGCGTGCAGGCGTCGCTGTAGGTGTTCTTCGGATCGGGGACCACGGCAAGGTCGGCCGTGCAGAGGAAACGGCGGAGTTCGTCGTCGGGGATCCGTCCGGTGAACGTCACCTGACCGGAGACGCCCAGGTCGTCCGACAGCGCCACGAGGTCGTCGAAGGCGTCGCCCCGACCGATGAACACGAAGTGTGTGTCGTGTCGGCCGCGTTGGTACAGGGCGTGGGCCGCTCGCACGGCCAGGTCGACGCCGTCTTGCGGCCCCATCACGCCGAGGTAGACGACCAGGTGCCGCCGACCGTGTTTGAGCTCCGGCACGGGGGGCACCGGCGTGAAGCGCTCAAGCGACGGGCCGCTTCGGACGACGGTCACCCGGTCGGGGTCGACGCGTCCCCGGTTGGTCGCGACCTCACGGTGAGTCTCGTTGGGGGCGATGACGCGGTCGGCCTGCCGGAACTGCTGCCGCTCCATCGCCAGGAGCCCCCGCCACAGCAGGCCGCGCTTCCCGAAGCGGGATTCGTACAGCTCCGGACAAAGGTCGTGTTGGTCGTACACGAACCGGACCCCCCGGCGCCGGTAGGCCCGCGCGAGGAACCAGAACGTGTCGGGCGGGTTGCAGGCGTGGATCACGTCGAACGGGTCTTCCCGCCACAGGTCGCGCAGGAGCTTGCGGGTCTGCCACAGGCAGTACGTGAACTCGCGGAAGAAGCTCAGCTTGCTCTGTGTCGGCGTGGGCATCGGGTAGCGGCGCACGCGGATGCCGTCGATCACCCGGTGCGGGCGGTCTCGGTCGCCTTCGGGGCAGGGGGAGATCACGCTCACCGCGTAACCCGCGGCGGTCAGCGTCAGCGCTTCCATCCAGACCCGCCGATCGAACGGGACCGGCAGGTTCTCGACCAAGATGACGACGTGTCCTTTGCGGTGGCTCACCAGTACAACCCTTCATAGTGATTGACGCCCGCTTCTGCGGGCGTGTCGACGCCCACCAGGTCCAGCACGCGCTGGTCCGATTGCCGGCGTTGGACGATGTCGCGGTACTTGTCGCCGCCGTGCCCGACCACAAGGATCTGGCCGTGCTCCAGCACCTCGTCCGCGGTGCAGAGCAGCTTCTTGAGGTGGGGCAGCTCGCGATCGATGTAGCGGCGGTTTGACCCGTAGAGCGCGGCGTACTCCACGTTGGGGTCGAAGATCTTCAGCTCGTACCCGTGGCCGATGAGGCGTTCGGCGAGGACCACGAGCGGGCTCTCCCGAAGGTCATCGGTGTTTTCCTTGAAGCTGAGCCCCAGCAGGCCGACGCGCCGCAGGCCGTACGCCATGACGCGACGCACGACGTCTTCGATCTGCGCCTGGTTGCTGCGCAGCAGGGACTCCAGCATGAAGTCGGGGAGGTTGTGTTGCCGGGCGAGCGACGAGAACGCCCGCAGGTCCTTGGGCAGGCAGCTGCCCCCGAAGGCGAAGCCCGGGCGGAGGTAACGCGACGAGATGTTGAGCTTCTTGTCCCGACAGGCGATCTCCATGACCTTCCGGGCGTCGACCTTGGCCTGCCGACACACCAGCCCGACCTCGTTGGCAAACGTGATCTTCGTCGCGTGGAACAGGTTGCAGACGTACTTGATCGCCTCGGCCTCGGCGATTGCGCAACGGATCGGTTCGACGCCGACGGGTTCGAACAGCTTGGCCACGAGGTCGGCCTCGCGGTCGCGGTCGGCGCCGATGATCACGGCGGGGGGGTGGAAAAAGTCCTGGATCGACGTCCCCTCCCGCAGGAACTCCGGGGCCGTGGCGATCCCGAAGGCTTCGCCAGCCTTCCCGTGGGCGGCGGCCTCCAAGGCCGGGATCAGTTGTTGCCGCGTCGTGCCGGGCAGCACGGTCGAGCGGATGACCACGAGGTGGTCCCGCCCCTTGCGCCGGATCGCGGTGCCGATCTCGTCGCAGACGCGCAGCAGGGCGTCGAGGTCGAGCCGCCCGTCTTCTGCCGATGGTGTCCCGACACAGACCAGAGAGACATCGGTCAGGTTGATCGCGGCCTCGCAGGACGAGGTCGCGCGGATCTTGCCGGCCGACACCATGGAACGAAGCAACTCGTCGAGCCCCTCCTCTCGGATCGGGCTGGCGCCCCGGCGGATGGTGTCGACCTTGTGGGCGTCGATATCGACGCCGATGACATCGTTGCAGCAGCGCGCGAGACAGCCCGCCGTAACCGACCCCACGTAGCCCAAGCCGAAGACAGATACACGCATGGTTCACCTCTTCCCATTGGCACAAGTGCCGACGGTCAACTTCAAGACCAGGCCCGCCGGGACGACGCGTCGCGCTCCCACCGGTCGATGCGCCGGCGGGCGTACTGAACCCGGGCGCGCCACCGCACCACCAACTGGACCGCCACGTAAACCGGCGCGCTTACCCAGGCGCTCACGCCCCAGCGGGCGCGGCGGTCGTGGGACGGTTCAACGGGCGAGTCCGCGCCGCCGCTCCGCCGCAGCGCGGGGTACCGCCCCCAGAGCTGGAGCCGGCCGAGCCGGCTGCGCGTCTTGACCCGGATCAGGCCCCACAGCCCGGACGGCGCGACGATCGTGAAGTGGTGGTGCTCGAGGCCGACCCGTTCCTCCGGGCCGAACTGTGACCAGACGAAGTGGTCGTCGGCGATGAGGTCGGGGAACTCGTCAAACCGACGCCGGCCCGCCTCGGACAGGCCGTACACCCCGGCGCCGACGCGGCCGTGGCGGTGGTACGGGCGCGTGAGCCACACGCGGTAGAAGCACCGTACCGGCCAGCTGCTGCGGCTCACGTCGACGCGCAGCCCCGGCGACGCCGCCATCACCCGGGGCGAACGAAGCGAGTCGGCGGTGGCCCGCGCGGTGCCCGTATCCAGTTGTACGTCGGCGTCGACGTAGAGCCGTGGGAAGTGCCGCGCGAGCCGGTCCCCCGTGTTCAGCGCGGCGACCTTCGACGCCGCTTCGATCTCGACGACCCGGACGTCCCCCCCGAACCCACGGGCGACCTCGGCCGTGTCGTCGGTACACCCGTTGCAGGCAACCACAACGTCGAACTCGCCCGGCTCGGCCCCGCGCAGCAGCAGCGCCAGCGCCCGGCCGATCACGGTCGCCTCGTTGTGCGCGGGGATGACGATGCTGACCGGTTTACTCACGGCCGGGTCCGGTGCTCGTGGGCGGCTTCGTGGCGAAGAACAGCGGTTCGGTCGACAGGCCATGCCGTTCGATCGCTTCGGCGGGCAACACCTCCGTCACGCTCACGGCTTTCGTCGTGAACCCGTACGCGGCGATGAGGTCTCCGAAGTCTCGGCCGTACTGGCGGACGTGGTCGTTGTCGCTCGGGTCGGGCGCGTCGTACTGACGGGTCCGCTCCGTGTCCCAATCGATCGGCACCTGGAACACCGCGACGCCCCCGGGCTTGAGCACACGCCGGATCTCGTTCATCGCGGCCGCCTCGTCGGGGATGTGCTCGAGCACGTGGAGGCAGAGGAACACGTCCGCGCTCGTGTCGGCGTACCGCATGGCTGTGATGTCCCCGGGGTGCATCGCCTTGCGCCGCAGATCGAAGCTAGTGTAGTCCATCCCGGGCTGCGCGACGCACAACGCCTCGAACCGTCGCATCGGCGCCACCTCGATCACCCGGGCGCCGCGTTCAAGGAACCGAGTCAGCCGGGGCAGCAGCGTGAACAACGCGCGGTGGCGGTCCTGACATCGGCAGCCCGGGCACACCACGTGCGGCTCGAACCACCCCGGGCCGATGTTGGGGTAGAACGCCCGGCCCCGCCAGCCGCACAGGTTGCACGCCACCCGGTCCGACGGCCAGACCGTGTCACCCGCCCACGACGTGAAGAGCCGGAGGCTCGCCCAGCCGGCGTCGCGCACGCCCGCCACGTGGCCGCGCCGCAGCGAGACCGCCGCGTAACGCAGCCACCGCGCGAGCAGCCGAAGCCGGCCTTCGACGGCGTGGGGCGTTACCCGGGCCGGCCGGTCACGATCCGCGGGCGGCGCTGGCCCGCCATCGGCGGCGGCACCATCGGGCAGCGGGGGGGCGACAAGAGTGGTCATGGCACGCCTCGCACTAACGTCGT
>JANQPR010000128.1 GCA_028285385.1 Phycisphaera sp.
GAGACCGCGGACGACGCCGAAGCGGATGCCGCCGCGACCGACCCCGCCGCCGTCGCCGACGTCCAGCCGACGCCCGAGCAGTACGACGCGCTGCGCGACGAGGTCCGCAAGCGCCTGGAAGCGGCCCGCAAATCCGGCAAGCTCTCGGCCGGGGGCAAGACCACGGCCCGGCAACCCAAGCCGACGCGCGCCCGTGCCGCCGGCAAGCCCGAGGCCTCGGCCAAGGAGGGCAACGCGGTCTACAAGTTGCACCCCGACGGCGTCGTCACCGAGGTCTTCCGCGAGTCCGTCATGGTGCTCGGCCTCCACCTCGACGAGGCCAACGGCCGCCTGCTGATCGCCACCGGCTCCGAGGGTCAGGTCTACGAGGTCAAGCTCGCGCAGCGCGAGAACGCCGTGCTCCAGGACCTCGACGCCGAGCAGGTCACCGCCCTTCACCCCGACGGCACCATCGTGCTCGGCACCGCGAACCCGGCGACGCTGCGCACACTAGCCACCGAGCCACAGTCCGGCACGTACACCTCCGCCCCGCTCGACGCGACGCAGGTCAGCCTGTGGGGGAAGTTGCTCCTGGCATTCGATTCCTTGGACGAGGGCAAGACCACCTCCATCGACATCGAGACCCGGACCGGGAATGTCGCCGACCCCGACACGGCCGCGTGGTCAGAGTGGGCGTCCGTCAACCTCGGTATCGAGGGCATCAAGCCCGCGTCAGGCTTGCTCATCGCCGAGGTGACCTCACCGCCGGCCCGGTTTATCCAGTACCGACTCACGATGCGCAGCGTTGACGGGCATTCCCCCGTCGTCGAACGCGTCGAGCTCGCCTACGTGATCCCCAACCTCCGCCCGGCGATCACGTCCTTCACCGCCGCCTACGGCGAAACGCCCGAAGACCCCGACGAGGCCACGCCCACCGTCGTCAACCTCGAGTGGGAGGCCGAAGACGGCAACGGCGACCGGCTGCTCTACGACATCCAGGCCAAGCCAGCGGGCGAAAACGGCTGGCTGACCGTCGCCGAGGACCAGACCGAGACCAGCTTCGAGTGGGAGACCAAGGCCTTGCCCGACGGCCGGTACGCCGTCCGCGTCGTCGCCCACGACCGCCTCGACAACCCCAAGGGCTCGGCCAAGGCCGCCTCCCGCCGGGCCGACCCGCTGGTCATCGATAACACCGGCCCCGAACTGGAACTCACCGACAACAACGGGCAGATCACCGGCACCGCCACCGACGCCCTCTCGCCCCTCGCCGCCGTCGAGTACCGGGTGTCCGCCGACGACCCTTGGCGGCCCGCCTACCCGGACGACCTGATCTACGACTCGACAACGGAGTCGTTCAGCTTTACACTCCCCCGCTTGGCCAAAGGCGGCCACGTGCTGACCGTCCGGGCCCGCGACACCCGCGGCAACGCCACGGTCCACGCCCAGTTCCTCACCGCCGACTAAGCCGGTGGTCAAGCCCGGCGATGCCCCGCTTTGCAGGGGGCCTCACCCAACCCACGCACCCGCCATCCGCGAGTCTGACCGATGACCACTCACTACCCCAAGCGTCGCTCCCTGATCAAGCGTGCCCGCAAGTTCGGCTTCCGTGCCCGCATGCGGACCAAGGCCGGCCGCCGGCTCATCAACCGCAAGCGCCGCGCCGGTCGTAGCGTCAACGTCCGCCGGTCGTTCTGACCCGCGACGCCAACCAATGAGTTCCCCGAACCCACGGGTCACGCCGTGGGTTTTTGTTTGGCTGCTCCCGCTGGGCGATCCGGCCGACTTAGCGCACCCGGCCACGCGTCACGCTTGACGCCGCCCCGCCGCGCGATATCTTCATTCCAGCGTCGTGCGACGGGCACCCGACAAGCCCGACCACACGACGCTGCACGGTGTGTCGTCGGCTCAACCGCCCTTCCCGTCTTCGCGGTTGAGTGTCAGGAGGTACGTGCGAATCCCGGCCGAGCCGGCGTTCGCGGTCCCCCACTCACCCCGCCAACGCCAACCCGTCTTACCGCTCGGCCCTTCGTGACCCCCACGAAAGGCGATCCATGCGCATCCTGCTCACCACCACCAGCTACCAGGACACCCCCGGCGAACACCACGCCGTGCTCGAACAGTCCGGCTTCGAGGTCGTCCGCGCCCGCGGCCCGCTGCCCGAAGGCGAGATGCTCAAGCTGATTGAGCAACACGAGGGGTTCGACGGCCTGCTCAACGGCGACGACGAGATCACCGCCGCCGTGATCGACGCCGGGCTCACCGCGCCCACGCCGCTGAAGGTCATCGCCAAATACGGCATCGGGCTCGACTCCATCGACGTCGCCCACGCCACCGCCAAGAAACTCCCGGTGCTCTTCACGCCCGGAGTCAACCACACGACCGTCGCCGAGCACGCTTTCGGCCTGATGATCGGCCTAGCCAAGCACTTCAAGATGCACCTCCGCGAAGTCGAGGCCGGCCACTGGAAACGACAGACCGGCACCGAGCTCGCCGGCAAAACATTGGGCGTCATCGGCATGGGTCGAATCGGCAAGGAAGTCATCCGGCGCGGCGCCGCGTTCGGCATGCCCGCCGTCGCCTTCGACCTGTACTGGGACGACGACTTCGCGAAGCAGCACGACGTCGAACGCTGCGGCAGCGCCGAGGAAGTCCTCGAGACAGCCGACGTGATCTCGCTGCACATGAACCTGACCGAAGAGAACCGCGGCTTCATCAACGCCGCGCTGATCGACCGTATGAAGGACAACGCAATCCTGATCAACACCGCCCGCGGCGGGCTCGTCGTGGAAGAAGACATCGCCACGGCTTGCAAGGCCGGCAAGCTCGGCGGCTACGGCGCGGACGTCCTCAACCACGAGCCCATGCCGACCCCGCACCCGTTCCAGGGCGTCGACAACGTCCTGCTCACCCCGCACATCGGCAGCCGAACCGTCGAGTCCGTCGGGCGTCAGGCGATGCGGGCCACGCTCAACCTCGTCAACTACCTCAACGGCGACGACGACTACATCCAGGCGAACCAGCCATGAACCACGTGATGCCCGTCGAGCTGCACAACGCCCTGGTGGCCGCCGCGTACCGGCAGCGCGGCTTCACCGCCGACGAGGCCGACGCCGCGGCGCGCTTCTGCGAGCTCGCCGCCCGGCACGGCATCAAGACGCACAACGCGATCAAGGCCCTACACCTCGATCACCTCTTCGGCTCGGGCAACACTACGAACCCCGGCTGCGTTCCGGGCGCAACCATCGAAAAGATCGGCAGTCGTTTTGAAGCAACGCGGGTCTGGAACGCGAACCGCAAGCTCGGGCAGGCCGTCGCCTTCGACGCGATCGCGGAGTGCGAACGGCTGGCCGACCGGTACGGCGTCGGCATCGTCAGCGTCGACCAGGCCTTCCACTACCTCTGGGGCGGCGGTTACGTGATGGACTCCGCCAAGCGCGGCTACATCGCCTACACCAACTGCACCGCGGCGCTCGCGGAGGTCGTCCCGTTCGGCGGCAAGCACCCGACGCTGGGCACCAACCCGCACAGCTGGGGCTTCCCCACCGTCGACGCGGTGGGCTTCCCGGTCGTGATCGACTGGGCGACGAGCACCGTCGCGATGGGCCGTGTCCAGCAGTTCAAGCGCGAAGGCAAGGAACTTCCGCCTCAAAGCGCGGTCGACGCGGACGGCAACGAAACGACCGACCCGAACGCGGTCGCGGCCTTGCTGCCGTTCGGGGCGCACAAGGGCTACGGCCTGTCGCTGATCAACGAGATCACCG
>JANQPR010000131.1 GCA_028285385.1 Phycisphaera sp.
CGAAGAGATCGCCGAGTCGATCACCGCCATCCAGACCGAGACCACCCAGGCCGTGCAACGCATGCAGTCCGGCACGGAGCAGGTGAGCGAGGGCGTGGAAAAGGCCACCGAGGCGGGCACGTCGCTGCAGAACATCGTGGGCTCGTCGCGCGACGTCGCGTCGATGATCCAGGGCATCGCCGCCGCCGCCGAGGAACAGTCCGCCGCGTCCGACGAGGTGGCCAATAGCGTCGAGCAGATCTCGCAGGTCTCACAACAGACCGCCGAGGGCGGCAAGCAGGCGACGCAGGCCGCGTTCCAGCTCGCCAGCAAGGCCGAGGAACTTCAGTCCATCTGCTCGCGCTTCAAGCTGCGTTAACCTGCACAATCAAGTCAAGACAGCAAATACCCACGTCTTGCCGGCGTGGGTTTTCTCTTGCTCACATCAGCAGTTTCCCTCATACTCCTACGTCCAATGCACCGTCGCGGTGCCGGTTTTTTAGTTCATCGGAGAGGGAAGAATCATGCCGCTTGAAGTCTCGCGCCTCGGCACCCTGTTTGCCGCGGCGGTCGTTGGTTCGCTGGCCACCACACACGCCGACGCGACTATCACCAACATCCTGAGCAACGACACATCCGCCCCCGACGAATCGATGCCGCAGGTCTGGACGCACCAGACCTCCGTTTCCCCGCTGACCACGGTCGGCAACGAGGTGTCCTTCACGCACCACGCCCAACTGCTCAACGCCGCGTCGTTCGGTGGCGGCGTCGCCCAGACTCACCCCCGCCGTTCGTCTTTCGTCCTGAGCTTCACCGTCGAGGACCCGACCAACGCGGGCTTCACCCTTGACATTGAGCAACTGCTCCGCGGCTACTCCAGCGTCGAGGTCTCGTCCGGCCAGGGCGACGCGACCGGCGTCAGCTACTTCGTCCAAGTCGACGATTCCACCGACGCGCCGGGCACGCTGTCCAACGACGTCAGCCTCTTCATCAACACCAGCGGCGTCACCGGTACCGGCACCGCCGGCGGCCCGCCCACCGTCGTCCGCGCCCTCGGTGAGTCCAGCAGCTCCGAGACCTTCGGCAGCTTCGTCGGCACCACCGACTTCGTCTTCGACTACACCACCTTCTTCACGCCGACCACCAACGTGTTCTTCCAGAACAACAGCGTCGGCTCCGGCCAAATCAACTACGGCCTCGCCCCCACGCTCCCCACCGACGATTACGACCCCACCGAGCTCGGACACTTCTTCACCGTCACCGCAACGTTCGTCCCCGAACCCGCGTCGGCCGCGCTGCTGGGGCTCGGGGGCCTCGCTTGCCTCCGCCGTCGGCAACGCTGAACGAATACCCGCGCTGCGGATCTCGACCTTTCCACGACCCCACGTCTCGCCGTGGGGTTTTCTTTCGCGCGTCGCCGTCCCACGGCGTGTTGCGTCACGCCCCCGCCCCGCTACCCTGCGGCCGATGTCGAACCCCCCCGGCCCCGACGACCCCGTCAACGCCCTGATCCTCGGCTCCGGCGGGCGCGAGCACGCGCTCGGCTGGAAGCTCAAGCAGTCCCCCCGCTGCGGCGAACTCTTCTTCGCGCCCGGCAACGGTGGCACCGAGCCGCTCGGCACCAACGTCGACCTGCCCTTCGAGCCGGTCAACACCAAGAACGTCGACGCGATCGACTACTTCTGTCGGCAGAACGGCGTCTCGCTTGTCGTCATCGGCCCCGAAGACCCGCTCTGCCACGGGCTCGCCGACCGGCTGCAGGCCCCCGGCCGACGGGTGTTCGGCCCGACCGCCGACGCCGCGAAGCTCGAGGGCGACAAGGCGTTCAGCAAGAAGCTGATGCACGCCGCGTCGATCCCCACCGCCGACGCCAAGACCTTCACCAACCCCGACGCCGCCCGCGCCTACGCCGAGACCCGCGAGTTACCCGTCGTCGTCAAGGCGGCCGGCCTGGCCAAGGGCAAGGGCGTCATCGTGACCGACACCGCCGAGGAAGCCGTCGCGGCCGTAAACGAGATCATGGGCGACGACACGCAAGGCGGCACCTTCGGCGACGCGGGCGCGACCGTTGTCATCGAGGAACGCCTGTCCGGCCAAGAGGTCTCGGTCCTTGCGCTCGTCGACGGCCGGAACCTCTTCGTCCTTGACCCCTGCCAAGACCACAAACAGGTCAACGAGGGCGACACCGGGCCCAACACCGGCGGCATGGGCGCGTACTGCCCGACGCCGCTGCTCGAGGAAGACACCCTCACCGAGATCCAGCGCGAGGCCCTGGTCCGCACCGTGGACGCGCTGCGGCGCGACGGCGTCGAGTTCAAGGGCGTGCTCTACGCCGGGCTCATGCTCACCGCCGGCGGGCCGAAAGTGCTCGAGTTCAACACCCGCTTCGGCGACCCCGAGTGCCAGCCGCTGATGATGCGCCTCAAGGGCGACCTGCTCGAGGCGATGATCGCGACCTGCGACGGCCGGCTCGACGAGGTCGACCTGTCGTGGGACCCACGCGTGTGCTGCTGTGTCGTCGTCTGCTCCGGCGGCTACCCCGGCGACTACCGCAAGGGCCTGCCCATCACGGGCATCGACGAGGCCGCGAGCGACCCCGACGTCACCGTCTTCCACGCCGGCACCGCGATGAAGAAGGGGCAGCTTGTCACCAACGGCGGACGGGTGCTCAATGTCTGTGCCCTGGGAGACACGCTCAAGGAGGCCCAGCAGAAGGCCAACGCGGCGGCCAAGAAGGTTGTTTTCGACGGTGCTTTCTTCCGCACCGATATCGGGTCAAGGGTGATGTGATCCGCGTTGGCCTCCGTGCGCCAACGCGTTAAGGAACTCAACGACCGCCGTCGCCGTGCTGTGCTTGGATCGCTTAGCCAAGTCGGCCGGGCTCGCCCCGTTGACATCACGTGGGGAAGCGTCGGCGCCGCGCTCGATCAACAGCCGGGCCACATCAAGGTGGCCCCACGAGGCCGCCATGTGAAGTGGCGTCCAATCGTGTTCGCACGGCCGGTTCACGTCCGCCCCCGCGTCGCACAGCACCCGCGCGACCTCGACCCCGCCCGGCGTTGGTCCCTGCGCGGCGAACCACAAGGCCGTATTCCCACCGTCGCCGTTCTTCGCGCGGCCATTGAGGACATCCACATCGACCCCGGCGTCGAGTTCACCTTGTACCGCCGCCGCATCACGAGCCCGAGCGGCAACATGGATCGGCTCAAACCGCGTTTCCACGGAACCCCAAGGCGCGTCCGGCGTGTCGGCACTCATGCGATGCTCCGCTGTCGACGACGAATGATGCGGTGAGAATCAGCGAGTCTACGAAAAAGCCCCGAGGCGTTGACCTCGGGGCCATGTGAAACCGTTGGGCATTCACAATCTACGCCGAGATTACTTCGTCTCCGCCTCGATGATCTCCTGGGCGATGTTGCCGGGGACCGGGGCGTACTTCAGCGGCTCCATCGCGTAGCTCGCCCGGCCCTGGCTCATGCCGCGGAGGGCGTTGGAGTAGCCGAACATCTCCGACAGCGGGGCCTCGGCGGTGATGACGCGGGTGTTGCCGCGCTCCTCGTCGCCGACGATCATCGCGCGCCGGCGGTTGAGGTCGCCCGTCACGTTGCCGAAGAACTCGTCCGGCGTCGTGACCGTGACCTTCATGATCGGCTCCATGAGCTGAAGCCCGGCCTTCTTGGTCGCGTCCTTGAAAGCCAGCGTGCCCGCCATCTCGAAGGCGACCTGCGACGAGTCGACGTCGTGGTACTTGCCGTCGATCAACTCGACCTTGACGCCCAGCAGCGGGTAGCCCGCGAGCACGCCGGTCTTCGCCGTGTTCCGGCAGCCGACGCCGACGGAGGGGATGTACTCCTTGGGGATCGCGCCGCCGACGATCTTGTCGACGAAGACGACGCCGTCTTCCCACGCCAGCTCCTCGGCCGCGGCCTCTTCCTCGGTGATCGGGCTGACGGTGATAGTGGCGTCGCCGAACTGGCCCCGGCCGCCGGTCTGCTTCTTGTGGATGCCGCGGGCCTCGGCGGTGCCGGTGATGCACTCCTTGTACGCCACGCGCGGCGTGCCGACGTTGACGCCGATCTTCATGTCACGCGTCAGCTTGGTCGTGATGATGTCGAGGTGCAGCTCGCCCATGCCGGCGATGATGGTCTGCCCCGTCTCGTCGTCGTAGTTGGCCTGGAAGGACGGGTCCTCGCGACGTATCGTGCCTAGCGCGTTGGAGAGCTTCTCCTTGTCGCCCGCGGTGGCGGGTTCGATCGACATCGAGATCACCGGCTCGGGGAAGTCCATGCGGTCCAGCACGATCGGGTCGTCGTTGTCGCACAGCGTCTCGCCGGTGTAGCTGTTCTTCAGCCCGACCACGGCGACGATCTCGCCGGCTAGCGCCTGGTCGCGGGCGATGCGTTCCTTCGAGTGCATCTCGAAGATGCGGGAGACGATCTCCTTCTTGCCGTTATTCGAGTTGAGCACACGGGTGCCCTTCTCGAGCTTGCCCGAGTAGACGCGGACGTAGGTCAGGTCGCCGTGGGCGTCGTTGACGATCTTGAAAACCAGGGCCGAGAGCGGGGCCTCTTCGTCGTGCGGGCGGGTCAGGCGCTTCTCGGCGTCGTCGGGGTCGGTGCCCTCGGTCGGCGGGACCTGGGTCGGGTCGGGCAGGTAGTCCACGACGCCGTCGAGCAGCTTCTGCACGCCGATGTTCTGCAGGGCCGAGCCGCAGAAGGTCGGGTGGATCGCCTTGGCCAGCGTGCCCTTCCGCAGCGCGGCGACGACCTCTTCGTTGCTGATCTCCTCGCCGCCGAGGTACTTCTCGGCCAGTTCGTCGTCGACGTCGCAGGCGTTCTCGATCATCTCCTCGCGCTTCTGCTCGGCGAGGTCCTTGAGGTCGTCGGGGATGTCCTTCTCGATGACGGTCGCGCCCTTGTCTTCCTGCGAGAAGTAGAACGCCTTCATCGCGAGCAGGTCGACCAGGCCCTCGAACTCGTGCCCGCTGCCGATCGGGATCTGCACCGCGACGGCCTTGGCGCCGAGGCGTTCGCCGATGGAGTCGAAGCTGAACTCGAAGTCGGCGCCGATCTTGTCCATCTTGTTGATAAAGCAGATGCGCGGCACGCCGTACCGCTGGGCCTGACGCCAGACGGTCTCGGACTGCGCCTCGACGCCCTCCTTGCCGTCGAAGACGACGACCGCGCCGTCGAGGACGCGCATGGAGCGTTCGACCTCCATGGTGAAGTCGACGTGCCCGGGCGTGTCGATGAGGTTGCAGGTGTACTCGATCCCGTTGCGGGTCCAGGGGCAGGTGGTCGCGGCGGACTGGATGGTGATGCCGCGGTCCTGCTCGTCCTGCAGGTGGTCCATGGTGGCGGTGCCCTCGTGGACCTCACCGATCTTGTAGTTCTTGCCGGTGTAGAACAGGACGCGCTCGGTCGTCGTGGTCTTGCCCGCGTCGATGTGGGCGCAGATCCCGAAGTTGCGGGTCTTCTGCAGGCGGGTGAGTTTGGTCGGGTCGGCGGGGGCGGCGGTGGTCATGGCAACTTCCGGTCGTTCCGGGGCGTTCCGGGAGGGTGAGGATCGAGCGGGAGGAACGGTTCTTCGAATCGGCTCCATCGGGCGGTCGCCCGGTGGGTCGCGTCGGAATCTGACTTGTCGGCGGCGGCGTTGGGTTTCGGCTACGGGCGGTTGAGCGGACCGCGGCCGGACGGCGACACCGGCAACGGGTCGGCTCCGGTGCTCCCCTGTCACCGGGCGGTGATCACTACGCCGGCGGGGCGTCGGCCAAACCTCGACCGCAGTTGGTATCGGTCAAAGCCGGGCCCGGGGCTCACCCCGCCGAGCCAAGTAGCGTAGCTTCCCCCGACGGGGACCGTCAACCCGGAACCGTGGTTTTATGGGCCGCAGCGACCGCCAGAGCCGCTCGGTGCGGCGTCAGCCGTCGACGACACGGGTGCCGATGATGCTCTCGTCGGGGTCGCCGGGCTCGTCGATCTGGTCGGGGCTGCCGCCGTTCTCGATGGCGAGGATCTTGGCCAGCCGGCGGGCGTGCCGGCCGCCTTCGAACTCGGTCGAGAGGAACGTCGCGACGATCCGCTCCAACAGCCGGGGCCCGGTCAGGTCGGCGGCGAGGCAGAGCACGTTCGCGTCGAGACACCGCCGGGCCATCTCGGCGCCGATCTCGTCGTGGACCAGCGCGGCCCGGATGCCCGGGATCTTGTTGGCGGCGATGCTCGAACCCAGGCCCGTCCCGCAGACCAGGATCCCACGGTCGGCGTCACCCTCCACCACCGACCGGCAGACCGGGTAGGTCATGTCCGGGTAGTCGCACGTCCGCCCGCCGCGGTCGGCGCACATCGCCGGCTCGACCGACTGCTGCTCCAACAGAATGGCGATCTGGTGTAGGGCTTCGCTGCCGCGGTGATCGGCTCCCAGTGCGACTCGCATGTTCGGCATCACGATTCCTCCGTGAAACGTTTACGCAGGGCTCGCTCGATCTGTTCGGCGGTGGATTGGTATTCGGTTAACGGCCCGCCAATGGGGTCAGCGATATCCACCGCGTCGAGGCGACGGACCTTGTTCGCCGCCGCCGGGAAGGCCTCGACCACGGCCGCGCGGTGGCTGCCCGTCATCGTGAAAATCTCGTCGGCCTGGTCCACCATTTCGGCGGTCAACGGCCGGGACTTGTGCGAAGTGAGGTCCAGCCCATGGTCCGCCATTGCCGTCACCGCTTCCGGGCTGGCCGGCGCCCCTTCTGCCGCGAACACCCCCGCCGACACGAACTCGATCCCCGGGCGATCGGCCAGAAGCTTCTGCGCGATCGCCTCTGCCATGGGCGACCGGCAGGTATTGCCCGTGCAAACAAGTAACACGCGGTAGGTGGACACGGCTTCGGTGATCCCCCGATTCTACCCCAAGTTGACAACGACCGCGTCTGACAGCGGGCGTGACCGGGATTCACCGGGCAGATTTCAGGGATTTTCTTGCCTGCGGGCGGGCCTGCCGACTTTCGTGCGCCCCCGGCTCCACGGTGCCCGTCAGTCGTCACTGGGTTCGATCTGGGTCGCAACGGCTCGCAGGTACCCGTCGAGGAAGCGGTCCGTGAACAGCTCGACGCCGTGCACGGTCTTCTCGTGGTCTCGGCCCCAGATGATCACCCGCAGGTCCGTGAAGTCCTCGTCGAGCTGCATCAGCACGTCCGCCTGCTGGTGCGACTCGTCGAGGTGCTGGGCGAGGTAGGCCGACAGCGCGTTGACGCCCGGGCCGCCGATGCAGATGGTCGGCTTGGTCCGCAGGTCCTCGTCGTTGAGGTACCAGAGGTCGGTGCAGACCATCGCGGCGATCTCGACGTCGAGCAGCTCGGCGTGCCGCTCCTTCCACCGCTCGACCTCGCTGCGGAGCCGGTACGCCAACGGCCGGTCCGCCTCCTCGGCCCGCGGGTGCGCCCCCACGACGATGACCACGGGATAGAAACTGTCCGGGAGCACGGGAGGAATCTAAATCAAGAGGATCGGGAAAATCCAGAAGATCGAGAAAATCAGCATCGGCTCAAGTCAAGCCGCGGCGTCAAGGCTCGGTTTTCTCGATCCGCTCGATGTCCCACATGCTCTCGATTTCACTGTGAGAGCAGCACCGCCAGCATCCCCTTCTGCGCGTGCAGGCGGTTGTGGGCCTGGGGGAAGACGCGGCTGCGCGGGCCGTCCATCACGGCGTCGGTGATCTCGACCCCGCGGTAGGCGGGCAGGCAGTGCAGGACGACGGCGTGAGTGGAGGCGTCGGCGAGCAGCGCGTCATTGATCTGGTAATCCGCAAACGCCTCGAGCTTCGTCTCCTTCTCGCCTTCCTCGCCCATCGACACGAACGTGTCGGCGTAGACCGCGTCGGCGTCGGCCACCGCCGAGTGCGGGTCGGTGATCAGCTCGGCGTTCGCCGGGGCGCCGGCGAGTTCGTATCCCGTCGGCGAGGCGATCACGAACCGCATCCCCAGCTTCTCGCAGATCACGGCCAGGGACCGCGCAACGTTGTTGCCGTCCCCGACAAACGGGACCGTCCGGCCCTTCAGCCCTCCCGGGTCGCCGGGGCAGAACTCGTCCATCAGCGTCATCACGTCCGCCAGCGCCTGGGCCGGGTGCGACTGGTCGGAGAGCATGTTGATCACGGGGACGCCGGCGTGCTCCGCGAGCTGTTCGAGGTGCTCGTGTTTGAACACCCGGGCCGCGATGCCGTGCACCATCCCGCCGAGCACGCGGGCGACGTCGGCGACCGACTCCCGCTCCCCGAGCCCGACCTCGTGCTGCCCGAGGACGACCGCCCGGCCGCCGAGTTCGTTCATCCCCTGCTCGAAACTCACCCGCGTCCGCAAAGACGGCTTCTCGAACAACATCGCCAGCGTCTTGTCGGCCAGGACGGGCTCGTTGGCCCTCCCCGCGTTGCGTTCTTGCCGCAGCGCGTGGGCCCGGACCAGCATGTCGCTGATCTCGGCGGCCGTGAAGTCGGCGATCGAGAGGAAGTGCTTCACAACACGATCTCCGTCCCGATGCCTTCCTTGGTGTACACCTCGAGCAGCAGCGAGTGCGGGATCCGGCCGTCGATGATGTGGGCCTTCTTCACGCCGCCCCGCAGCGCTGTCATCGCGGACTCGACCTTGGGCAGCATGCCCGCGGAGATCACGCCGTTGTCGATCAGCCCGTTGATCTGGTCCCGGTCGAGGTGAGACGCGAGGTCGTTGACGTCTTCGGACAGCCGGATGCCGTGCGTGTCGGAGACGACGACGAGCTTCTCGGCCCGCAGCGCCGCGGCGACGTGGCCGGCGACGGAGTCGGCGTTGATGTTGAGCTTCCCCCCCGCCGGGTCCCGCGCGATCGGCGCGATCACCGGGACGATGCCCTGAGCCATCACGGCGTTGAGCAACTCGGCGTTGACCATCTCGACCTGCCCGACCATGCCGATGTCGATCTGCCGGCCTTCTTCACCCGTCAGCCGCAGCCGCTTGCCGAACACGACGCACGACGCCAGCGAGTGCAGGCCCATGCCCGGCGTACCCGCGTCGTTCATCGTGTCGACGATCGCCCGGTTGATCTCGTTGACCAGCACGTGCTCGGCGATGGCGAGCGTCCGCTCGTCGGTGTACCGCCGGCCCTGCACGAACTGCGCCTCGAGCCCGGCCTTCTCCATCGCGGCGCTGATCGCCTTCCCGCCGCCGTGCACCACGACCGGCCGCATGCCCACCGCGTGCATGAAGCACACGTCCTGCACCAGCTTCGACAGCGTCGCCGGCTCGTCCATGATCGACCCGCCGACCTTCACCACCACCGCCTTGCCCGCGAAGTCGCGGATGTAGCGGTGCGCCTCGACCAGCGCGGCGGCTTTGTGGATGGCGTCCTGCATCGGCGCGTCGCCCGTTGCCTGCGTTTTAGTCGGATCAGCCCATAACACGAACCACACCGCGCGGGCTCATTCCCACCCGCCTCGGAACGGCCTGCTCGCGTCGCCCCGTGGCCAACACCGGCCACGCCGAGGCGAAACGGAAACTGTACCGACGCCCCGGTGGGCTCACAACCGACAACGCCGTCCCAGCTTCACAACCCGCCACACGCCGGCCTTTCAGCAGCGTGAAATTCCCGCAAAACCCAGGGCGATTGGGCTGGCCCGGCCGGCGAGACGTGGCATCTTCAGTGGCAAGGGCGTGGCCGTGGGGGCGACGCCGGCGACGGACCCACCCACCGTCAACCGACCGCTCAGGGGAGCCCCATGCCGACGCGCCGCCGACTGTTTGCCACCTGGACCGTTGCCGCCCTGCTGCTCGCCGCCGCCGTGGCGTTGACGCTGGCGTCGACGGGTTCATCCGCGGCCACGCTGGCCGAGACCACCGCCGCCACCCATCAC
>JANQPR010000134.1 GCA_028285385.1 Phycisphaera sp.
AGCACGCCGTCGAGTTCGTTCTGGTCGACGGTGCCGTCGAACGGGCCGCCGCCCACGAGCGCGGCTTCGTCACCGGTGAACGTTCCGGTGCCCCAGTTCTGGAGCACGATGTCGAGGTCGCCCTGCTCGACCTGGCCGGAGGTGTCGTAGTCGCCGGTGATGGTCACGCCGCCGAGCGCCGCCTGGATGATGGCGATGTCGAGCGCGTCGACGGTCGTGTCGCCGTTGACGTCGCCGTCGGCCCAGCCGCCGGGGTTGTTCTCGTTGCCCTGGGCGATGGTCAGGTCGTCGGTGTCGATGTCGCCGTCGAGGTCCACGTCGCCGTAGTCCGTGTTGAGCACGGTCTGGACGAGGTAGTCGATGTCATCCATGTCGAAGGCAATGCCCGAGGCGGTCTGGGCGTTGGTGTTGGTCACGTCGTACTTCGCCTCGTAGAAGTTGAAATACCGGGTGTCGGAAGCGGTCGCGAAGGTGTTGCCGTTGGCCTCGTGGGCGGCTAGCGCGGCGAAGGCGTCGTCGATGTCCGCGGCGTCGACCGATTCGTCGGTGTTGAAGTCGACGGGGTTGTAGACCAGGAAGGTCGGGTTGTTCGGGTCGACGTTCACCAGCCGGAGCAGGTCGATGTCGAGCTGACCCTGCGGCCCTCCGCCGGGGTAGGTGATTCCGATCCGGGTGAGTTGATCGGCATTGATGTTCCGGCTGAAGAAGGGCGCGAAGGTCGGCGGGGTGAAGTTGTCTAGCGATCCGCCGACGAACTGCCAGGTGTCGACCGGCAGGCTGGGCACGTCCGAGCCGATGTTGATCACGCGCGAGCCGGCGGGGGCGAACGGGTCGTTGACGGAATCCCACTCGCCGGCCGTGCCGAAGCCCGTGTCGATGTTGATGCGGTGGTTGGCGTTGGCGACGTTGGTCTTGACGCGGGCCGAGTAGAACGTGCCGAGGTCGGCGTTCTCGTTGCCGCGCGGGTCGAACGAGCCGTCGCCGAGGAGCCGAAGGCCCTTGACCCAGAAGTTGAAGGCGGCGAAGTACCCGCCGGGCGTGGCGTCGGTGACGTTCATCCGGGCGATGCCGTCGCCGACGCCGTTGAAGCCGAGGTCCGGCAGCACGCTGACCTCGATGTTGTCCGGACCGCCGCCGAAGCTGCCCCACACGGCCTGCTCGCCCGCGTAGGTGTCGTACCAATCGTTCGAGAAGCCGCCGTTGATGTTGGTGGTCGCTCCGCCGGCGGGCGCGTCGTCGAAGTTGATCTCCAGCGACGTGGCCGGGGTGTAAGTGAAGGCCTGCCCCGCGGCCGAGCCCGCCAGGGCCAGGCTCACCACGGGCATGGCGATGAGGCAGTCACGAGAAGACAGAGTGAACGCGGGCATAAGGGGGTTCCTCCTGAGAAACACGGCAGAAAAGGGGACGAGACGGGACTCAACAGCCCGACACATGGGCTGTACCGGGGGACACAGATTTCAATCGAGCCGTTGGCCGTTGGGCATGATGCGGACGGGCTTGGCGGGGACGGCGCCGGTGGTGCGGTTGATCTCGAGGAACGCCGAGGTGGTGCGGCGGACCGGGGCCTTGCCGGCCTGCATCGCCAGCGCAAACCGCGCCGCCTCCTCGCCCAACTCGCGAGTGTTCTGGCACACCGCGGTAATGGTCGGGAACATCTGGTGCCGCTGGTCGAAGTCGTCGAACCCGATGATCGAGAGTTCGTCGGGCACCTTGAGTTGGATCTCGTGGGCCCGGCACATCGCGCCCAGCGTCGGCTCGGGGTCGGTGAAGTAGATCGCGGTCGGCGGCTCGGGCAGGCTCAGCAACTGGTTCAGCGCGTTGGCGCCGCTGGCGATGTTGGGGACCAGCCGGATGATGAGCGACGGGTCGACGTCGAGGCCGTGCTCCTGGTGCGCGTCGCGGTAGCCGGCCTCACGATCGGCGTGGTCCTGGTCGTTGCGGCGGTGGAGGACCAGCGCGATCCGGCGGTGGCCGAGGTGGATCAGGTGTTCGACCGCGCGTTGGCTCGCAGTGCGCGACTCGCAGAGGATGTAGCCCACGTCGGGGTTCTCGAAGGCCTCGGCGACCACCAGCACCGGCACGCCTTCCGCGACGATCTGTTCGCAGACCGGCTTCTGGCTCGTGCCGGTCCGCAGGATCGCGCCGCGCACGCCCTTGCGGCGGAAGAAGTCGCCGTAGTTCTCGTCGCTTGATTTGTCTCGCAGGTCGGTCAACACCAGGTCGGCCGCGTTGCTCTGCAGCAGCCGCTCCTGGATCCCGTGCAGCAGTTCGAGGTCGTAGGGCGAGTTCAGCCGGCCGCCGGCCGCATTGACGAACGCCAGCGCCGTCGCTTCCGACGGCACGGCCTTGGGCGTTTTCACGGCGTAGCCCACCCGATCCGCGGTCTTCATGACCCGCTCACGGGTCTTGGGGCTGATGTCCGGGTGGCTGTTGAGCGCCCGCGAGACCGTGGTGATCGAGACGCCGGCCTGCTTCGCGATGTCACGGACGGATGGAGCCATGGTGTATCGGCCGGATCAGTGCGGGCCAAGTGACCGGGGTCGCCCGGGAAGCAGCTCGTGTCAACAGGGTGAGAAACTGGAGTCAGGTACGAGAGCAGCGGAAACTGGAACGCTGGATCGCGGCTGCACGCAGAACATGGATAGCCACGTGACGCAAGGATACTGCAACCGAAACAAATGTCAATGATTTCCGGTTGTGTTTCGGAAAATTGTCCCAAAAACCGCCCAAAGGTGGCGAGAGGACGCAAGAGGCCAGCGCGTTTTCACTCCGATCGGGCTAGAATCCCATTTTTTGACACGTCATGCTTGACAAGAGAACGAGGGCGGTTATGATCGAGACTGTTCCGAAACATATCGACTTTGTTTCGGCATCTTGGGATCACACCGCATCCCCGAACCCGGGTAAAACCCGACGTGTCTTTTGGATCACTTTTGCTGGTTAGATCTGCTTTCTCAGGCTGACTCTCGTTCAGCCGCCATTGGCTGATGCGTCCAACGCAAGTCCGTGATGCTCCGGCCACCGCATTTCTTTTCACCCCCCTGGAGGACAGATTCATGAAGCGAAGTACGATTTTGACCCCCGGCGCGCTGTGCGCGGCGTTGTGTGCAACGGCCCCGCCGGCCTCGCCCTCCAACCTGATCTCGCACTTCACGTTCGACACCGACGCGAGCAACGCGGTCTCGGCGACATTGGACGGCACCCTGGAGAACGGGGCCGCGATCAGCTCCAACGCCCAGGTCGGGCCGGGCTCGCTCCGCGTGGACGGCGTCGACGACTACGTCAACACCGGGACCGACGGCCTGCCCGGCGCCGGCGGCGGCTACCTGTCCAGCACCGTGATGTTCTGGTTCCAGGCCGGCGCGAACATCCAGACCGGCAGCCGGCGCTTCATCGGGCAGCAGAACGGCAACCCGGCCACTTTTGGCTCGGACAACCGCATGTCGTTCGAGATCTCGACCAACAATGCCGGCAGCGTCCAGGCGTTCATCCGCACCGCCGACGGCACCGAGACCAACAACCGCTTCAAGTTCCGCCACGAGGAGCCCGCTTCCTCCGGCGACCGCTTCCCCGACGACTGGGCCGATGGGTCCTGGCACCACCTCGCCTTCGCGTGGGACATCGACGCGGCGGGGAACACCGACTCGCAGATCTTCATCGACGGACTCGAAGTCGGCACGGTCGTGACCGAGTCGTCGCTCGAAGACAACGCGACCACCGCTCCCATCCTGCCGTGGGAGAGCCCCGGCTTGTTCCTGGGCGCCCGCAATAACCGCATCCTCCAAGGTGGCTCGGCCGACGGCCACGTAGACGGCTGGATCGACGACTTCCGCGTTTACGATGGCAGGCTCAGCCTGGACGAGGTGCAGGCCATCTCCGGCGTGCCCGAGCCCGCTTCCGTCGCGCTGCTGGGCCTCGGCGGCCTGGCGTTGCTGAGGCGCCGCTCCGCGTAAAGTTCTGTCATCCAACCCGATCGACATCACCCGGGCCGACGGAGAGACACCGTCGGCCCGGTTTCTTCCGGGCCACGCTCTGGCCCCGTCACGCCAAGCACCCACCACCGGACCATTGAAGACTCCCAGGGGAATCTCGACGCGAAGCCTCGCGCAGTGGCGTGCCGCCACAGCTCGCGTCTTGGCGTTGGCGTGCCTTGTCGTGGCGTCGCCTTGTTCGGGCGAGTTGCGGCTGCCCGCGGTCTTCAGCGACCACGCGGTGCTGCAGCGAGACAAGCCGGTCACGGTTTGGGGCTGGGCCGACCCGGGTGATGCAGTGACGGTGACGTTCGGCGAACTCACGGGCAGCACGAAAGCCGCCGCCGGGGACGGACGCTGGGGCGTCACGTTGCCGGCGATGCCCGCGTCAGGCGAGCCGCAAACGCTCATGGTTAGCGCGATCGGAGCAGCCGAGAGCGACGCCGAAGTCCGCCAGGTTCAGGACGTGCTCGTCGGCGAGGTCTGGCTGTGTAGCGGGCAGTCGAACATGGACTGGAAGGTCCGCAACGCCGCGGGCAAAGACGCGCTGCTCGGCACGGCCAGCGACTACCCGCAGGTGCGCGTGCTCCGCACCGAACACGTCGGCGACTTCAAGCCGCGCGACGTCGGCGGCCGGTGGGCCGTGAGCGGCGACAACCACACGGCGTTGTTCTCGGCGGTGGCGTACGCGTTCGCGCGGGAGCTGCACGACGCGCTGGATGTGCCGGTGGGCGTGCTGCAATCGTCCGTTGGCGGGACGCGCATCCAGACCTGGACCCCGCGGGACGCATTCGAGTCCGGCGTGTTTGAAGAGAACCTGGCGCTTGCGCCCGACCGGGTTTGGCTCGAACTGGCCGACCGCGAGTACGCCGCCGACGAACGGCAGCGCCTCACCGACATGCAACGCTGGACGGAACAGGCGCAGCGCGCGGCAGACGAATCCGCGGACGCCGACCTGCCCGACCCGCCCGCCTGGCCACGGCACCGGGCGGCTGAACGGAACCGCCCCGCGTCGCTGCACCACGGCATGATCCGCGGCCTCGCGCCGTACGCGATTCGCGGGATCGCCTGGTACCAGGGCGAGTCGAACAAGGGCGAGGGCGAGCTGTACGCAACGCGACTCCGTGCGATGCTCAACGGCTGGCGCAAGGCCTTCGGCGACCCGGGCCTGCCCGCGCTCATCGTGCACCTTCCGCCTTACGTCGACACCTCCGGGAAGTACCCGCCGAATGCGTTGCCGTGGCTGGTCGACGCGCAGCGCACGGTGAGTTCGGAAGCAGGCCAGTTCCCCGTGGTGATCAGCGACCTGGGCAACCTGCGCGACATCCACCCACGCAACAAGCGAGGCGTCGCCGAACGCTTGGCCCGCGTCGCGCTGTGGGAGGTCCACGGGGAAGACAAGCGACCCTTCGGCCCGCGGCGTTATGAGGTCGTTTTCGATGGAAGCGAAGCGCAGGTGGTGTTCAACGCCGATGGTCGGCTGACGACGCGCGACGGAAAACCGCCGACCGACTTCCGTCTCGCCGGGGATGACCGCGCTTTCCGCCCGGCTGAAGCACGACTCGGAGACGATGGTGAGTCGGTGTTGCTCCGTTCGGAAGCCGTGCCCGAACCCGTAGCCGTGCGCTTCGCGTTCGACGAGGCCGCCAACCCGAACCTGACCGACGCGACGGGCATCCCCGCGATGGCGTTCCGTACCGACGACTGGCCCGAGCCCTTCACCACCCAGCAGCGCGTCACGCTGCCGCTATGGCCTGACGGCGTGCCGATGGTGGGCGAAAACGTGCCCGACGAAGCGACCGTGAACGAACGCGTCCGCAACGTCTCGCGCCCCACGGTCGAGTTGTTCTTCCCCCGCGGCTACGGCGACGGCGAGGCCCGCCCGGCCGTGCTGATCTTCCCCGGCGGCGGGTACGGCTACCTCACCATCGAGAAGGAGGGCAAGGCCGCGGCCCGTCGGCTCAACGAGCACGGCTTCATCGCAGGGGTGGTGAAGTACCGCGCCGCGCCGCACCGCGCGCCCGTGCCCCGGCTCGATGGCGCGCAGGCCGTGCGTCTGCT
>JANQPR010000148.1 GCA_028285385.1 Phycisphaera sp.
CGGCGTCTTCAGCCGGCAGGTCCACCAACACGTCGGTCTTCTCGACGACGTCCCGGCCTTCGATGCGCGACACTTGGCCGACGGGGCTCTGCTCGGTAATCGTGGCGAACATGACGCACGCGGCGAGGTACGTCCCCGAGCGGTTCGGGTGGCTGCGGTCTGCGCGGTGCAACGACTGGTCCGGGCGATCGGTCAGCCACGCCCGCCACGCCTCGCCGACGGGCGCGACCTCGGCCCCCGCACGTTCGGCGAGCGCCGCATACCGGGCGGTGACCGTCGCTTGGTCGTCGGGCAGGTGCTGCCGGGCCCACGTCAGGTACAGCACGGGTCGGGCACCGATCGCTTGCGTCGCCTCGATCAACACGCCGCCGAACTCGTCCATCTCCGCCGGCTTGTCCAACGCGCCCCGGCTGTATTCCTGCAGCACGACCACGTCCCACTCGCCCTCGGCGATCGCCCGCAAGGCCTCTCCCTCCCCCACGTGCCACCGCCACGACTTGCCCCCGGCGGTGACCATGTCGACCTCGGCCTCGATCCCCGCGTGCTCGCACATCGCCGCGAACTGCTGAGGCATACCGAAGTACGCCGTGTAGCTGTTGCCGATGAACAACACCCGCAACGGCTCGGTCTCCTCGGTCGCACTGCTCGCCCAAGCGGGTATCAGCCCCACCATGAACACAACCGTTACGACCAGAACCCGTGGTAGCCCACAACGCATGTCAACAACTCTCCGATCGTTCTTGCTCAAGCCACGGATCGATAACCACGGCCTCAATCAGTCACGGCACCAGCGAGGCCGTCGAGCGCGACCGCCTTCTGTTCGCCCGTCTCCAGGTTTTTAACCTGCACGTCGTCGCCGAGGATCACGGCGAACCGCGCCCCGCAGCCCGTCGCGTCCTTGAGCAGCTTGCCGACGTTGCGCGTCGTCTTGTAGCTCATTCGCGCGTGCAGCCCGGCGCGACGCAGTTGGGAGACCACCGCCGGGAGGCCGGCCGCGGCTTCGTCCGATGCGGCGAACACGAACGCGTCGGGACGCGGCGCGACGTCGTCGGGCACCAGCCCCTTGTCGGCGAGCACGTTGGTGAGCACCACATCGCCCATGCCGAACCCGACCGCGGGCATCGCCGGGCCGCCGAAGAGTTCGATCAACTGGTCGTACCGCCCCCCGCCGGCGACCGCGCGCTCGACGCCCGTCGCCTCGTGCACCTCGAACACCGTGCCCGTGTAGTACGCCAGGCCGCGCACGATGCCCAGGTCGTACTCGCACCAGTCCGAGATGCCGAAGGCGCGGAGCTGTTCGTCCAGCAGCGCGAGGTCTTCCGGCGGCTCCGTCATCCCCAGTGACCGCGCAAGGTGCGAGAGGTCCCCGGACCGGTACTTCCGCCGGCAGACCTCCTCGAACCGTTCGACCCGGTGCTCGTCCAGCCCGAGTCCGCCCGCCTGCTTGGTGAACTCGGCGGGGGTGAGCTTGTCCCGCTTGTCCAGCAACACAAACGCCCCCGGGAGTTTTTCTTCCGGGACGCCGAGCGTCAGCAAGACCTGCTTGACCACGTCGCGGTGGCTGACCTTCACGCGCACCTGCGTCGCGTCCATCCCCAGCTCGGCCAGCAGGTCGACGCAGGTGAAGATCACCTCGGCGTCGGCGGCGGGCGTGTCCAGCCCGAGGAGGTCCACGTTCCACTGCCAGAACTCGCGCAGCCGGCCGCGCTGCGGGCGCTCGGCCCGGCAGAAGTTCGGCGTCGCGAACCACTTCACCGGCTTGGGCAGCGCGTTGGCCTTGTCGGCGACCATCCGCGCCAGCGTCGGCGTGAACTCGGGCCGGATCGCGAAGTCCGTGTCGCCGCCGGTGCGCCGGAAGCTGAACAGCTCGGAGACGATCCCCTCGCCGGACTTGACCTTGTAGAGCTCGAGCGTCTCGAAGATCGGCCCGTCCACTTCTTCGAACCCGTTCCGGACGGACACGCGCCGCCAGGCGTCGAGCAGGTGCCGGTGCCACGCCATGTCCGCCGGGTAGAAGTCGCGGGTGCCTTTGGGGGCTTGGATCTTGGGCATCAGACCGCCAAGCTACCGGCTCGGGTGCGGGGCGTCGAACCCCCGGAAGTTCAAGGCGATTTGGACCGGCCTTGCGGGCGCTCGACGCGGCCGTCGGCGTAGCCGATGCAGCCGTCGGGGTCGATCGTGCCGTCGTCACGGACTTCGTAGAGCACGGCAACATCCGAGGGGTTATCCAACTCATCGACGGGACGATCCGGAAGGACCAGGCGGTAACTCCAATACCCCTCACGCGGGTTCCTGAGCGGCCAATACAGCGCGCCGGGGTCCGGCGGGAGGTAGCCAGCCTCAAGCCGACTCACATGCCCTGGCCACTGGCTTTCGTGGTCCGACGCGTAGGCCGAGGCTGCGAACAAGATCTGCCGCATGTTCGACATCGACGCGATCAACCGCGCGCGTTCACGCGGAACGCCCGGCATCGTGCACATGAATGTAATAGCAACCACGAGGAAGACCACTGCCGCCAAACCCAGCAACCGAACCACAGGGCGAAGGCGTCCGGGGATCAGGGGTCTGGCGGCCGCCTCGTCCATCACTTCACCGCCACGATGTACGCCAGCCAGCTCGGGTCGTTCGGCGCCTCGTCGACGCGGGACCACTCGCCGGTGTCGTCGCCGTCCTCGTCCGTCTCTTCCCAGTAGACGTACGTCTCGGCGAAACCGGCTTCGTGCAGGAGCTCGCGGACCTCGGGGATGGTCCAGAACCGCCAGTGGTAGCCGAAGCAGCGGGGCAGCTTGCTGCCGTCCTTGAAGCGGAAGGAGATGTAGAAGTCGCTGTCGCCGGTGACGGGGTCGATGCGGGCCTGTTCCCAGATGTACTTGAACTTGCCGAACGGCTTGCCGTAGCCGGCGATGGTGCGGACGTCCTTGTGTTCTTCGAGGTAGCAGTCGCCGCCGCCCATCATGTCCATGACCATGACGGACTCGTCGGCCATGTGGTGGCGGGCGGCCTGGAAGTACTCGCGCAGCTCGGACCGGGACTTGAACAGCCAGAACGAGAAGTTCTGCGCCGCGAGCACGTCGCAGCGCGGCGACTGCTTCACGGGCATCTTCTTGCGGACGTCGTCCTCGATCAGCGTGACGCGGTTCTTCTGTTCGTCGTCGAGCTTCGCGAGGTTGTGTTCCCGGCCCCAGGCGAGCGGCTCGGGGTCGAGGTCGACGCCGATCGCGGTGCGGTCGCGGTGGCCCTTGACCCACTCGCAAGCCACGGCGAACGTGCCGCAGAAGTCCTCCCGCAGGTGCACGGGGTCACGCTTGAACTGCTCCTTGAAGACCTGCACGAAGAAGTCGGCCTCGTGCGACGGCTCCTGCACGCTCAGTTGGTAACAGCGGTACTTGTCGGCCCGCTCGGCGAGGGGCAGCGCGGACGCGTCGGCCGGGCCGGCCTTGCCGGTCTTGGTCGCTTTGGCGGCCTTGGTCTTCTTGTTCTTGGTGGTGGGCATGCGGGCATCTTACCTGTGCAGATTCGGCGATCGTCTCATCTGCCGATTTGGTGATCTGGCGATTTGGCGATTGAATGCCCCGGGCGTTCTCGCCGCGTGCCGGCACGCGTGTCGCGCGTTTTGCACGACAGTCCGCGAGCAACCGACGAAGCGTTGAGTCAATCACCAAGTCGCCAGATCACGAGATCGACAGATCCATGCGCATCATCGCCGGCACCCACCGCGGCCGACCGCTGCTTGGCCCCAAGGACGCGAAGACCACCCGGCCCATCACGGACCGCGTGAAGGAGACGCTGTTCAACCGGCTCGCGTCGCTGGGCGTGCTCGGCGAGGGGCAAGCGGTGGAGGTGTTCTGCGGCACGGGGTCGCTCGGGCTCGAGGCGCTGTCGCGCGGGGCGGGCCACTGCACGTTCGTCGACCGCGACCGCGACGCCGTCGCCCGGCTGAAGCAGAACCTCGACGCTCTGGGTTTCTCGGATCGGGCAACGGTGCACCAGGCGTCGGCGAGCCCCACGGCGTGGGCACTACGCATCCCGGAGACGAGCGTGAACGTCGCGTTCGTGGACCCGCCGTTCCCGATGGTGCGCGATGCGCAGCCGGACCGGACGGAGCCGGACGGATCAGGCCAAGTCGACACGGGCCCGGCCGGCGCGCCCGTGATCCCGCGCGAGGTGCAACCCGTGTTCGATGCGCTGCGGCCCAAGCTCGAGCCGGGCGGCGTGCTGGTCTACCGCACCCCCGCCGAGTGCGTCGCGCCGGAGGTCGCAGGCTACGACGGCCCGACGAGCTTCCCGTACGGCGGGATGGCGCTGCACTTCTACCAACGGCCGATGGAAAACGAGGCGCCAGAAGCGCACGAGGCGTAGCCGACGCGTCACCGCAAGGCTTCGGCGTACTAACGATCGGGTCAACGATAGCCGAACGCCCGCTGCGCGTCGGCGAGCGTGTCGGTCGTGTGCTGCGACAACGCGCCGTCGCTCACGGCGGCGCCGAAGAACGCGGCGGCGGCGATGAGCAGGCCTAGCACGGCGAGCGCGATCAGCGTCCACACGCCGGCGTTGCTCCACGCGACGTGGACGGGTTGGGTTAAGCGTGAAGCCGCGTGGCCGAGGAACGAACTGCCGCCGGTGCTGGCCTCGAGCGCCGAGGTGCCCCAGCCCGCGAGGCCGACCTTCGTGAACTCCAGCGACAGCACGGGCGACGGCGCGGCGGCTGCCTCTTGCACGACGCCCAACCCCGCGGCGAGCGCCGCGACCGGCATCATCACGCCGCGCTTCGCCAACGCCGATCGCAACGCGGCGACCGCGTCCTTCAACTGCCGACAAACACGGGCCTGCGACTTGCCCGTCGCCTCGGCGACCTCGCGCTGCGTCCGGCCCTGGAAGTACACGTCGACGATCAGCCGCCGCTGCGCCGCCGGGAGTTCGAGCACGGCCTCGTCGAGCTGGGCCGAGAGCTCGCGCCACTGCGCCTGTTGAGCGGGGTCGAAGCCGTCTTCGTCGCCGAAGCCGTTGAGATCGTGGGGCGTCGCGGCGCGGACGTCGGCCCGGAACTGTGCGGCGTCTGCTTCGTGCCTGCGGCGGGTGGTCTGCTGCCGGCCGAGGTCGATCGCGGTACGGGTCGCGGTGGTGTGCAGCCAAGCCGCGACGCTGCCGCGGATGCCCGACGCGGCGCGGGCGAGCTTGAGGAACGTCTGCTGCGCCGCGTCGTCGGCGTCGGCCGAGCACCCCAAACGACGGACGCACACGCTGAACACCAGCTGCTCGTACCGCTGCACCAACTCGCGGAACGCGTCCGGGTCGGCCGAGCGGGCGTAGCGTTGCAGGGCGTCGGCGTCGGTCATGGCGTAGTCCATCGCCTCCATTGTCGCCGCGGAAGCGTCCACTCCCAAGACGGATGTGGTCGACGATTGATTCACCAAGCGGGCTTCTCGGCCGAGAATCGCCGCTACACTCCCGTTCCGCTCCGGTCAGAGCCTTGCCCCACCCACCGCCGGCACCGCGTATGGCGGCGCCGCGAGGACACGGCAATCCCAGATGTTCGGAAACCTTTCGGATAAGTTCGAGTCCGCCCTGCGCAGGCTGTCGGGGCAGAGCAAGATCAGCGACGTCAACGTGCGCGAGTCGATGGAGGAGGTCCGCGAGGCGCTGCTCGAGGCGGACGTGCATTACGAGGTCGCCGAGGCGTTCTGCGACCGCGTGCTGCAGCAAGCCGTCGGGACCGAGGTGCTCGAAGCCGTTCGCCCCGGCGAGCAGATGATCAAGATCGTGCACGACGAACTCGTGCGCCTGCTCGGCGGGGACGAGGTCGCCGACGACGAGAACGCCGGGCTGAGCGACGCGCCGATCCTGTTCGTCTCGCCCGGGCCGACGGTCGTGATGATGGCGGGGCTGCAGGGCTCGGGGAAGACGACGACGTGCGGCAAGCTCGCCGCAAACCTGAAGAAGCAGGGCAAGAGCGTGATGCTGTGCGCGGCCGACTTGCAACGGCCCGCCGCGGTGACGCAACTCGAAGTCCTGAGCAAGCAGGTCGAGGACACCGTCGAGGGCCCGGGCACGGTGTCGTTCCACGGCGAGCCCGAGAAGTGCAAGGAGTACGGCAAGGCGGTCGGCGTGGCGGTTGACGTCTGCCGCAACGCGCTCAAGAAGGCCCGGTCCGAGAACCTCGACGTGTTGATCCTCGACACGGCCGGCCGGCTGCACATCAACGACGACCTGATGGGCGAACTGAAGCGCGTGAACAACGCCGTGCAGCCGCACCAGGTCTTGCTCGTGCTCGACGCGATGACCGGGCAGGACGCGGTCAACTCCGCCAAGGCGTTCAACGACCAGCTCGAGCTCGACGGCGTCGTGCTGACCAAGTTCGACTCCGACACCCGCGGCGGCGCGGCGCTGTCGGTGCGTCAGGTCACCGGCAAGCCGATCAAGTTCATCGGCGTCGGCGAGCAGATCGACGCGCTCGAGGCGTTCCACCCCCGCCGGATCGCGGGGCGGATCCTCGGCATGGGCGACGTCGTCTCGCTGGTCGAGAAGGCGCAGCAGGAAGTCAGCGAAGAAGAGGCGATGCGCGTCCAGGAGAAGCTCGCCGCCGGCAAGCTGACGATGGACGACTTCCTCAAGCAGCTGCGCACGCTGCGGCGCATGGGCTCGATGAAGAGCCTGCTCGGCATGCTCCCGGGCGTGGGCGGCCAACTCAAAGACCTCGACATGGACGAGTCGCAGATCGACCGCACCGAGGCGATCATCAACTCGATGACGGTGAAGGAGCGCACCGACATCGAGCTGCTCGACAACTCGCGTCGGCGCCGCATCAGCAAGGGCTCGGGCACGCACCAGCAGGACGTGTCGCAGCTGGTCAAGGGCTTCAACATGGTCAGCCAGCTCGGCCAGGCCATGTCGGGCATGGGGATGGTGGGCAAGTTCAAGGCGATGCAGCAGATGAACCCCGCGGCGATGCAGGCCGCGATGGCCGGGCGCGGCGGCGGTAAAGGATTCGGCGGCGGCAAAGGCTCGACGAAGGCCCAGAAAAACAAGACGAACTACAAGAAGCGCCGGCGGAAGTGATCTCGCTACGCTTAGCCCGGGATGCTGCCCGATGAAACGGGCTGCTCACCGGTAGCCATCCGCTCGTCGAACGACACCGGCTTCAACCCTTGATCGAACTCGGCGCCGCACGGCCCACCGCCCTCGACGGCCTCGGCTTCGAACACGCTGCCGTCGAACCGCAAACACGGGTGGTACATCGCCGCGATGCCCGTCGCCGCGGCCGGCATGTAGTGGCAGATGAAGCTACGCCGCCATCGGTCGGCGGTGCGGTTCGGGCGCGAGCCGTGCACAACGCTGCCGTTGAAGAACAGCACGTCTCCCGCATCGAGCAAGACCGGCACCGGGTCGCTGCCGCCGGGCGGCGCGACGAAGTCGGTCGTGAAACTCTCGTCGGGGTTCGCCAACTCGGGGCACTGCACGGCGTAGGTGTGCGTGCCGGGGCAGACCCAGAGCCCGCCGTTGTCCGGGTCGGCGGCGTCGATCGCGGTCCACGCGGCGACGCAGGTGTGTGGCTGAACCCGCAAGTAGTAGTTGTCCTGGTGTAGCGCCTGAC
>JANQPR010000140.1 GCA_028285385.1 Phycisphaera sp.
ACCATCGGCAACACCCGCTCAACGACGTACCGCGCGTACGCCTCGCCCCGGCCGCCGATGATCAACCCGTCGCGCACCTTCACGCGCTTGACCATGTACTCCGCGATCCGCCCGGCACCGGCGTTGTCGATCCCGACCACGATCACCGGCTCGATCGCGCCGGCCTCGATCAACGCCGTCGCCGTTTCGTCCACGCCCCACTCGCCCATCCAGCTCGCCGTCGCCCGGTCAAACAGGTTTTGCCCGTCGTGCATCACCAGCACCGGGTAGCGGCGCTCCGCGTTGGCCGCTTCTTCGTAGCCCGGCGGCAGCCAGACGCGCACCGTCCGCGCCGGCAACCCGAACCCCCGCTCCACCTGGTGCAACCGCAGGTCACCGACGACGGTCGGCTCCGGCTTCTTCTGGGTGGCGGCGCGTTCCGCTTCCGCCGGCGGTGGATCAACCGCGTCGCGCCACGCCTCCACGACGAGTTGGTGTTCAACCGCGCCGTCCGCGTTGACGACGTACCGCCGGTTCTCCCGCTCCGTGCCGTCGGCGTGCTTCTCGACCGTGTCCCACCCGCCGCGCGTCGCCTTGAACTCCAGCGTCACGCCCACCGGCAACTCGACCGCCCCCCGGAACACGCCGTCGCCGCCACGCCGCAGCGCCAAGCCCTCGCCGGACCACTCCCCCAACACCGCATGGTTTCCGCTGAGGAAAACAGCCGCGTCCGCCGGCGTGTCGTCGGGCACCGTCACCTCGAACGACACCCTCGCCATGGGCGGATCGTCGTCGGCCCCCGCCGCGTCCGTCCGCCCGAACGCCAACGCACACCCCAAGAAGCAAGCGAAAACGCTGTGTTTCATCGGTTCATCATAAACGTCGCGGTCTGCGCGAAGAACGGCCGGAGCACGTCGATGACCTCACCCGGGACCGCCGCCTCCGCGAGCGCCGCGTCCATGTGCGAGACCCAGCGGTCCCGCGCACGCTGATCGATCGGGAACGGCAGGTGCCGCATCCGCAGCCGGGGGTGCCCGCGCTGCTCGATGTAGCGTTGCGGCCCGCCGAACCGGAACACGAGGAAGTCGCGCAGGCGTTGTTCGGCCCCGTCCCAGTCGTCGTCGGGGTACATCGGCGACAGCACGTCGTCGCCGCGCACCCGCCGGTAGAACCCCGCGGTCAGGCGGGCGAAGCCGTCCTCACCAATGACGTCGTAGACGGTGACGCCGGGCGATCCGTCCGTGGTCTCTCGCTCGTTCATTTCGCTGCCACTCTACGCGAAGCCCTCACGGCCCCAAGCCCGCCGCGCGCATCTGCTCGCCGATGCGTTCGAGCAGCTCCGGCGTCGCCGGGAAGAACGCCCAGCCGAACCCGATCGTGAACATCCAGCAGCCGTACAGCGCGTGCTCGAACGTCGCCAACGCCAGGCACCGCGTGCGCTGGTAGGTCCGCACGAACAGCCACCCGCCGACGAGCGTCGCCAGCACCGCGAACGCGTTGCCCAACACGACGTGCGCCCAGCCGAAGCACGCCGCCGACGCCAGCGCGATGCCCACACCACCAAGTGCGTCCTTCTCGCCAAACACGCCCGCGTACCGCCGCACAAACCACGCCCGCCACACCAGGTTCTGCGGGACCACCGACACCAACGGGTACAGCACGATCAGCACCGCCCAGAACCCCGGCCGAAGCCGCGGCAGCGGCGCCCACGGCGCGGGCACGAACGGCGTCGCCGCCCACCACTCCTGCCAACGCAGCACGCCGAACAACGCCGCGATCCCCGCCGCCAACACCAGGAAACGCAGCAGCACGAACCGCACGTCAGACCAGGTCGCGTCGCCCCGCGACCAGAGCTCCCGCAACGCAAACCCCGGGTCCCGCCACAGCAGCAGCACCGCGACGGCCGCGTACGCCCACAGCACCGGGAAGATCGGCACGGTGTCAAAGAACCACCACGCGGCCGGCGGCGCAACGACGAACAGCAACAACATCTCTACGCCACGACGGGCAAGCGGCGCAGCTTCCACAGACGGCATGGGCAAACCATAGCGCGGTTCAACGAACACACTCACGCTCGCGGCGTAAGATGGAGTCGATTAGGAGGTATCCCATGCAGATCCAGATGAACTTCGGGGACATCAACAGCAGCGAGGGGATTAAGGAACGCGTCGAGGCGGCGGTCCAGAACCACCTGCAACACGTCGCGGACCGAGTCACCCGCGTCGAGGTCCACCTCCGCGACGACAACGCCCACAAGACCGGCGGCCGGGACAAACGCGTCGTCATGGAGGCCCGACCCGCCGGCTTCGACCCCGTCGTCGTCGAGCACGACGGCCACGACCTCTACCAGGTCATCGACGAGGCCGCGGGCAAGCTCGGCCGTGTCGTCAAGAAGTTGTTCGACAAGGCGAGCGCGCGTTGAGCGTCACGGGCGTGCACCACGTCCAGATCACCGTGCCGCCGGGCGCCGAAGACGCAGCGCGGGCCTTCTACTGCGGCGTGATCGGCCTCGCCGAAGTACCCAAACCCGAGTCACTCGAGCGCCGCGGCGGCTTCTGGCTGCGCGTCGGCGACCGAGAAGTCCACGTCGGGACCGAGGCCGGCGTCGAGCGCGAACAGACCAAAGCTCACGTCGCGTACCGGGTCGAAGACCTGGCGCAGTGGCGACGCGTACTCCAGGATCACGGCGTCGCGATCAGTGAAAGCGTCGCGATCCCCGGGTACGACCGGTTCGAGTTCCGCGACCCGTTCGGCAACCGCGTCGAGTTCATCCAACCGACCGGCTGACAGCAATCTCAATAGTGCCACACCTGGTCCCACGCCGTCATCCAGTCGTCGGCTCTCGATACCGCCTGCAACGGCCCCGTGAGTTCGACGCCCGGCCGACCCATGAACCGGTTCGCCGTGTCCACCGTCGACAGGTCGATCGTGATCGTCGTCGGCGTGGCGGGAACGTACGGCTTGGTCTTGATCGGTGACGACAACGCCTGCACGGCACCGTCCTCGATCATCTGTCGGGCCTTGGCTGGCGCGATCTGCCGGGCCGAGTAACGCGACAGCCCGTGCTTGACCGCGACCGTGTGCAGCCCGTCGCCGAGGAGTTCGCGGCCCTCCCGACAGGTCGCGGTGTCGCCGGTGATCAGGACGACCGGGACGCCGTAGTGCCCGCAGAGCGCGGTGTTGATGCCGAACTCGCCGACCTCGTCGTCGTTGAACATGACGCGACGCCAGGTCGTCGTCGAGATCGTGTGGCACAGCACGCCGTCGGGCGTCCCGGCCCGCGCGTGCATCGCCACCATCAGCGCCGCGTCGCAGCCGGTCTCGAACATCTCCACGTACCGCCCCCACGGGTGCCCGGCGACCCACTGCACCTCGGGGTGAAGCAACTCCGGGACGAAAGAGTTGAACGTCCCGTCACCCCCCGCGCCGTGGCAGTCGACGGCGACGATCTGCGTCGCGCCCGCCGCCAGCGCGCCGCGCACCGCGGCGTTGATCTCCTCGGTGTAAAGCCGCCGGCCCTCGTCGTACAGCGGCTTGCCGTAGTCGACCTGGTCCCACTTGGTGATGCCCGAGACGCCTTCCATGTCCGCCATGATCAGCACGCGCATGGGGACAGTTTACGTTGCCGTCGGCGGTTCCGATCTACACTCCGCCCATGCTGCTGGCCGCCGCGGGTGACACGACGTGGTTCGCGACCGTCGTGTTCGTGCTGGACTGGCTGTTGCGCCTGGGCACGGCGGTTCGGGTGGTGATGCGGCGGCAGCCCGTCGAGGTTGCGCTGTCCTGGCTGGTGATCGTGCTGCTGATCCCGTTCGTGGGCGTCGGCGTGTACTGGGCGTTCGGCGAGGTGCGCATCGGCAAGCGCAAGGCCCGCCGGGCGATGGCGGTGCACGAGCCCTATCGGCAGTACCACGGGCAGCTGCGCGAGAGCCCCGCCGCCGCGGACCGGCTCGAACAGCTCGACCCGCGCTTCCGCCCGGTCGCGCGGCAGGCCGAGCAGGTGGCGGGCGTCCCCGCGCTGCCGGGCAACGCGCTCGAGCTGATGCCGAGCTCGGTGAGCGCGCTGCAGCGCATCGCCGAGGCCATCCGCCGGGCCGAGCGCACGGTCGACCTGCTGTACTACATCTTCCTGCATGGCGGCGCGTCCGAGCCGGTGTTCGACGCGCTGCGCGAGGCGGCGGGGCGCGGCGTGCGCTGCCGGGTCTTGGTCGACGCGCTGGGAAGCCGGGCGTTCCTGAAATCGAAATCGGTGCACGCGTTGCGCGGCGCGGGCGTCGAGGTCCGGGCGGCGCTCCCGGCGCGCGTCTGGCGGCTGCTGATCCAACGCGTCGACGTCCGCAACCACCGCAAGCTCGCCGTGATCGACGGCTGCCGGTGTTTCACCGGGTCGATGAACCTGGTCGGGCCCCGGCGGCTGCGCGCGAGCGTCGGCGTCGGGCCGTGGATCGACGCCGTGGTCCAGGTCGAGGGGCCCGCGCTCGGCCCGCTGTACGCGACGTTCCTCGAAGACTGGGAGACCGAAACCGACGAGCACGACAGCGACCTCGACGCCGTCACCGAGCGCGCGATGCAGCACCGCCCCGGCGACAGCTGGGTTCAGGTCGTGCCCACCGGCCCGTACAGCGAGGGCCAATCGATCCGCGAGCTGCTGATGTCCGTGATCTACGCGGCGAGGAAGCAGCTCACGCTGACCACGCCGTACTTCGTCCCCGACGACGCGTTCCTGGTCGCGCTGACCTCGGCGGCGTCGCGCGGCGTCGACGTCACCGTGATCGTCCCCGACCGACTCGACTCCGCCCTGGCGTACCACGCCGGCAACGCGCACCTGGGCGCGCTGCTCGAGGCGGGCGTCACCGTCGCCCGGTACCGCGGCGGCGTGCTTCACACCAAGTCGATCACCGTCGACGACGCCGCGACCCTGCTGGGCACCGTCAACCTCGACATGCGTAGCTTCTACCTCAACTTCGAGCTCTCGCTGCTGGTCTACGACGCCGGCTTTACCCGGCAGACGCGCGAGCTCCAGCAGACCTACCTCGACCGCTCGGCCATCCTCGACCTGGAGCAGTGGAACCAGCGCCCGCTGCGGCAGCGGCTGCTGGAGAACACGTTCCGGCTGGCGGGGCCGTTGTTGTGAGGCCGGTTATCGGTCCGGTTCACGGCCATTGGCGTTGAAGCCAGGAGTTGTGCCGAGCGGTTCGGCGGGCAGGAAAGGAACCCGCCGGCACGAGGGGCCGTACGGTTACAATCCCCGGCTCGCGATCCCGCTGCCGGCTTCCACCTCACCGCCGCCCGGCCCGCTTCCGTGCCCTTGGAGTTCCCGCATGTCCGTTGCCGACACCTCGACGATCCCGCCCACGCACGACGCCCCGCCGACCGACCCGGTCGACCTGCAGTCCGCGGTGGACCAGGGGCAGGGCAAGCTCGACTTCTGGATCTTCGCCGTGCTCGCCGGGTGCGTGGTGCTGATCGTGGCGGTGATCGCACGGTTCACCTGGGAGAATCAGGACTACGCCGAGTACGTCGCGATGGCGTCGGCGATCCTGCTGGGCTTCCCCATCGTCGCCGGCGCGTTCAAGTCGCTCTGGACCGGGCACTGCTCCCACGAGGACGGCCACGCCTGCGACCATGAGCACCACGAGCACTCACACGGCTCGCACATGGAGGAGCTCGTCGCACTGGCGATCGTCGCGTCGTTCGTGCTCGGCGAGTACCTCGAGTGCGCGGCGGTGGCGTTCTTCATGCTCATCGCGTCGTTGATCGAACACCGCACCGCTGTCGGCGCGCTCAAGAGCATCGAGTCGCTGATCCGCATCACGCCGACCAAGGCGATGAAGCTCGAGAACGGCGGCGAGGTGGAGGTCCCCGCGTCGCAACTCGTGCCGGGCGACCGAGTCGTCGTCCGCCCCGGCGACAACATCCCCGCCGACGGGCGTGTCGTCGAGGGCGCTTCCTCGGTCAACCAGGCGAACATCACCGGCGAGTCGCTGCCGGTCGAGAAGGACCGGGACGACGAGGTGTTCGCCGGCACGATCAACCAGTCCGGGCGCATGGAGATCGAGGTCACCCGCGCCGGGGAGGACTCGACGCTGGGCAAGGTGCAGTCGCTGATCCTGCAGGCGGCGCAGACCCGGCCCGCGGTCGTCCGCGAGCTGAGCAAGTACACCGCCTACTACACGCCGGTCGTGCTGATGCTGGCGTTCATCATCTGGTTCTTCACGGAGGACGCCAAGGCCGCGATCTCGCTGCTGCTGGTCGCCTGCCCGTGCGCGTTGATCCTCTGTGCGCCGACGGCGATCGTGGCGGCGCTGTCGTCGGCGTCGCGGCTGGGCGTGTACGTCAAGAGCGTCGGCGACCTCGAGGTGGTCCGCCGGGTCACCGCGTTCGTCATGGACAAGACCGGCACGCTTACCACGGGCGAGCTCACCGTCACCCGCATGAAGCCCGTGGACGGCGTCGACGGCGCGGAGCTGTTGCGGCTCACCGCGTCGGCGGAGCAGAACTCCAAGCACCCGGTCGCCAAGGCCGTGATGCAGATCGCCAACAAGGCGAAGATCACGCCGCTGGCCGTGTCGCATTTCGAAGAAGCCGCGGGCCGGGGCGTGGAGGCCGCGACCGCGGAGGGCCTGATCACCGTCGGGCGGGAGGCGTTCCTCGCGGAGAAGGGCGTGAACCTGTCGGTGCTGGACACGACGGGCACCGAGGGCTCGTCGCTGCTGTTCGTCGCGAAGGACGGCCGGGCGCTCGGCTGGGTCGCGCTCGCGGACACGCTGCGCGAGGGCGCGACCGCCTCCATCGACGAACTGGCGGACCTCGGCGTCAAGCAGCGCGTCATGAT
>JANQPR010000156.1 GCA_028285385.1 Phycisphaera sp.
CTGCAATCGGATCGACGAGTTCCTCCTGTACGGGGAGGTTTCCCGTGCATGAACTCGCGCTGATGGAGGCCGTGTTCCAGCAAGTCGAGGCGTACGCGCCGCGATTCGCGACGATCCAGTCGGTCGAGCTTCGGATCGGGCCGTTACAGATGATCGATCGCGATGCGCTGAGTCTGGCGTGGTCGGCCGTCACCCGTGGCACGCGCGCCGACGGCGCCGAGCTGCGCACGCACTGGCCCCCGCCCCACCGGGAGTGCCCCGTCTGCGGTCGGCGTTGGATCGGAGGCGAGTTGCTCGAAACCTGCACCTGTGGTGAGCGTAGGCCGCGCTGGATCGACGGTGATGAACTTGTCCTTCTTTCCATCCAAGCCGAGGTACCCGACCAAACCGAATCCGCCGAGCCCTTTGGGCCCAGGAGCGAACCATGAACGCGATCGACATCCCCGTCATCGAGAACGTGCTCAAGTTGAACGACGAGATCGCGGCGATCAACCGTGCGGCGTTCGACGAAGCCGGCGTGCGGGTTGTGAACCTGATCGGAGGCCCGGGCTGCGGCAAGACGACGCTGCTCGAGGCGACGGCGCAGCAGCTCGCTGGTCGTCTGTGCCTCGGCGTCATCGTCGGCGACCTGGCGACAACCCGCGACGCAGAACGTCTGCTGGCCGCCGGCGCTGAGGCCGTACAGATCAACACCGGCAAGGGTTGCCACCTCGACGCCAATCAGGTCCGACAGGCAACGCAACGACTGGACCTCACGAAACTCGACCTGTTGATCATCGAGAACGTCGGCAACCTGATTTGTCCCGTCGGGTTCGACCTCGGTCACCACGCGGTGGCCGGCGTGTTCGGCGTCGCGGAAGGCGACGACAAAGCCGCAAAGCACCCGCACCTGGTCCACCGCGCCGACGTGTTGCTGCTGAACCAAATCGACCTTCGGCCACACGTGAAGTTCGACCTCGACCGCTTCGTGGCGGATGTAGCCGCGCTCAACGCCGAGACAGACCTGTTCCACACCAACGCCGCCGCCGGCCAGATCGGGCCGTGGCTGGATTGGCTGGCCACACAAGTCGCGTGGTCCAGGACACGGCCGCGGGCGCGGGTTGAGCGGCCAGAGTGACAGAAAGGGTCAGGGTCAATCGGCCGCCAATACCGGAGGTGGGACTCGAACCCACAAGGTGTTGCCACCAGCGGATTTTGAATCCGCCGCGTCTGCCAATTCCGCCACTCCGGCGAGTCGGAATCGGGGATTGTAAAGCCTGAAGCGGGTTCGTGTTCACATAACGCCCCGTGGTTTCGGCTGGAGGGGCATCCGACTCGCGATCCATGGAGCGCTAACGCCTTTCCTCCGCGTTGTCCGCTGGTACCTCGCCAGCGTCGCCGTCGGTCTCGTCACTGCCACAGCAGAAGCGAACCTGCGGCATCGACGAGACCGATGCCTTACCGCGGGACAAGCGGTCTGCCTAGTGGCCGTGATCCTTGGCAGGAATCTTCAGGCGATAGACGGCGACGCCACAGTGATCGCCGTCGTCATTCCCTTCGTACCCAACGACGATAACGTGAGTCGCTTCGGCCGGGTCTTCCGGGCAGGGAATCGCGATCACTGATTCCGGGGCGGCGAGTCCTTCGGTCAGGTCGTTGCGATAGGCCAGCGGCTGTGGGTCGGCGGGGTCGGACGCATCAATGAGAACAAGCCCGTTCTGTCGCTCCATCGCAACCACAACCAGCACACGCGCGTCGGGCAAGGTTAGCGCGACCAGCCCCTCGGGCTCCGGGCCTTTGTCGTCGCTGCGTTGGTCGGAAGCAGGAGAGACATCCTTGGCGTTGAGGTTGTGGCGAGCGGGGTCTTGCTCCAACAACCAGCCTTCGAGTGATCCGGTCCCCCCGAGTCGCTCGCCGGTTTGCCCGTCCCAGAAACTGACTCCGCGCGTTCCGGGGACGACGACTCGGTCGAGCAACCCGTCCCTATCGGGGTCGCTCTCCGGCACGGAGACCCGCAGCCGCCCTACCACGCTCGGGTCCTTCAGATCGTGTGGCGATAGCCCCGCCCCGACCTCGACGCCTTTGAACTCGGAAAGCCGTCGACGGTCGGCGCCGTCCATTCGGAAATCACCCTCGTCGGCGGTGGCCACAACGACTCGGCCCGCATACTCAAACACCGCCAAGGTGTCGGGCATCGGCAACGCGTCAACGAGGCGATCGATGCGTGTCTCACCGTCCTTGTCGGAGGCGTCGATCGTGATGGGTACGGTCCCGAGCGGCCACACGGCTTCCCATTGCCGACGTGACGGCCGGAAAACGCCCAACGCGTTGTTCTCTTGGAACGTCACGTAGACGCGATCGCTCGCCACGGCGGCGTATTCCGGCTCAGCCTGTCGATACGGCGGCGACGAGTCGTCCGTCAGTCGCATGGCGGCGAGATCAACGCGGCCCCCGGTGGCCCAAGGCGTAAAGGTGAACTCGCCATCGAAGCGAGCACGCTGGAGGTCGCCCGGCCCCGTCACTGCCGACAAATCGACCATGGTCAGCGATCCCGGGGCGTCTCCCGGGCCGCCCACCGTGAACTCGCCCTCGTTGACGACGAAGAGCCGTCGACCGTCGGGCTGGAACACGACCGCATCGGGGTGGTATCCCGCCTCGAACCGGTGCCGCACCGTGCCGTCGGTGGTGTCAAAGAACAGGACGACTCCCCGACGGGCCCCGTTGTCGATCGGGATGACCGACACAACCCCGAATCCACGGCCGGCCGGGTCGAGCGCGGTGCTGCTGACCGACCGCAACTGATCGGCGTCGCCGAACGCTCCTGACAGGTCGACTTCGACGTGTTCGGAGAGCTGCCCAGTTGTGTCGATCTTGAACAGCCGGACACCAGTCGAACCCGTCACCGCGAGGGTTCGGCTCGCTGCTTCGTACGACACCACCTCCCCGCCATCCGGCAGATGCTGAACCGCGACTAGTTCGAGCGTCTGGGAGCGTGCGGCCTCGGGCGCGCCGAGCGTCACCAGAAGGGCCGCCGTGCAACAAAACCGTGACGCGTTTCGCGAGGGCAACCGACGCGTGGCCATCAGTTGGCGGGCCCGAACGGGTCCCAGATGAGGTCCCTGCGGTTGAAGCCCAACTCGTCGGGGAAGAGCTCGTCGAACTTCGGCGTGCGCTCGGCTTCGGTGGCGTACTCGTAATCGAAACGCGCGCCGTGGCCGTCCGCAAAGAGGTAGTGCCCGCCGTCGCGGTGCCGGCCCGCGACGCGCTTCCAGTTCGCCTTGCCGCGGTTGAGTTCTTCGCCGGCAAACGTCCGCCCGTCGGGGATCTCGTCATCCGTGGCCCGCATCTCGAGCATGAGGATCGTCGCCGAGGACTGGGGGATCTTGGGCAGGGGCACCAGCTTCGGGTACCGCTTGTCCAAATCGCCGTCGGACTCGGAGTTGAAGCTGCGCGGCAGAGCGGAGTTCGGCACGTACGAGAAGAAGAACCACATATCGTCCGGGCTCACACTGGAGGTCGCGCTGAACTCGCTGGGCTGCAGTGAGAAGCCGGGCGGGCCGGGCCAGGACTTCTGATAGGGGGTGTTCTCCGGCGGCTCGGCCGAGGGGTCCGTGAAGATGCCCCCGCCGGAAGGCGGCAACGGGACCGTGTCCGCGGCAGCTCCCAGTTCGCGGTAGCTCGGCTGGTCCACGTACTGCGGCAACAGGTGGCCCCACCACATGTCGAACTTGGCGTCCTTGGCGACGTTGTCCGACCCCGAATCCCCGACCCACGCGAGGTAGTCCTTGTGATCCGTCGCCGCCGCCAGGTTCGCGATCCCCCACTGCCGGACGTTCGAGAGGGATACGAGCGAACGGGCGGTGCTCCGCGCCGCGCCCAGAGCGGGGAGCAGGATGCCGATCAACAGCGCGATGATGCTGATCACCACGAGCAGTTCGATGAGCGTGAAGGCGTGGCGGTGTTTCATGACGCGTCCGGGCGGCTAGGGTGCGGAAACCTCGGGCCTTCTCACCCTCCCGAGAGCGGTCGTGTTCATCGACGGCGGCGTCGGCTAACCAGGCAGGCCACGGCCACCAGGGCCGATCCCGATGCCGGCTCGGGGACGACCGTGCCGTTCAACGCCGGGGCAGCGGTCGAGCCCCAGTTCTGGAGCACGCCGTCGAGCTCGTTCTGGTCGACGGTGCCGTCGAACGGGCCGCCACCGACGAGGTTGTCCACGTTGCCGGTGAAGGTGCCGGTGCCCCAGTTCTGGAGGACGATGTCGAGGTCGCCTTGTTCGACCTGGCCGGAGTCGTCGTAGTCGCCGGTGACGCCGCCGACGGACACGGGCGTCCCAGGGTTGCTCGCCCCCAAGTGGTTCGTGACCAGCGTGGCGTAGTCGAACTGGTCGGTGCTGGACTCGACGTCGCCGGTCTGGTCGCCGCCGAGCCCGTCGGCGGCGGACAGGCGAAAGTTCGGCGGATTGTCCGGCAGGTTCTCGAACCCCGGACGCCGCAGGTTGTCGGTGAGGTTGCCGACCCACCAGTCCCCCGCCGTGCTGCCGGTCGAGTCACCGAGGCGCGCGACGTATTCGAGCTCGAAGTCGACCTCGACGTACTCCGCGCCGGGCTCCTGGTTGGTGTTGGGGCCGAAGCCGAAGTTGATGTCGGCGTACGTCCGGCCGAACGCCGCTTCGTCCGACTCATTGATCAAGCCGATGCCGTCGACGATCGACCAGCCCGTCGGCAGCTCGTCGAGGCCGTCGTTACCGGTGTCCAGGTCTTGAGCCAGGATTGGGGCAGCGCCGCCCGCGTCGGGGTCGACACGGATGAGAAACGCCGTGAAGCCCGAGTTCTCGGTACGGAAGTCTTCGCTGTTCCAACCGATCGTGCTCGGAGCCGCCGTGGTCCCCCAGCCCGTGATGAACCCCGAGGTGTTGATCAGGTCGGCGGTCCCCGGGGCCACGACATACGGGTTCGGCTTGCTCGCGTTTTGGGCCGCCTGACGCAACACCAGGAACCCGTTGGCACCCAGCGACTGGCCGTTCAGGTCGAAGAAGGCGTCGATTTCGCCGGCCCGACCGGTGATGGTGCCGCCGCCACCGCCCTGCCCTTCGTTCTCAAGGAACAGTAGGTAGTGGTTGTCCAAGCTCATGCTCGGTGTCCCACGCAGTTCGACGTACTCGTGCAACACGTCGCCGGTCGACCCCGGCGGGTCGAAATAGATCTCGTTGAGGTAGAGCTCGGCGGAGGAAGCGCCGGTCAGCGCCAGGCTCGCCATCCCCGCACCGATGACGCAAAGACTCGTGGACCGTGAGTTGAAGTTCAACGAAAGGGCTCCGTGAGCAGGTTTGTGGTGAAGACACACTTTCTTAGTGAGCACGGCGGCGAACGCTCCTCCGGCATCCCAGCGCCGCGAGACCCATCGACAAAGTGGCGGGTTCCGGCACGTAGACGCCGGGCGAACCGATCGGCGGAAGTCCGATGTCGACCGGGACGCCGTTGGCGTTGACCGCGTTGGCAGGCAGTTCCCCTTCGAATGCGCCGTCCACACCGGTTTCGGACAGGTCGCCGGTGTCGATAGTGGGATTCGGAAACGTCCACGACGCTCGGTCCGAAGAGGGGTACCCCGCGACATCCAGCAACGCCACGGACCCGGTCTCGAACGGTTGACCGCGGAAGAGGTAGACCGTCTCGCCGTCCTGATCCAGACCGTCCCAAGGGCCGCCGAAAGTCGCTTCGAGGTAGCCCACCTCGAGGCCATCGACGGATGAACCCCACACCGCCCGGAACGCCGCGATCGCTTCGTTCGGGTCTGCGGCGTTGTAGAACGTGTGAGTCAGCGGGTCGTAGGCGTCCGCTTCGTAGTCGGTAAGGAAGACCGCCGAGGCACCTGGCGCGAGTGCGGCGACTCCCCGGAACATCCCGCCCGGCACCGGGATCCCATCGGGAACTCCGTCCGGGATGTCTCCGCTACGCAGCAGTAGTTCGTCGAACGCATTAAACGGGGTGTCGCCCAGGTTTGTGACCTCCACCCAATCGACCGTCGCTTCCTCGCCCGGCAGCCCACCCGGCCAGATCTCGGTGATTGCGGCGACCGCCTGGGATCGCGCCGATGCCGTCGCCACCAGACACAACGGCATTAACAACCCAAGATGAATCATGCGCGGCATTAGGCAGCGACCTCTGGCTCGGAAACAGAAACGCGGGGGACGCCAAGTGGCGTCCCCCGCGTAGGTTGTCAACGCAGACTCAGCGACGGCGGCGCAGGCCCATCGCCGCCGCGCCCAAACCAAGCAGCGCCAGCGTGCCCGGCTCCGGGATCACACCCGGCGATCCGATGATCGTCACCAGGAAGTCGGGCGCGGTGCCGATGTTGTCGTTGAAGAACTCGTTGGACTCGTAGGCCCCGCCGACCCCGAGCACGGAAGCGCCGCCGCCTTGTGCCACGTCAAACGTCGCAGCGGGGTCGAAGCCCAGGGGAAGCGCATCCAGATCGGTGTAGGCGAAAGTGTCAACGGTGGAGCCGCCGCTGTCGAGGATGAAGACCGCATCGCCGTTCTGGCTCAAGCCCCCGCCGCCGTCGGTCGTGAGGATGTTGATCCCCGGACCCCAGACAGCGTCGAACTCGGACAACGCCCCGGCCACGTCCGCTGGGTCCAAGCCCGGGATCACGACGACCGACTCGCCGGGGTCGAGTGTGAAGGCCGGCAGAGCGCCGCCATCGATGATCGACGCGCTCTCGTCGTCGTAGAACAGATCGCCGGCCGCAAAGTTCAGCGTAGAAATACCGGTGTTAGTGAGTTCGACCCAGTCCTCGGTCCCGTCCGGGCCCGCCAGCCCAATGAAAACTTCTGAGATCTCCAGATCAGCAGACGCCGTCGCCGCCACGGCAACGGACGCCACTACGCCACAAACACTCGGCAAACGCTTCATCGACATTAGCGACCTCTCCTTCTCTCAAACGTGTTCTTGCAACCGGGTTCTTGCCAACTTCGACAAGAAGCGGCTGGGAGAAAGTAGCGCTTGTCTGTGAACGTTGTGTAAGCCCGAAGACGCCCTCACCAAACGTTAACACGGGCGATCGCTTACCAACGCCTCTCTGTGTCACCCGCCACCGCTTCAACGATTTCGCTGAAGCTACCCCGACTACCGACAACACGCGGCTCAAACCACGGCAGCACTTCGTCCCACCGGGCTCTCAAAAGTTCGGGTGGCGTTGTCTAGACGATTGCCTGGTCGCTCGACGGATCAGCAACCACAGTTCGGGGCTCATCCGTGAAGTACAGCCCAGCGATAACGACGGGGACGCGGCGTAAGCACCGCGTCAACTACCACTGCCACAGGCCACGGCAAAGGCGCCGGGCAACGCACTGCCAGACCGTCACGCCGTACGCGTGAGCCTGTTGCAACCTCGCGGTCGGTGGTGGTGTAGCGTCAGCGTCAACAGGATCAGTGCTGAAGGTTCAGGTAGTTCAGTGCCGCCAAATTCCGTGGCCGATGTGCTTCCCCAGTTCTGGAGGACGGCGTCGAGTTCGTTCTGGTCGACCGTGCCGTCAAATCGCCCGCCACCGGACAGCGCGTTCTCGTCGCCGGTAAACGTGCCGGTGCCCCAGTTCTGGAGCACGATGTCGAGGTCACCCTGCTCGACCTGGCCGGTGCCGTTGTAGTCGCCCGGCAACCGCAGCAGCAGCGACAGTGCCGCGTCGGCGAGGCGTTGGTGCCCCGCGGCGGTAGGGTGAACGTCGTCCCAGAACAGGAAGCCGGACGCGTCGGCCGATGCCGGCAAGCCGATCGCCTGGCCGGTCGTGTTGGTGATGCCGAAGGCGGCCGGGTCACTTAGCAACTGGTCGAAGAGTGTACCGACGTCCAATGGGTAGACCTCGGCACCGGTCGCGGCCGCGAACCCGTCGAGCCGCTGCGCGAGGGCGGCGTTGTGCGCGGCGGCCAGTTGGTTACGGTTGGCACGGTCAACCACGTTGTTCACGAACCGTGGCGTCTCGCCGAGCGGCGGCAGGTTCGGCACGAGGAAGTGACGACCGCCGGCGTCGAACAGCCGCTGCAGGTCGGCCACTAACTCGTCCGCGGGGCCGATCGTGTCCGAACCGCCGCCGAGGAAGTTGTTGCCCCCGGCCCAGAGCACGACGAGCGTGTCCGGCCCCGGCGCGCGTGACTCGCGCAATAGGTATTCGTCGACCTGCCAGCCGACGTTGCGGGTGATGGTCAGGTTGCTCGAGCCCGGCCCGGTGGTCGCGCCGCCGTAGGCGTAGTTCGCGCCGGACGCGCGGTAGCTGCGCGTCGACGCGTCCAGGCCAAGGGCGTCGGCGACGCGCTCGATCCACACGTCGCCGTTGGAGAACCGGCCGCGGTCGTACCGGTTGTCGGGCTGGGGGAACAGCCCGAAGGTCACGTCGAGGCTGCGCTGACGGACGTTCCCGACGTCGGACAAGCTGTCCCCGAAGACCACAATGTCGGACCACACCGGCGTCGCCAGCGTTGGCCCCGCCATGCAGAACGCCGCCACCCACAACATCAGCCGGCCGAGTCGATGAGTCACCGTGGTCAACACGCCGCACTCCTTCAAAGATGCCCGCTGAACACGCGATGTGTAGGCCCATGGCCGGTGGATGGAGGAGGTATCACGGCGAGCCACCCGCACAATGCGGTTTGTTCCAATCCACCGTCGACGTTACACCGCAGCAGTACTTGCCGGCTGTGCTGGCGCGAAGTATGACCACATCGCCGCCACGCAGCTCATCACATACGCACGTGTCGTTCCACCCGAAAGTGCACCGGAGTCAGCTCCGGGCGCACAATCCGGCGGCAACGCCGCGGCACCAGGGCGAAGACAAACGGCATCAACGCGACGGGTTCGGGCACCGTGAGTCCTCCCAATGCCGGCGTCGCGCTGCTGCCCCAGTTCTGCAGCACCGCGTCGAGCTCGGCCTGGTCGATGACGCCGTCGGGCAGGTCGTTGATCCAGCCGCCGGGCGCGCCGCCGCTCGTGTCCTGGCCCCAGTTCTGCAGCACCAGGTCGAGGTCGCCCTGCTCGACCTGGCCCGAGCCGTCGTAGTCGCCAGGCAGTCCGGCGACCGCCGCGGCCAACGAGCCGAACGGGTCGAACATCACCGCGTCCAGCCACACCGTCGCGTCGTCGCTGCCGAAGAACTGGATCGAATCGAGCGTCACGGTCTGCCCCTCGATCAGCCCGTCGCCGTTGACCCAGCCGTCCCACTGCGCGTCGTCATCGAGGTCCCACTCGTACAGGTGCCAGTCACCGTCGGCGATGATGTCCTTCGCGACGCCGCGCTCGGCGGTGCCCTCGACGTCGTCGATCGCGATGCGCACGCTGAGCCCCGGGCCGAACGTCCGCAGCCAAAACCCGAGGTAGCCTTGAGCGATCAACTCGCGGTTACCGTCCGGGTTGGCGATCCCGCTCGCGGAGCCCGCGACGTGGCGGAGGAACCAGCCTTCGGGGTCGTTCGTAACGATGTCCAGGCGTTGCGATGCGTCGCCTTCCGCGGCGGTGTCTTGCGTGAGCGTCGCGGTGGTGGCGTTGTCGATCCCCAGGTTTGAGCCCGAAAGCGTCGGCGAGAAGCCGAAGTACCCCTCGTCGCCGTCTTCGAACGTCGTGAGCGGCAGGTTGTCGTCCGGGCGTGCGGCGAGCGCTTCGTTGTACGCTTTGACGTCCTCGCCGAACGGCCGGAGCGAGCTGCCCGAAAAGAGCGTGCCGAAGGAGAAGATGTTGAAGCCGTTGGCTCCGAGGTACTGAGCGGTGTCGAGCTGCTCAAGCGTCTGGGCGCTGGAGCCGTGCAGGTACGACCCCAAACCCACCGCGACCTTGCTCTGATGGTCGAGCGCCTTCCACTTCAGCACGTTGTCGCGGAATAGCGCATCGTTGGCGGTGTAAATCATCGGGTACGCCGTGTCGACGGCGCCCGACTCCGCCCACTGGTCGGCGAACTGCTGGTAGTCCCGGCCGCCGATGTCGTAGTCTCGCCAGACCGCGGCGCTGAGTTCCGCGTCGGGGTCGATGCCGTGGACGGTGTCACGAACGGTTTCGACAAGCACCGTGATCTTGTCGCCGACCCAGGTCTTGTACGCGTCGGGGTTGGTGGCGGCGTTGAGCCCGGTCTCACTCGTGAAACGGGCGCGGGTCGCCGGGTCCTGCGGGTAGGTCAACGGGCTGAACGCGCTGTTCGTGACCATGCGGATGTAGTCGAGGTGTACGCCGTCGAGGCCGAGCGACCCGTAGTTCGTCATCAACTCTCCGGCGATCGCGCCGAGGTGCTGGGCCGTGTCGGGGTGCGTCGGGTTGACGCCGACGTACTGTCCGGTCGACAGCGGCATGTCGTTGCCGTTGACATCCTTGAGCCGCAGGTCCGGCCTTTGGTTGTAGAAGTGGTTCGGGTCGCTCGGCGGCAAGTGCGGCGCGGACGAGTCCCGCCACATCGGGACCGCGTTGATCCAGGCGTGCAGGTTCAACCCGTTCGACTCGGCCGCGTCGAGCGCGATCGCCAACGGGTCGAACCCCGGCCCCGACCCCGGCCCGATGCCGCCGCCGTACTTGTTGTCCCACGACTCGATCGCCGAGGGGTAGAGCACGTCGCCCTGCCCGCGGACCTGGAAGTAGAGGTCCGTGAACCCCGCGTCGGCAACCGCCGCCACCCGATCGCGGATCTGCGCCTCGGTCGAGAACTCGAACCGCGACATCCACAGCGAACGCGTGTCACGGAACGGGCTCGTCGATCCGGTAGACGCGATCGCCGCCCCCGGCACCGAGGTCACCGCCGCGGACAAAAACACCCCGAATGGGGCCCAACTCGGCCAAAAGAAACAACGCATCAGCGGGCTCACGGAAGGTTCTAGAACAACCCGAGCCTACCACGCGGGCCCCGCCGAACCAACCGGAAATTCCCGTTCGGCCTCCGGTCTGCTCGACACCGTTGAAACTGGCGTTGTGGCCCGATTCTCGCTGAGCTTTGGGCCTGATCCGGGTCACACCACCCGCGCGACCCGCCGGCCACCACACACCCGCCGACGAGCAACGAGCAGAACGACTAGGCACGCCACCGCGCCCGGCTTGGGCGCCGCGACGCCGCGGAAGTCGGGCGCGTTGACGACGTCGCCCCAGTTCTGCAGCACGGCGTCGAGGTCGCCCTGCTCGACGACGCTGACCTGCCTTTCTTCGAGCCCAAGCCTCAGATGATGGAATCCAAAACTGAACCGAGTTGAGGGGGGCAGGTCAATCTGCAACGGCTAAGGTGGAAAGCTTCAGAGAAGCTAAGGAAAGTGGTTGACACAGCGTACGAATCCGCACCCGCGATTGGAATCGCGGGACTCGAGCAAGCAAGCCTGTATCGCCCCAAGGGGACGTGGCGCGTCAGAAGCAGGTCGCATCACTCCTGACGCGATCACGCCGTCATGCGGACGTTGACGACGCGAGCGCGGCATCGGAAGAAAGGAGTTCTCGATGCCTTCAGATGCTACATCCCTTCCACAGGTGCCGAGAAACCTCGAACCAAGTCACGTGACGAGTTTCGGGAGTTCTGTCGGAAACCGGCTCACGAGCGACGCGAGATCGACACCTGCCTGCCGGTGCCCTACTCGAACTCTCTCCTAGATGTCCTTTCGGATTCCGAACGCGAAGCCGCGCGTTGGTGGCAGCGGGCTTCCGGCGAGGTAAACAACACGCGAGCAGGGTCCGCCGAACGGAGGGCGAGCTTGGAGGCGATCGCTCCCACCGAAGTCCTGTCTGACCACATTGTCCGGCGTCTCACCTCCAACACTCTGACCGCGCCGCTCTGGATCAAAGTGGCCATCATCGAAGTCCGGCGGCTGGAGAGCCTTCTATCGCCGAAGGATGGGGACCCCGCTGAAGTCGCATTGATCCGCGCGATTTGGGATCGCCCACATAGACTACGTTTGCAATCTAAATTGATCCCTTGCACACGGACAATCCGCCTGTACAGGCGCGCGTCGACAAGGCGTTCAGCCGTTTCATTCGGGCATACGAAATGCTGACCAAAACCCGCGCCCTGCGCGGGCGAGCCGCGGTGGATATGCAGATCGCGCACGCCCAGGTCAACAAACTCCGAGCGCACGCGAGTTCACTCGATCGGCAATCGCCCAACGCTCCGACTCCCGGTGTGGCATCGATCCGCGACCAATCGGCGGGCCGCGGCCGCGATGAAAGCCTCCCGACCCGCGTCGGAACTCGGTCTGCAGAAAGCCGGAACGGCTCTGCCTCATGAGCGGCGAGCGCTCGGGGGGAAGTCCGTACTCGGCGCACGATTGGCGATCTGGCAGATCCGTTCGGCCAAACCGGCCACCATCGTCTCCACGGAGAAGCGGTTGCGGACGGAGAGGCGTGCCCTACGCGAGACTTGCTGAGCGGCTTTCCGGTCGGCCCGCACGCGCTCGATGGCCGCGGCGAGGGCCGACGCGTCACCTGGCGCGACCAGGAAACCGGTTCGATCCTGCGTCACGATCTCCCGAACTCCGCCGGCATCCGTTGCCACGACCGGCGTGCCGGCGAGCATCCCTTCGACAATCACCCGCCCAAAGGGCTCCGGACGCGTCGACGTGTGAGCAATCACATCGCACGCTTTCATGAGCGCCGGCACATCGTCGCGATGCCCGAGCAACTGAACCCGCCCGGTCAACGGGTGGGCATCCGCACGCCGAGAGAGCATCTCGGCGTATTGCCGGTCTTCCTGCGTGTACAGCGCGTCGCCCACCACGATGGCGCGGCACGGCAAAAGCTCGGGTCGGGAAAGGGCATCGAGCAGGACATCTTGCCCCTTCCACGGCGTTAGCCGGCCGAATACACCGACGACGGTTGCATCACCGGGGAGACCCAGCTCCATACGAACCCTGCGCGTGTCTTCCTGCGTTACCGTGTCAAACGGCGCAGCGTTGATGCCGTTATGAACAATTGTCGCCGGCGTCCGACAACCCGCGCCCCGTAGCGCCTCGAGCGAGGCCGCCGAGTTGGCGACCACATGGCTCACCCCGAAGCGCGTTGCGAAACACGCCACTCGTCGATTGAGCGCGCTGAAGTGCGACTCCGTCCATAGGTCGTGTAAATGGAAGATTACGGGTTTGCGGGCGAGCCGGCCGGCGATAGCCGCAACCAGCAACGCCTTGGGTGTGTTGGCGTAGATCAGGTCGTGCATTCGCGCCAACGCCGCCGTTGCGCGAGCGGCTCGCCATACAGCCGGGCCAGCCATGAGCGACGTGGCCACGCCCGCGGATTTGGTGACACCACGTGCGCTATCGCTCAAAGCAAGAATCTCGGTGTTGATCCCCCTAGCCCGAAGGCGCTCCGGGAATGGGCCCTCCCCGAAGACAACGACGCGGTTGTCTCCGGCCAGACCTGTCACCAAATCGAGCAGCATCAACTCGGCACCGCCGAGCGCCGGCGACTGATCCAAAAAGAGAACCCGCGGCGTCGGGGCCGCGGGTTTATCAGCTGGCGTCACTGCTCCCATCCTGTTGTTATCCCATATCAACCCTCACGGTGCGCCTCGATCGCCTCGCGATAAACGCCCAGCACTTTCGGAGCAACAACCGACCAGTCAAAACGATCACGGACGTACGCCTGACACGCGGCCGCATCGGGCACATCCCAGTCGCCCGACAGCGCCGCGGCAAGCGCGTCTGCCAAGGCGGCCGGGCTCTCGGGTTCGACAATCAACCGTTCGTCAAGGTCACGGACTACTTCGGGCAACCCGCCGACGTTGGTGACCAGCGCCGGCGTCCCGGCCGCCAACGACTCGGCCGCCACCAGCCCGAAGCCTTCGAGTGCCCGCGACGGAACCACCGACACGTCAGCCGCGCGATACGCCAACGCGAGGTGTTCCTCGGGCACGAAGCCGACCAGCTTCACGTGATCCCCGAGACCGCGCGCCGCGATCCTATCGAGCAGCGCCGCCGCTTCCGCGCCCCTGCCCCCGATCAACACCAGCACGTCCGGCACTCGGTCCCGCATCAGCGCCGCCGCGTCCACCAACACGTCCAACCCCATACGCCGTGACAGCCGCCGCACGCTCAGCACCACCTGCCGATCCGTCGGCCACCCCAACCGCTCCCGCGCCTCGCCCCGACTCGCATCCACCGCGTACGCCCCGACATCCATCCCTCCTGGAACCACCGCGACCCCCTCCCCCGCCATCCGGTAACCCGGGCGCGCCGATCCTGTTGGCCGGGCCGTCGCCCGTGCCGCGCCCCGCTCCTCGCTGTCGC